>JADHNY010000118.1 GCA_016779265.1 Pirellulales bacterium | reverse complement strand
GCTGCCCCTGGTGGCGGCGGCGATCACAAACTCTCCAGCGGCACCTTCGCTCTCCAGGCCCATGATCCTGGCAGTGAAGTCCACTACCGCAACATCCAGGTCAAGCGACTTCCGTAAGCAAACGCCGAAGCGGCCCTTCCCACACTCTTCCGGGAAGGGCCGCCAACGGCCCCCATCCGCAAGTCGGACTTCCAGTTCACTCAACTAGCGAGGGGTGGTCCGACGCCGATCCACCGGCGTGGCGAGCGAGCGAAGCCCGGAGGGCGAAAGCGAGAACGCTTCGAGTGAGACGAGGCCACGATGGCCGAGACGAACGCCCGGTGGAGTGGCATTGGACCACCCCGAGCGTCCCCTGTTCCACGTGAAACCAGGCAACCTGAAACGACAGCGGGGGTGCCGCTGACGCGACACCCCCGCTTGAGTATCAGAGCATGTCCTGGGCCGGCCTGGCCCAGAACGCTGCTGGCCAGACTAGTACCGGTAGTAGTCCGGCTTGAACGGCCCCTCGACGGGCACATGGATGTAGGCGGCCTGCTCTGGGGTGAGCTTGGTGAGCTTCACTCCAAGCTTGTCGAGGTGCAGCCGAGCCACTTCCTCGTCAAGCTTCTTGGGCAGGCGGTGCACCGAGACATCGTAATCGTCGGGATGCTGCCAGAGGGCGATCTGAGCCAGCACCTGGTTGGTGAAGCTCGTGCTCATCACAAACGACGGGTGCCCTGTGGCACAGCCGAGGTTCACCAGCCGGCCTTCCGCCAGCACAAGCACACTGCGTCCCGAGGGGAGCGTGTACCGGTCGACCTGAGGCTTGATCTCGGTCTTCGTGATGCCCTTGGTGTTCTCCAGCCAGGCCACGTCGATCTCAAGGTCGAAGTGACCGATGTTGCAGACAATCGCGTCTTCAGGCATCAGCTCGAGATGACGTCCGAGGATCACGTCGCGGCAGCCGGTCGTGGTGACGAAGATCTGCCCACGGGAGGCGGCCTCTTCCATCGTGGTCACTTCGTAGCCTTCCATCGCTGCCTGAAGGGCGTTGATGGGGTCGATCTCGGTGACGATCACGCGAGCACCCAGCGACTTCATCGAGTGGGCACAGCCCTTCCCGACGTCGCCGTAGCCGGCAACCACGACAACCTTGCCGGCGACCATCACGTCAGTCGCCCGCTTGATCCCGTCAGCGAGGCTCTCGCGGCAGCCGTAGAGATTGTCAAACTTCGCCTTCGTGCACGA
The DNA here is from genome assembly GCA_016779265.1 of Pirellulales bacterium. Taxonomy (GTDB): domain Bacteria; phylum Planctomycetota; class Planctomycetia; order Pirellulales; family UBA1268; genus M30B53. The sequence goes on along the minus strand of JADHNY010000118.1, from coordinate 9,396 downwards.
ATCGTTGACATTGATCGCCGGCAGCTTCAGCTCACCCTGCTCGGCCATCTGATAGAGCCGATGCACACCCGTCGTGGTCTCCTCGGAGAGGCCACGGATGTCCCCCAGCAGTTCTGGATACTTCTGATGCACCATCGCGGTGAGGTCACCACCGTCGTCGAGGATCATGTTGAGCGGCTGGTCATCGGGAAAGAACAGCGTCTGCTCAATGCACCAATCGAACTCCTCGTTCGTCATTCCCTTCCAGGCGTAGACCGGAACGCCCGTCTTGGCGATCGCTGCGGCAGCGTGGTCCTGGGTTGAGAAGATGTTGCAGCTGCTCCAGGTCACCTGAGCGCCGAGTTCGGTCAGGGTCTCGATGAGCACGGCAGTCTGGATGGTCATGTGCAGACAGCCGGCGATACGGGCACCTGCCAGTGGCTTCTGTGGACCGTACTTCTCGCGGAGAGCCATCAGGCCTGGCATCTCGTTTTCCGCGAGCATGATCTCTTTGCGGCCCCAATCGGCCAGAGACAGGTCGGCGACCTTGTAGGGCAGGCGGGTGTCGACGTGGGCCACAGAAACCTCCTTCGAGCGAAAAACGAGCAGTCGAAAGGCCGGCCGCAGTTCGCTGCGTTTCCGGCCGTGAGCGTCGAAGCCGAACACCGACTTCGAACGTCCTATCATAGCGGGCACCCCCCGCTGAGCCGAGTCCCAGCCAGACGAATCGAGAAGGCTTCAGCCGCTCACCAGCGGTGGGAGCACGCCCGCGGCCTGACTGATAAACAGCCGCAGTTTGTCGAGATCTTTCAGCCCCGGAGCAGACTCAACACCGCTGGCCACATCGACAGCCACTGCAGAACTCATAGCGATCGCCTCCGCCACGTTCTCCGGCTTGAGCCCACCAGCAACCGCCACCGGCAGGTCTGCCTGCGCCGATGCAACGCCCGCCCAGTCCACAGTGCGGCCTGTTCCTCCACGCGCCGCAGCGGCTGTTTCACGTGCAACACTCGCGTCTACCAGCAGCATCGCCGGAGCAGCACCTGCCTTCCTCGCCTCCTCAGCCCAGCGGTTGGCGTCAGCCAGCCGGTTGGGTTCAGGCCCCTCCGCTGCTCCCAGGTGCACCGCCCGGATCACAGGTAGTTGTCGCAACTCCGCACACCTCTGCGGTGGATCAACCGGCACGGCCGCCTGCCCACAATCTTCAGCGGCAGGCCACAACTCGCCGTGCAATTGAATTGCATCTAAGCCCGCCGCCTCTGCCAGCTTATGCATTGCCTCCACAGACGCACCGGCAAACACCCCGACCCGGACCAAACTCTCTGGCATTGCTGAAACGAGCCGCCTCGCCTCCTCCACCCCCAGGCACCGCGGCGAGCCCGTGACGAAGTTCAGCCCGATCGCATCCGCGCCCATCTCTGCCGCCGCACGGGCATCCTCCGCCCGCGTGATCCCGCAGATCTTGATCCGAAACAACTGCATCGCTGCCAACGCTCCTCTACCGATGGGCCACTCGCAACTCGCCACTCATCCTACCCATCCCGCAACACCAACAGCCCTCAACCAGCGAGGGGAGGTCCGACGCCGATCCACCGGCGTGGCGAGCGAGCGAAGCCTGGAAGGCGAAAGCGAGAACGCCTCGAGTGAGACGAGGCCACGAGGGCCGAGGCGAACGCCCGGTGGAGCGGCGTTGGATCCCCCCGAGCGCCCCACCATAGGCGGCCACCGGCTTCGGGGCGGCAGATGTCTCGTCGCAGGACTTTTTCGCCGGGGACTGGGACGGAAGTTCGTTGCTCACCGAAGTGGCGAAAAACTCGAACGCTCCTCGAGCACCCGCCGTCCCCTCCGCCTCGTTACTCGACGCTGCCATCACTCGACCCCACCGGGCCAACCAAGGCCTCTTCCCCCCAGTCAGCGAGGGGTGGTCCGACGCCGATCCACCGGCGTGGCGGGCGAGCGAAGCCCGGAGGGCGAAAGCGAGAACGCCTCGAGTGAGACGAGGCCACGAGGGCCGAGTCGAACACCCGGTGGAGCGGCGTTGGACCACCCCGAGCGCACCCCGTATCAGCAAAACATCAGTCACCCGGCGACATACGGCATTTCCGGAGCGATCGGTCCGATCCGGCAACGTGTTCCGGTTTCGGAAAGCCTGCCGAGGCACTCGGGTGCAGGATCGAGCCGCGTCTGGTCGACACCACTTATACGTCGATGCACTCTGTCGACCACTGACCTTGTCCCTGGATCCGAGTCGCCATGCATTCACCTCAGCACCGCAGCCAAGGCCGTCCATTCCTCGCCGCTCCCAGGCCCAGCTTCTACTTCCCTGCCAACGTTGTGGAATCAGCGAGGGAGGAACTCGAACGGGGAGTTCGTCGCGCGGAAGGTGTTGGGGTCGTCATCGGACAGGCCGGGACTGGCAAGTCGCTGCTGCTGGCCAAGTTGGCTGATGACCTTCGCGACGACTTCGATGTCGCGTTTCTCTCCGGTGCTCGGATCTGCACGCGACGCGCCCTCTGGCAGTCGGTGCTCGCAGACATAGGTGAGTCGTACCGCGGGCTGGAAGAAGGTGACCTGCGGATGAGCGTCATCGAGCGTGTCCGCGGACTGGCAGCCACCTGTTCAGGACTCGTTGTGCTTGTTGATGAAGCACAGACGCTACCAACGCGGCTGGTGGAAGAGCTGCGACTGCTTTCCACGGTTCAAACGCCTATGCCCGCCGTGCACCTCGTGTTTGCCGGCACACGCGAACTCGAAGAACGGCTCGCCAATCCAAAACTGGAGAGCCTCTCTCAACGGATCGTGGTCCGCACGGTCCTCGAGCCTCTCGACCATGCTGAGACCTGCAGCTACGTACGCTCGCAATGCCGCCAGGCCGGCCTCGACTGGGAGTCGCGGTTTGAGACGGGCTGTGATGACGCGCTGTTCTCGATCACCGACGGCGTGCCACGCCTGATCAACCAGATCTGTGACCATGCTCTCCTTGCCGCTGGAGAGACCAAGCGACTCCGTCCGGCAGACATCGAAGCAGCATGGCGAGAGATCCAGCGTCTGCCCTCACCGGAGTCTCTCACATTCGCCGATCAGCCCACTGCTGCCGAGCCACAGGTTCCTCCGCAGCCCACCGCTGAGCCTGCGACGATCAGCTTTGGTTCCCTCGACGACAGCGGCTGGCCCGATGATGACTGGGGGGATGCACACTCCCCCTTGGCTGACACGGAAGCAGAGGTTCGAGCGGATGGTCCGCACCGGCTCACAGGCGGGAGAGAGCCGGCAGCCGACACGTCCCCGCAGACCGGCTCGCCAGCGATCGATCCATTTCACGGTCCTGACGTCGAGTTCTTCTTCGATGCATCGCAGGATCCTTTCGATGAACTGTTTGAGGACGAGGCGGGAGCCGCCGTGGAACGGCATCTCGCTCAAGGTCCCGACGACTTCGGCAGCTGCCAACAGGTGACGAACCGCCAGGGGGGCGGGCTCGCTGATGATCTGGCAGCGTGTGAGGAGTTTGGTGACGAGGCGGCCGTGCAGCGTGGGATGGGGCAGCATGATCCGCTGCCGCAGGATGCCGAATGGGAAAGTGATCAATCCCCCAGCCCGCGAGCTTCGGCGACGACAGCCGATCATGAAGACGCCCCGTCGGAGTGGGAGGCAGCCGAGGAACGCTCATGGCAGGACCAGTATGAATATCGACCGGACGGTCTGAGCGATGCCGACCCTCTCGAGCCTGCAGACCTTCAAGAGTCGTCTCTCTACGACGAAGACGGCGACCGGCTTGATGCCGACGTCATTGTCGTCGAGGAGGATCTGGTCGACGATCCGGAGGAGGCGGAGCGATCGGTGTTTGCCGTACGGCCCGCCGACTATCGGCGGCTCTTTGCGCGACTCCGTCGGCAGTAGGCCCAACACGCATACCACGGACGGGCCACGTCGCACGCAGCCCGGAGCCCTCGCGGCTCGTTGCTCAGCCCATGGGGCTGTGGCTAGACTCCGTCAAAACTTTTGTAACAGGGGGAGTCTATGAGCGATTCGAACGCTGGATCGGGGCATATCCACACCGTCATGCAGGAAGAGCGGGTCTTTCCGCCACCGGGTGATTTCTCCGCCAAGGCCCGCATCGGCTCCCTCGAGGACTACCAGCGGCTCTACGACGAGGCCCGGAACGACCCTGATGGATTCTGGGACGCCAGGGCCCGTGAACTGCCCTGGAGCACTCCCTACACCCAGGTGCTCGACTGGCAGCCACCGGTGGCTCGCTGGTTTGTCGATGGAAAAATCAACGCCTCTGCCGCGTGCGTTGACCATCAGATCGCCCGAGGCCATGGCGACAAGCCTGCGATTATCTGGGTTGGCGAACCGGAAGGTGAACGAAAGGTCCTCACCTACCACGAACTGCAGCAGGAGGTCTGCCGGGCGGCGGCAGGCTTTGCCAGCCTTGGGATCAAGGCTGGAGATGTCGTCTCGATCTACATGCCGATGACGCCCGAGTTGGTGATCGCCATGCTTGCCTGCGCTCGGATCGGGGCGGTCCACTCCGTGATCTTTGGTGGCTTCTCCAGCGAAGCGATTGCTGAACGCAACAACGACGCCGAAGCGGTTGCTGTGATCACGGCGGATGGCGGATGGCGCCGCGGTTCGATGCTACCACTGAAGGCCAATGTGGATGAGGCTCTCGAGAAGTCTCCAAGCGTCAAGCATGTGATCGTGCTGAAGCGAACCGGCCAGCCCGTGGAGATGGTCGAGGGGCGGGATATCTGGTGGGACGATCTCGTAAAGAACATGCCGTGGGACACACCCGCGGTTCCCATGGACTCAGAGTCGCCACTGTTCATCCTCTACACCAGTGGCTCGACCGGAAAGCCGAAGGGCATCAAGCACACCACCGGTGGCTATGTGCTCTGGGCAAAGACCACCGCAGAGTGGGTCTTTGATCTGCGAGACGACGACATCTTCTGGTGCACCGCTGACTGCGGATGGATCACCGGCCATAGCTACGTGACCTACGGCCCACTGGCCGCAGGTGCCACAATCCTGATCTACGAAGGTGCTCCCAACGCTCCGCACGAAGGTCGCTTCTGGGAGATCATTGAGCAGGAGAAGGTCTCGATCTTCTACACCGCTCCGACGGCGATCCGCGCCTTCATGAAGTGGGGCATGCAGCACATTGAAGGACGTGATCTCTCCACGCTCCGGCTGCTCGGCACCGTTGGCGAGGGCATCAATCCCGAAGCCTGGATGTGGTACCACGAGGTGATCGGCGGCAAGAGGTGTCCGATCGTCGATACCTGGTGGCAGACCGAAACCGGTGGAATCATGATGAGCCCACTGCCGGGATGCACACCCACCAAGCCGGGCAGCTGCACACTGCCACTTCCAGGCGTCTCTCCCAAGATTGTTGACGCCGAAGGCAAGCCTGTGCCTGACGGGCATGGCGGCTGGCTGGTGATGGACCGGCCGTGGCCTGGCATGCTGCGGGGCATCTGGGGAGATGACGAGCGGTTCCGCGAGACCTACTGGGCAAAGGTGCCGGGCAACTACCTCGCTGGCGACAATGCCAGGCAGGATGCCGACGGCTACTACTGGATCATGGGCCGCATTGACGACGTGCTCAACGTCGCCGGCCACCGGCTCTCCACGATCGAGATTGAGAGCGCACTCGTCAGCCATCCCACGGTGGCCGAAGCAGCTGCAGTCGGACGTCCACACGAAGTGAAGGGCGAGGCGGTGTCGGTGTTTGTCACGCTTCGCGATGGCGAGCCAAACGAAGAGTTGAAGGCTGAACTCCGCCAGCATGTGCGACATCAGATCGGAGCGATTGCCGTGCCTGACGACCTGCATTTCACCAGCGCGCTTCCCAAGACCCGCAGCGGCAAGATCATGCGACGGCTGCTGCGTGACATCGCCGCAGGCCGCGAGACGGTTGGCGACACAACCACGCTTGAGGACTACACCGTGCTCGCCCGCCTGCGTGGCAACGACGAGTGACGGCGACCAGCTCCAACGGCCCACAGCGGCCACGAGGCCCCGAACTGCTCGCTCCGGCGGGTGACTGGGACTGTGTGCGGGCGGCGATCGAGAACGGAGCAGACGCGGTCTACTTCGGCCTCGACTGCGGCTTCAACGCTCGTGCCCGTGCGACCAACTTTGCCATCGACGATCTGCCTGAGCTGATGCGGCTGGTGCACAGTCGTGGGGTTGCAGGCTACGCCACGCTCAATGTGCTCGTCTTCTCTGACGAACTCGATGAGTTTGCGGAAGTGGCGAGGGCATGCGATGCCGCGGGGGTCGATGCGGTGCTCGTTCAGGATGTGGGCGGCGCACGGATGCTGCGAGAGATCTGCCCACAGCTGCCACTGCACGCCTCCACGCAGATGACACTCACGAGTAGTGAGACCATCGCCCTCGCGGAAGAACTCGGCATGCAGCGGGTGGTCGTGGCTCGAGAACTCTCGCTCGCAGAGATCCGGGCGATTCGCGAGCAAACCTCGATGCCTCTCGAAGTCTTCGTGCATGGGGCTCTCTGTGTGGCCTACTCCGGCCAGTGTCTCACCAGCGAGTCACTCGGTGGTCGCAGTGCCAACCGCGGGCAGTGTGCCCAAGCCTGCCGACTGCCGTACGAGGTGGTCTGTGATGGAAAAGAAGTCGACCTCGGCCTGCAGAAATACCTGCTCTCACCGCAAGACCTCGCGGCCTACGCTCTGGTGGGTGACCTGATCAACGCCGGCGTCTGCTCGCTGAAGATCGAAGGCCGGCTCAAGACGCCGGAGTATGTTGCCAATATCACCCGCCACTACCGCCGCGCGATCGATGAGGCGATTGCCGGGGGCGCTTCGAGCATCACTCCCACCGACGTTGAGGAGATGGAGCTCTCGTTTTCACGCGGCTTCTCACCCGGCTGGCTGGCCGGCATTAACCACAAGCGACTGGTGCCCGCTACGAGCAGTGCGAAGCGGGGCGTTCATCTCGGCCGCGTGGTGGCTGTCCGCGGCACCCGTGTGGTAGTGGAACTCACAACGGGACTTGCCAGTGGCATCAAACGCGGTGATGGCGTGGCCTTCGACTGCGGTGCAACCAGCGATGATGCAGCAGGTGGGCGGGTCTACGAGGTGTTTTCCGACGGCCGGTCTGAGACGGTTCCTGTGACACACGGTCAGGTAGAACTCACCTTCGGGACGCATGCAATCGACCTCACGAGAATCGCCGCCGGCCAGGCTGTCTGGAAGACCGACGATCCGCAGCTGACCATGCGGCTCCGCAAGACCTTTGCGACCGATGCGGTCATCCGTCAGCAGCCGGTGGACCTGCAGATCACAGCAGCCATCGACGAGCCACTCGTCGTCGTCGCCACCACGGCCGCTGGCGCATCCTGCCGTGTGGTCTCGCAAGACCGAGCAGAAGAGGCGCTCAAGCATCCGCTCGACGACAACGTGCTGCGACGACAGTTCGGCCGACTTGGTGGCACCGCGTTCGCTCTTCGAAACGTTGTCAGTGACATCAGCGGTCGGCCGATGCTCCCGCTGAGTGTGCTGGGAGCTGTCCGCAAACAGCTGGTGGCAGCACTCCAGAAAGCCTCGGCCGCCCACACGCAGCGGCCTGCACTTCCGGCCACACCTCCCCAGGCAACTCGCTCATCGCCCGAGCAGCCGATCGCAGCCCCAGGCCTGCCCTCCTTGCGAGTCCTCGTGCGGTCGCTTGAGCAGCTGCAGACGGTGCTCGCTACGGGAGAACGTCAGCTCGCCGCCGACTTTGCTGACATTCGTCAGTATCGCGAGGCGATCGAACGGGCTCGCCAGGTCGATGCGGACCTGCTGATTGCCACACCACGAATTCACAAGCCTGGCGAGACGGGCATCTTCCGCACGATGGCCAAGTATCAGCCTGATGGGGTGCTGATCCGCAATCTGGCGGGCCTGCATTTTTTCCGCGATGCGGGCGTTGCAGTCGTCGGCGACTTCTCCCTCAATATCACCAACGAACGCTCGGCCGCCTTCTTCATCGCTGAAGGCCTCGAGTCGGTGACCGCCTCCTACGACTGCAACCGCGAGCAGCTGCTGGCCCTTGTGGCAGCCACACCACCAGCCTGGCTTGAGATCGTGGTTCATCAGCACATGCCGATGTTTCATATGGAGCACTGCGTGTTTTGCGCGGTGCTGTCCCCTGGCACCGATAAAACCAGCTGTGGCCGTCCGTGTGATGACCATCGCGTGCAGCTTCGCGACCGCCTGGGTGTCGACCACCTTCTGACCGCTGACGTTGGCTGCCGAAACACGCTGTTCAATGCCACCCCGCAGAGTGCCGCGGAGGCCGTGGCGGGCCTGCTCGAACGCGGTGTACGGCGATTTCGCGTCGAGCTGCTGGACGAGTCGGCGTCTGAGATTCGCGACATCCTCAGGGCGTATCGCAGCCTGCTGGCAGGCACTATCTCAGGCCGACAGGTCTGGCAGCAGCTCAAGGCCGCAAACCGCGTTGGTGTCACCCGTGGCACCCTCGAAGCCAAGCGAGATCCGCTGGCGATTCTGTAGCTGTCGAGTCAAACAGCCGCTCGATGCGATCGCCTCTGACAGCTGCTTCTGGCGGTCGGCACGATGCCAACGTACGATCTGGCCTGCGGGGGCGGAGGTTCCGTCCCGGCGTGCGGTCCTCTCTCGTGCTCCTCTGCTCGCGTTCGCGTCGGCATGGCGGCCTCGACAGGATCGACACGCGCGTTCCCAATCATTTGTGGAAGGTATGACATGACGCAGAAACGATTCGCATCCGGTCTTCGGGCCATCTTCACACTCTTGGCGGTCGCCGTGATCGCCTCCCCTGCCCTCGCTGCAGACGATGGCTTCGAGATGCTCTTTGACGGCAAGAGCATGGACGGCTGGAAGGCCAACGAAAACGCCGACAGCTGGAAGCTCGTTGACGGCGAGATTGTCTGCCGCGGTGACCGCAGCCATCTGTTCTATGTCGGCAAAGATCCGAACAAGCCTGCCGAGTTCAAGAACTTCCACTTCAAGGCGGAAGTGATGACCAAGCCGGGCGCCAACTCTGGCATCTTCTTTCACACCGAGTGGCAAGATGAGGGCTGGCCAGCCAAGGGCTACGAGATGCAGGTCAACAACTCGCAGGGTGATCCCGTCCGCACCGGGAGCATTTACTACTTCGTGAAGAACTTCACTCCTCCTGCAGACGACAACGAGTGGTTCACTCAGGAACTGATCGTGAAGGGCAAGGCGATCACCGTGATCATCAACGGCAAGGTGCTCTTTGAGTACGTCGAGCCAGACGGCGTGACCGGCGCTGCCCCTGGTGGCGGCGGCGATCACAAACTCTCCAGCGGCACCTTCGCTCTCCAGGCCCATGATCCTGGCAGTGAAGTCCACTACCGCAACATCCAGGTCAAGCGACTTCCGTAAGCAAACGCCGAAGCGGCCCTTC
>JADHNY010000117.1 GCA_016779265.1 Pirellulales bacterium | reverse complement strand
AATGCGAGCACTGCTGGCGTGTTGACGCCCGAAGTCAACGGGGTAACCAACCTGCGGGGTATCTCTTTTCTCTCGAGTGGCGTTGCTTCTGATGGGTTCACTTTCTCAGGCGGCAGCACGTTGACCATCGGGCGAGGAGGTGTCACCAACTACGATGCTGATCGGCAGACGTTGACTGCAGCGATACAGCTTGGAGACAGTCAGTACTGGGACGTAGGGGAGGGTGGCATCACAACGGGGCCTATTGCCACAGCGGGCCACCTGCTCGAGGTTGCAGGTACGGGAACGGCCATTCTCGGGGGCGCTGTTTCAGGAACGGGCGGAGTCGCTGCCTCTGGCAGCCGAATGGAGATGACTGCCACCAACACCTACACAGGAGGAACGTGGGTTCACTCAGGGCTCCTCGTTGTAAATGGCTCGATTGCCACTTCAAGCGGGCTCGTGGTCAACGCTGAAGGCACTGTCGGAGGGACGGGCGTTGTCGCTGCGATCGAGGGTTCCGGAACGATCGCGCCGGGAAACAGCCCGGGGATTCTGACGACCCCAAGCGTGGACCCGTCGGGTGGACTTGGGTTTGCCTTTGAGTTCACGCAGACCGGATCCCCGACATGGGGAACGGCTGCAGCGAGTGGGAATGACGTATTGCGGCTGACGGATTCAGTCAGTCCATTTGCTGTCACGCTCGACGCGTCCAATGCGATTGCAGTTTATCTAGATGTCGCTTCGTTGACTCTCGGTGATACGTTTCGAGGTGGGTTCTTCACGGATCGTGATGCAGATTTTCTCAGCAGTGTTCAAGATGCGACGTTCACGTACTATCTTGCCAGCGGGACGGGTTCTGTCGACTACAACAACGTTTTGTACGATCCTTACAACGGACCACTGAGCTTTGAGTGGTCGACGGTTGCCGAGTCAGCCACATTTTCCGGTGGGACAGAGGCTGGTTTTGTGAGCCAGTTTGTGGCAGTGCCCGAGCCATCGACCTGGGTGCTGCTCGCCGGTGGCAGTGTTCTTGGGGCTGGGGTGTGGGTACGGCGTCGGCGCTTCGCAGCGGGCCGGGGCAGTGGGCCGGGATGGTGTAGCTTGACGTCGTGCTCCCAAGCTGCGTCCTAACGGCTTGGAGGACGCCGTCCGCCAGGTGGAGGAGGCCGCCGGCCGCCGGGACCTCGGGCTGGCTCCCGCATGGTGACCGGCGTGCCGCGGAAGCCGCGAGGGATCACGGGCCAGTCCTCGGTGAGGAAATAGGCGTATGTCCCACTGGGAAACTCTGGGGTGACACAGACGCGGCCGTTGCACTCGTCGAGGTCGCCCGAGCCTTGGACATACTCGTAGTCCTGCACGAAGGCTCCGTCATACCTTCCGCCAGGACTGGTTGGCCCTGCAGGCCGCAGACCTTCTTTGAGCCGGTAGCTGCTGGTGAGCTTCGTGACCGTCGATGTGGCGGCATCTGCGTCGCTGTAGCCGAACAGGCAATAGATCGGAAAGCCATCTGCAGCCCAGCCGACCAACGGCGAGTGGGCCGTGCTGGTGAGGGACGTGAGCCCCAGATCTGCGAGAAGACCTGTGGGGAGGCCGTGGTAATGGTAGAGACCGCCCGGCTGCACGTGGGCGTGGTTTGCATCCAGGCCGAGGGAGACCGCTCCCCCGAGTGCCTCGTAGTTCCAGCCCGCCTCGCGGTCTCCCATCCAAAACTCCGCGGTGCCTGGATCAAACAACACGCCGTTCACGCCGATACCAAAGGGAATCGGTGGCCCACGTCGGCCTGGATCGTGGAGCATCAGCGGCTGGGCGTTTGCCTTCGGCTCAAGAGGCAGGCGGACCCGCCAGGCCTGCTCGCTGATTGCGTGTGGATTGCCACGATTGGGAAAGGCACCGACAGCATGCTCGGGGATGTCGTTGGACGAGATGATGCGAGCCCCGTTCTCAACGGTGATCGAGACTCGGTTCGCTGCAGGCGGCTGTCGGTCAGCCGGCACAAGCCTGACCGGCTCCGCAGTGGTGGCAGTGTGCCGCCGCAATCGTGGAGGCTGGGCCAGCACCACAGTCACAACCAGAGCGAACGTGAGAAGGCCACCGCCAAGAAACATCTGCCTGGGTGTGCAATGCATCGAAATCTCCTCTCAGCAATGGTGCGGCATTCCTTGTTGAACGGTTGCGCACGCCTGGAGTTCTGTTTCTGCCCCCTTTTTTTAGGGCTCTGATGGCCGTGTGCCTTCATGGCGACTCACGGTTGCGCAAGTGGGAGCTTTATGGATGTTGGGAACATCAAGTCAGGGTCGCCGCGGTCACAAAGCGTGGTCGCCAACGAGGCGATCGTTCGAGGTAGCTGCTTCGGTGGCAGCTGTCGATCGTTCACGATGAAACTCACGGGCTGGTCAAGATCAACGAGTCGATCATCAAGACAGACCGTCACCTGTGAGATATCAGATGAGGCCACCGTCACACGCTGGCCGTTCACTTGAGCGATCACGGTGGCGCCAGTTTTGTGATCTGAGGATTCGACTGACAGCCAGTAGAGCCGTGAGTGCAGCACATCGTCCTGCTTCCAGACAATCCGGTTGGGGGTCGGATTGCGAGTATGCGTAGCCATCCAGGGAACCGCAGCCGCATCGAGACGATTCATCCAATGCCCGAGTCCGGGGTGAATCGTCACGGAGTGCTCATACCCACCAGGATCGTCAGTCTGCAGTGAGGCGAGTTGCTGTTGCCATTCGCGGGCAACACCACTGCGATTGTAGGCGGTGTCGCGTTCACCAACATGGAGAGTGAAAGGCAGATTGCGAAGATTCACAGGAGAGGCATCGTTGGGATGCCCTGCCATCATCGCAGCTGCTGCCCAGCGATCTGCCATGCGTGGAGCAAGCTGGTAGACGCCATCTCCCCCTGCGGAGTAGCCCATCAGATAGACACGATTACGATCAACACCTTCGGTCGTCGCCATAACATCAATCAGCCGATCGAGGAGGCGGTCGATGTGAGCTTGGTGCCAGAGGTTCCATGTGTCTGTTGGTGCACGCGGTGTGACGTAGACGCCTTCCTGTAGCTCGTAGAGTCGTTGCTGGTTTTGCCACTGGCTGTCGTTGACCTCAGAGGGGGCACCGCCTCCGCCGTGCAGAGAGATATAGAGACTGCGGCCATCAGCTAAGGGATCACCAAACACCTTCACCGAGAACCGCATCCGCAGAGCACCCTCTTCAAGGATCTCGGCACGACGCTCTGACTGTCTTGCCTCGCGCACAGATGCCGTTCGTGCAGCAACAAGCAGATCTTTTGCCTCCGCCGCCTCTTCCTTGGAAAGTGGCTGCCGGCAAAACGGCTGGTCTGGAAGGTCGGAAAGTTGGCCGCCAGCAGCAAAATATGCCTGGAGTGAGTCGAGGGTAGTGGTCGGCGGCTGCTGAACCTCATTGGCTCGCAGCGAATGACTGCCAAACAGACTCATCATTGCTGCAGCCCACATCAGCCTTCGGACGATGCTGCAATCGCAGGGCGGAGAAAAGAAGCGTGTCATGAGGAAGGCCAGGCATTTCTGCGAGGGCAGTGATGAGCGTCAAGCAACACCCGTGGCAGGCGTGATATCCTCTTAGTATGCGTGCTCGTGCCATATCGCACACGCAGGTCTCTGAATGATTAGGCGGGCGTGTGGAGACGGTGGGTGAGAAGAACTGTCATTTCCAGTGAGAGGATCACGTGATGAATGTAGGTGACAAGAATGGCATTGCGTGTGTGTGTGCGTGCCTCGTCGGCGTGATCAGCGTTGTGACCTTTGGTGGACGGCTTGCGTTCGCGGAAGATTCGCTGCTGGAATCGACTGTTGTCGAGGCGACGGAGGCTGCCGCGCTCCGCGGTGTCTTAACGCAGCAGCAGCAGCAGTCGCTCACTCCCCAGGCGGTCCTCGACGAGTTGATGGCTGGAAATCGACGGTTTGTCGAAGATGACCTGACCCTCCGCAATCACTCGCAGCGGGTTCGGGAAGCCTTTGCTGGACAGTATCCCAAAGCGGTTGTGCTCTCTTGTCTCGACAGCAGAATCCCTGTGGAGGATGTCTTCGATCGAGGCATTGGCGACATTTTTGTGGCCCGTGTGGCGGGTAACTTCGTCAACGAAGACATCCTCGGTAGCATGGAGTTTGGCTGTCATGTCGCCGGCGCCAAACTGATCATGGTGATTGGCCATACGAACTGCGGGGCCGTTGCTGCCGCGATTGACGATGTCCAGCTTGGCAACATCACGCCGATGCTGGCGAAGATTCGCCCAGCTCTGAAACAGAGCGTCTTTGAAGGCGAGCGGAGCAGCACCAATCCTGGGTTTGTGGCCCATGTCTGCCGAGAGAATGTCCGTCTGGCACTCGCAACCATCCGTGAAGAAAGTGAGATTCTTCAGAAGATGGAGGCGGCCGGCGAGATCATGATCGTGGGCGGTTACTACGATCTGACCTCAGGCCAGGTCTCGCTGATCAAGTGATCTCAGCCTGCACTGCGTGTCGAGTGAGGTGTGCGTGTCGTGTGAGTTCAGCGAACGAAAGGATGCTCGTTGATGGCCTGGGCTACTGATGTGGCAATCTCGTCTGCGATTCGCTTCTGCTGCGTGACATCGGAGATGCCGCTGGTCGAGGCAACATGCTTCCCCACGATCACCGCGGGGTTAAAACCAGCCAGGGCACCGACGGCGGCGGTGCCAGGGGTCATTCGGCCCCGGTCAGAGCTGTCGAGAATCCAGAAGGGTTCACCTCCGACGTGAGCAGGATCGGCCAGGCCAACGTCGATGCCGACATGCTTATTGCCCACGCCGAAGCCCACGATGTTGCGGGCCGCGGCACTGCCCTCATCGGCGAGCACCACCTGTCCACCAAGCCGCCAGCCATCGGGTGGAGGTGGCGTGGGTTGAGCCCAGAACACGACCGGCCAGCCAGCAGCGGCCATCTCGTCGGCAACCAGCTTGGCGACCACGCCTCCAACCGGGGCGTCAGGATTGTTGCCCGTCACCATGTTGACCACGGTGGGACGCTCGGCGAGCAGCTGCCGAACTGGGCCGCGTGGAATCACACCTGCCGATTTTGCCTGCTCAAGTTCCGCCTGCAGCGCCGGGTCCATGTAGAAGGGGAGAACGTAGATTCGGCGTGGTGGAGATGCGGGCCACTGCCCGGCAGTTGCTGACCGAGCAGAGGTCGGCCCAAGCTGCTGAGCGCTCGCATTCACAGAAAACGCCAGGCCGCAGAGCACCCACGCTCCAAGAGCGAGACGCAGATACACCGTAATCAAGCCACGCTGGTCCATCAGAAATCTCCGCCTGGTCAGGTCTGCTGGCGGCTCAGGCGAGCATTCTCTAGGCCACAGCCATCTCCACCACTCGCTCGGCGTTGTGGGGACATGGGCTTGAGCCAAAACGGAGGCCTCGCTGCAATGCGAACCGGGAGGCTTACCCCAGGAGTTCGTGCACCACGCGGGCTTCCTGCCCAGCAGTGATGGTCTCGTTTCGTCCTGCCCGGATGAACTGCAGCTGTGTGTGGTCGAAGCCAAAGCAGTGCAGCAGGGTGGCATGCCAGTCGTAGTGATGCACCACGTCTTCGACAGCTTTATGACTCCATTCGTCAGTTGCTCCGTGGACATGTCCACGGCGGAACCCTCCTCCAGCGACCCACTGTGAGAAACCGTAGGTGTTGTGGTCACGGCCCCACGCCTCAGGGGTGGTGTCATTCTGCCGAACAGGGAGACGTCCCATCTCGCCACCCCAATGAACCACTGTCGACTCGAGGAGCCCACGCTGCTCAAGGTCTGTCACCAGGGCTGCCGAGGGCTTGTCGACGGCGCGGCAGAGGTTCGGCAGAGCCTTCTTCAGATTGCCATGCTGATCCCAGGACTGGCCGTTGTTGAGCACCTGCACAAACCGCACCCCACGCTCAACAAGTCGCCGGGCGATCAGGCAGCGGGTGCCGTAATCGCGGGTGGCATCTTCATCGATGCCATAGGCAGAAAGCACGTGTGAGGGCTCGCGAGAAATGTCGAGGGCCTCCTTGGCCGCCACCTGCATGCGGGCTGCCAGCTCATAGGAGGCGATCCGGGCGGAGAGGTCGTCATGCGTGGGATGGTCAGCGAGATGTCGCTCGTTGAGACGCTTGAGCAGGGCGAGCTGTCGCTGCTGCGGTGCTCCCGCGAGGTGGGCCGCCGGATCGAGATTCAGAATCCTCGGCTCAGTCGCTCGGACAAGTGTGCCTTGATAAACCGACGGGAGCCAGGCGTTGGTGAAGTGGGCCTCCTGAAACGTCGGTAGGCCTGAGGGGTGACCGAGCACCATGTAGGCGGGCAGGTCGCGGGTCTCGCAGCCAAGCGCGTAGGTCACCCAGCTGCCGAGAGCAGGGCGGCCAGAGGTGCTCAGCCCGGTGTTGATCGCGTTGAGTGCCTGGAGGTGGTTGTTGACACCAGAGTGCATTGAGCGAATAAGTGTGATCTTATCTGCGATGCCGCTGAGGTGAGGCACCAGCTCGCTCAGCTCCATGCCACACTGCCCCTGTGGCGCAAACTTCCAAGGCGATCCGAAGACCTTCGATGACGCCTGAGCGACGTTGTCGTATTTAATCTCCCCCGGAAACACCTCGCCGTCGTATTTGGTGAGCATCGGCTTGGGATCGAAGAGATCCATCTGCGATGGCCCGCCCATCATGAACAGCGAGATCATCGCCTTTGCCTGTGGCTCAAACTGGGGCCGCTTGGGTAGCGTGTCGAACCGTTCTGGGATCTCGAGTGGCGGTTTGGCGGGCGCCGCCAGCAGGCCGTCGTCCTGAAGAAGGCTGGCCAAAGCGAAACTGCCAAGACCAAAGCCGCCAGCGTGGAGCAGGTGACGGCGGGAGCAGAGCTGGTGGTGTGGTGACATGGCAGTTATTCCACGTAGAGGAAACGCGACGAGCTCAGCAGGACCTGGCAGTAGCTTGCGACCGCCTCGGCCTGCGGATCGGGAGGTGCGGCATCATCAGCGGTCGGTTTTGCCTCAGCGGCGTGCTTCTGTCGCAGCGACTCTGCCTGCTCTGCGACAAAGCCGAGCCCTTCATTCAGATCGTCGGCCGTGGGCTCATGGGAGGTTAGCAGCAGCCAGACGCGAGTGAGCTGGGCACGCAGATCGCCCGCATGTTCCTCTCGCAGTCTGGTGGTGATCGCCTGTGACGTCTCAAGCACAAAAGTGTCATTGAGCATGAACAGCGACTGCGGGGCGACCGTGCTGGAGATCCGCTGTTCACAGTTGGGGAGCATTGTTGGAGCATCAAACGTCGCCAGTGACGTCAGCGGAGTGGAGCGTCGACGCAGTACATAGAGCGACCGTCGGCTTTCCTTTGCTTCGCCCCCCTCGATACCGACGATGTCCCCGTTGACGTTGTACTGCTCTTGGCCGATGACGATGCGACCGAGGTCGTCGCGGCCGACACTCAATGCTGGCCCCCCCTGTTCGCTCGAGAGCATATTGCTGACAGCGAGCATGGCATCACGGATTGACTCGGCATCGAGACGCCGCACCTGCCAGCGAGCAAGCAGACGATTGTCGGGATCACGTTTCTCAGCGTCACGATTGCGGGCCTGCTGACGGTAGGCCGTGCTCGTGACAAGCAGCCTGTGCAGCGGCTTGAGCCTCCAGCCATCGGCCATGAACCGGCGAGCCAGCCAGTCGAGGAGTGCCGGATGACTGGGCAGTTCACCTGCCAGTCCAAAGTCGCCTTCGCTGGCCACCAGTCCTTCGCCGAAGTGATGCATCCAGAAACGGTTGACCAGCACTCGGGCCAGCAGCGGATGGTCCCCGCTGGTGAGCCAGCGGGCATATGCCAAGCGACGACCACTCGAGCCTCCGTCGACGGCCGCAGGCTCAAAGGGCAGCACTGCTGGACCGGCCAGAATCGAAAGCTCACCGGGAGCGATGACGTCTTTGGGCTGGGCGGGGTCCCCCCGATGTAGCAGCGGCGTTTCTGGCAGCCGATCGCGAACTTCGAGAGCCACGCGGAGAAACTGCTCGGTAGGCTTCGTCTTGCGGAGTTCGGTAGCTTCTGCTCGACGAGCTTTGACCTTATTGCTTGCTTCCTTGTCGTAGAGATCGAGTGAGTAGAGTGCGAGAGCGGAGGGATACTTCTTGATCAGCGCCTGCTGCTCGGGCGTCTGTTCGCCCTTCGGAGTTGCTCTCGCCTCTCGATAGGGCTCGCGATCCTCCTCGGGAAGCTTCACGATCTCTTTCTCGAAGATCTCATCGAGAAATGTCTTCTCCATTGTCTTGGCATCGGCATCGATTTCAGCCGCCTGTTTCTCGATCTCAGCGGCAGCAGCCCGATCTTCGGGGGTCGCCAGCGAGCAGAGCCGCTGGGCGGGATTTCTCCAAGTCTCGGTGTCGAAGACCGGCTCAAAGATAGCCCGCAGCCGGTAGTAGTCGGCCTGCGTGATGGGGTCGAAGCGATGGTCGTGACACTGCGCGCAGCCAACGGTCAGCCCAAGCAGCGACGAGGAGACCACCTTGAGCTGTTCGGCAACGACCTCGTTGCGAGCCAGGATGGCATCAGCTGGCCGGTCGCCCGTTCCATCGGGGGCTGTCCGCAAAAAGCCCGTCGCGACCAGCAGTTCACGACGTGTGGGATCGAGGACTGCCTCCTGCGTCTCACCGTCAACCACACCTGCGAGTTCATCGCCCGCCAGCTGCTCGGTGAGGAAAAGGTCCCAGGGCTTGTCAGCATTCAGCGAGTCGACCACATAGTCGCGGTATCGCCAGGCATGGGGGCGTAGTGAGTCAGCCTCCACTTGGCCGTTGGAGTCGGCGTAGCCGGCCACGTCGAGCCAGTGCCGCGCCCAACGCTCACCATAGGCTGGGGAAGCAAGAAGGCGGTCAACGACGCGTTCGTAGGCGTCGTCCGCGGGATCGTTGAGAAAGGCGGTGAGCTCTTCCGGAGTCGGTGGAAGGCCCGTCAGATCGAAGGTGACGCGGCGAAGCAGCGTGGCCCGGTCGGCATCGGGAGCGAAGGTGAGCCCATTGGATCGCATCTGCTCCAGGAGAAAGGCGTCGACCTCGGTTCGTGATCGCTCATCGCTCGCAGTGTCAGGAACGTCAGGATCCGCAATAGGCTGAAACGACCAGTGCGCTCGTTCGGCAGCGCTGATGAAAGCCCCCGGGGGAAGAGCTTCAGGCTCTTCAGCCTCGACCGGAGCCCCGGCGGCAATCCAGCTGCGAATGGTGGCGATCTGCTCGGGCTTGAGCGGCTTGCCTTCCTGCGGCATTTCGCCTGACTCAATCAGCTGGACAAGACGGCTGGCCGCCGGATCGCCTGGGACAATCGCAGGCTCACCACTCTCAGCCTCCACGAGCAGGAAGCGACGTAGTCGCAGATCGACGCCTCCGGCAATCGTCTCTTCTTCACCATGGCAGTGGGTGCAGGCCGCCTTGAGGATTGGCCGCACGTCATGGTCAAAGCTGACGGGCCTGGCGGCAGGGGCTGGCAGACACCAGGCAAGCCCTGCCAGGAGCAGGACTGTTTTCGTGAACAGGGCCGTGAAGGAGCGGCCCCAGCCTACGTGAGTCTTGTCATTGCCTCTCTGCATGCCACCCGCCCCGAGGGAGACTCTGTGAGTTGCTGCCTGCTCAGCAGCCGCTCTCTAGTCTACCCCGAGCTGAAACGCGGTGGCATTAGCAGCAGCCGGCGTGGTGATTGGAGGGCTGATCGCTTGTGCGGGCTGGACTGGCAATCGCTGCACGGCAGGCGGCCAGAGCGGTCGTGGTGACGTCGACAGAGGTGGCTGGCGCCTCAACCAGGCCCAGCTGCCACGAGGGGTCCTGCGGGTCATTGCTCGGGTGCACGATTCCGTGACTGAGCAGGTCGTAGACACCGTAGACCACCTTCAGATCGTCACGCCCTTGCTTTGCGGTGAGGTAGGCGATGCGATGAGCGATCGTAGCAGCATTGATGGCGACCACGGCCTCGAGCAGGCAGGCCTGATACTGCTCAGGAGAGAGCGGGGTGTTGGTCTCAGCGGCAACAATCTGCAGGCTGCGGTCCGACTGGAGGATCGCTCCAAGCATGTGGTTGACGATCGAGCGAAACCCAATCGACATCTCCTCAGTCTTCAGGCAACAGGGGTCGAGATAGTTGTCAACGGCGGCCCGCACTGCCCCACAGTCCGAGTGGCCAAGCACAACGATGGTCTTCACGCTCGGCAGGTGATGCAGCGCATATTCGATGCTGCCAACACACTCATCAGCAAGCACCTGCCCTGCCACACGCACCTCGAACAGGTCGTTCACCACGCTTCCAAAGAGCATCCGCAACGGCACACGGGAATCTGCGCAGCCGACCGCAATCGCGAAGGGCTCTTGGACGGGGACATGATCTTCTGGGAAGAGCTCACGCACCATGCCAGCAGAACGAAGAGCCTCAGCCTCGGGCTCACCGCTGGGGTGGTGGAGCCGGCTCACCCATTTGCGAAACTGCTGATGGCCAGCCATCAGCGTGGCGACGGCGTCGTCTGCGGTCAGCGGTCGCGGTGGTTTCGAGGCGTCGGTCGCGTCTGCCTCTGGCTGAGCGGGAAACGAGGGGGCGAAGGCTTGGTGGGCGAGCATGAACAGAACGGTTCCGCGGGAGGGGAAAATCCGCTTTGAATCGTAAAAATGCCGCTCGGGGCTCACAAGCATGC
>JADHNY010000019.1 GCA_016779265.1 Pirellulales bacterium | reverse complement strand
TCAATGACGAGCGTGCCGAGAATCGTGGGCCACCACGTCCACTCACCATCGGGAATCCAGGGCACCACCTCGGCCAGTTCATGGTGCATCGAAACGGCACAACTGACTGCGGGATTGAGAAAGTCTTCGTTGAGCTTGTGAAGCACCGTGTAGAGATACATCAACACCAGCTCGGTGATGATCAGCGGCCGGGCCTGCTCAAAAGCGATGCTCACAACAGGCCGGAGCAGCTGTTCCTTCGTGGCACGACGTGGTCGCCGCGACCGCCAGACAGCCGCTCCGGCAGCGGCGAGGATCGCGGCACCAAGCGTCCCATGCACGAGCATCTCAAAGAGAATGTGGTTGGGCACAGCCGGCAGCCGGCCAAACCAGTAGGTCAGACTCGCTGCCAGGAAGCCCAGCAGGACAGCAGGCGTGCCGGGGAAAAAAAGTAGGGCGAGCGTGGCCGCGAGCAAAACCTGACCACTGATCAGCCCCAGCCACCAGGGAAAAGAGACCATGTGGGTCAAGCTGGCCACGGCCATCAAGAGCGAAAACATCCGCAGTCGCGGATCGGGGCTGGCAGTGCCCACTGGCGGTGTGGTCATCGTGGAGGATAAGTTTCCTGCAGAGTTTCCCTGATACAACGACTGTGGCTCAGAGTCCTGACAGCAGCGGCTCATGACACGTGGAATCGACAGTTATGGCCGTGCTCGCCTTGGTTCTCACGTGTGCCTTTTGGGGGCTGAGCTTTCCAGTACTCAAAGCCCTCCAGCTCGAACAGGCCGCGCGGCTGCCGGAGGCTTCCAGCTGGTTTCTGGCTGCCTGGATTCAGCTGGCCCGTTTTGGTACCGCCGCGTGCCTTCTGGCGCCAGCAATGCTCCATCTTCCGAAGCCCACCCGCAAAGAAATTCAGCAAGGTCTGGAACTGGCTGCGTGGGGGGGGCTCGGCATGGGAATCCAGACCGACGGCCTGGTCTACACAGAAGCCTCCACATCAGCCTTTCTGACCCAAGCCTACTGCGTGCTCCTTCCCCTCTGGACCGTTGCCCGCAGTCGCCGGCTCCCTTCGCTCCGGCTGCTTGGAGCGACAGCACTGGTCGTCGCAGGCACGGCGATTCTCTCTGGCATCCGCCCCGGCAACCTTTCGATCGGCCGCGGTGAACTGGAAACGCTCCTCTCGACGGTCTTCTTCACCGGACAGATTCTCGCCCTCGAAAAGCCCCGCTATGCCGAGAACCGCGGCCGTCCCGTGACCCTGATGATGTGCGTGGGGATCGCCGTGCTGGCCCTGCCAGTCGCCTGGCTGACCGCTCCCGCTCCCGAGGCGATGCTCATCGCAGGGTCATCGCTCCCCACTGCCGCCATGCTCACCAGCCTGGCGGTGTTTTGCACGATCGGAGCCTTCCTGTTGATGAACACTTATCAACGGTATGTTCCAGCAACTGAAGCGGGGCTTATCTACACGAGTGAACCTGTCTTTGCGTCGGCGTATGCGCTCTTTTTGCCAGCACTGCTGGCAGGCTGGGCAGGCATCTCTTATGCGAACGAAGAGTTCACGCCGGCTCTGTTGTGGGGCGGTGGTGCGATCCTAGCAGCCAATATCTGGATGCAGTTGAAAGGTGTGCCGCACTGGCTCCCAGCCTGGCTTACGGGTGGTGCTCGCCGCATCCCTTAGGCTCTCACCATTATCTGGATTGCCTGGAAACTGCTGCTTGGCAACCGAGGCACGTCTCTCGGCATTGTCTTGGGTATCGTGTTTGCGGCCTTGCTGATTGCACAACAGTCGTCGGCCTTCTGTGGACTGTTGTCGCTGACACCGACGTCAGCCGCGCCGACCGAGGCAGAAACTGCCGGAGGTGGGACTTGAACCCACACGCCCTTGCGGGCAACGGATTTTGAATCCGTCGCGTCTGCCATTCCGCCACTCCGGCTCGCCGTCCGGCACGCAGCGTGGCGATGCCCGTCGACTCGTAGAAAGACTAGGTCGGCCATCGCTGATTTGCCAGCCCTGGCAGCGATCGACGGCGTTCCCGGCAAGCAGGAACTCGTGGTAGAGTCCGCCAAGGGCAGCCTCTTCCTTTCTCCCACCGCCCAGACACCCACGGGCGTGAAAGCACACCGCATGAATGTCATCGTGTTTGAGGACAGTGCGGTACGCTCACTCGGTGTGCTCGTCACCATGCGGCCTGCCTGCGACCTGCTGATTGGCAGCGTCAGCCTGGTGGAGGCCCTACAGCTCTTCGGCGAGGTACATCGTGTCGCTCGGCCGCATCTGGGCCGCTATCTCACCGCGCTTGCAGGCGAGCGGGTGCCGCTCTGGGGAGGCCCGGGCAATCCTCGCAGCCTCGCGACGCCTGCCTCGAGGCACACCTCCACCGTGCTGGTCGTCAACGCCCGACTGGTTCCCACCGCCGAGGCGATTCGTGGTCTCAGACGGCTGGTCGAGGCAGGTGAGCGGGGCGTCGTCTTTCGCGCTGGGGCACTCGTCGCGGCGGTACTGCAGCGATCGAAGTCCGGCCATGACTCCGCTGATGACACCGCACTCAAAGCGATGCTCTCGCACCCTGGTGTCGCTACGGGAATGCGGGAGTCACCGGTGGAACGCATCCTCGCCGAGCTCGGATCACGGCAGCCACTCAATGACCTCGCCAGCGACGAAGCGGCGTTTCGCTTGGTGGAACAGTCACACGAAGTGGTCACCGCACATGAGCATGCACTGGCCGGGAGTCTGGCAATGCGACTCGACTCTGGCCACTTCGCTGAAACCCAGCCCGGTCTCTTCGTCGCCTCAACCGCCAAGGTGTCGAGCCATGTGGTGGTCCGCGGTGGACCAGTGGTCGTGGGAGACGACGCCGATCTTGGACCGTTTACCTGCCTGGAGGGCCCCGTCTGGATTGGAGAGCGGGCGATCGTTTCACCTCACTCGTGGATTCGTCCCGGCACAGCAGTCGGCCATGACAGTCGTGTCGGTGGTGAGGTTCAGGCAAGCGTGATTGAGCCTTTCACCAACAAGCCACACGATGGCTACCTCGGTTACAGCCATGTCGGCAGTTGGGTGAACATTGCCGCAGGCACCAACACCGGCAGCTTAAAGGCATCGTATGGCCCGGTGCGGCAGCATACGATTCAGGCTGACGGCAGTCGCCAGACCGTACACACACACCGTCAGTTCCTCGGCGCGGTCGTCGGCGACCTGGCGAAGACGAGTGTCACCACCTCACTTGCCTGCGGAGCGCGGGTTGGCGTGGCCGCTACCGTTGGCGGTGAAGCTCCGGAGCAGGTTGCCGCATTCTTGAACCTGCTCACCGGTGGGAGCCGCACCACGCCTGAGCAGGCTGCCACTATGCTTGACCGCATGATGGCTCGTCGTGGCATGGCTGTTCACCACGCCGACCGCGACCTCCTTGCCGATGTCTGGGCAGAGACATCGACGATAGGCGGTTGAGTCTCTCCAGGGCCTCACACCCTAGACAGATCTGCCGCAGTTGGGCGATCTCCGCTGCGGCGCTACACTACGAAGATTGTCGGATCACCCTTTGTTTCCCCCCACGACGGAAGTTCTGTGGCACTCCTCGACGCCTACACCGACGGCCGCTTCGGCCTCTCTTTTGAACTGTTCCCACCGAAGACCGCTGAGTCTGAGGCCACGATGTGGGCCACCGTGGATGATCTGATGGCCTTCGAGCCTGCGATGATCACCTGTACTTATGGCGCCGGAGGCTCAACCCGTGACAAGACCCTTGACATCGTGGAGGAGGTGCATCGTCGACACGGCCTACCGGTGGCCAGTCATCTCACCTGCGTCGGCTCCACGGTTGATGAGCTCCGCGGCTACCTTCGGGCAGCGATCGATCGCGGCGTCTCGGCGATTGTGGCCCTGCGAGGAGACCCACCCAAAGGCGAGTCGGACTTTCAGCCCGTTGAGGGTGGCTATCGCTATGCGTCTGAGCTTGTGGCGATGATTCGTGGTGAGTTCCCAGAACTCGGCATTCTCGTTGCCGGCTACCCAGAGACCCACCAGGAAGCGGTCAGCCCCGAGGCCGATCTCGAGAACCTCAAACGCAAATGTGATGCCGGGGGTGATGTGGTCGTGTCACAGCTGTTTTACGATAACGCTGACTTCTTTCGCTTCCGCGATGACTGCGACAGACTGGGCATCACCGCCCCACTGGTGCCTGGCATCATGCCTGTCACCAACTTCAATCAGATCAAACGCATCGCGAGCCTCTGCAAGGCAAAACTTCCAGACAGCTTCACCCGTGCCTTTGAAGCTGCCGGCGACGACACCAATGGCCAGTTTGAAGCCGGGGTGGAGTTTGCCACGCAGCAAGTCCGCGAACTCCTTGAGGGAGGCGTGCCCGGAATCCACTTCTACGTGCTCAATCGCTCTCCAGCGACCCGCCGCGTGCTCGAGCAGGCGGGATGTGGCCCTCGTAAGGCTTAATCCGCCACCGCTTGAAAGGCCGCTCTCACAGCTAACGCGGAGGCTGGTCGTCGTCCATGGTGCGGATGTAGCTCCGCAGCCGCTCAAGTTCATCGGTCACATTCCGCAGCTTGAGCATGTTTTCCACACGCTTGACGAGCTCCACCTTGTTGACCGGCTTGGAGAGAAAATCGTCGGTTCCGGCCTCAACAGCCCGCTCGATATCTCCGAGCTCGCCGAGCGCCGTCACCATCAGAATCATGATTGGACTCGTCGTTGGATCTCCCTTGAGCCGCGAACAGACCTCAAAGCCCGAGAGCTTCGGCATCATCACGTCGAGCAGAATCACATCGGGCCGAAACGCCTCCACCTGCTCAAGCGTGTCGAGCCCATCCACCGCAGTCGCGATCTCGCAGTCGACCTCCATCAGGTAGGCCTCAAGCAGTTCGCGATTCGGCTCATTGTCATCCGCAATCAACACGCGACTCCTGCCCGAGTCTGCGCCGCGAGCGGAAGCCGAAGAGGAAGACGGCTGTGAGCCAGCAGAAGCGTCAGAAAGCGACATGATCAGCCTGCGAGGAAAGTGGTTCTCGAGCGAAGGCAGCCATCGACGAGCGGCGGCCGCCGCGACTAAGGCACCTCAAACAGTGACTGGCTCTTCACAATGGCCAGGTCATCCGGAAACGTGTGGAACGCCTGCACGAACAGGCTCTTTGTGCGACTCTCAATGTTAAGCCAGCTGATAGCTCCAAGTGCGAGACGGCCGCTGGAGTCAAACCGATGCAGGATGCCCTGACGACCGCCATCCGTGCAGAGTTCTTGCTGAAATGTCCAAAAAACCTCCGGCTCAACGGTCTCGAGCTGAAATGCCGTCTCATAGCGGATGCCACCGCGACACTCGACGCGATCGCTGCGTTCGCCAGCGAGCCGGGAGGAGAGCAGCCGCCGCTTTTGAGGCAGTGGCTGCGAACCGCTGGCAGCAACTTCAGTGAGTGTGAGACCGGCTCTTCTCCAGGTGAGCAGATGCCCGTCGCTGGTGATGGCAACTGTCGCCTGATAGTCGGCTCGCTCCACGGACCGCTGAGCGTGGATCTCGAAGAGCTCCGGATGGAGACTTCGTCCGTACAGCTGGAAGACCAGCTCATTTACCTTCGGACGAACGCCTAGCACGGCCTGTGGCTCCTACACGGGACAGTGGCTGAGTATAAGAGTCGAGTACCCCAGGCGGAAGCGAAGGTTTCAGACCGGAGGACGACCCGCTCAGACTCACACGAGCCCCACGAGCACATCATAGACCGCGTGGGTGCCCGCTGAGATGCCAAACCCTCTGACAAGGAACAGCACCCCAAAAAAAACGCCTGCCAGCGTGCGGAATGTGAAACTGTAGAGCTCAAACGACTCTCCGTGCACGCCCACATAGTGCGCCGCACTAAACAGCACTGCCGAGAGCACCACCCCGCTGCCAGCCGCCATTGCCTTCGACATCCCTAGTCGGGCCAAACCAAAAGCGAGCACAGGCAGGAGCAGCAGCCGAAACAGCACCTCCTCATAGAGTCCGGCTCCACAGTAGCCCACGAGTCGCTGCAGCATGACCGACGTCGTCGAGAAGTCCGCCCCAGGACCAGTGTCGAGCAGGCTGCTGGCGAGCTTCTGAGGCATGATCGCCGGCCAGAGACCCTCATGCAGGTGCGCAAGGCCGATCAAGACACAGGCCAAAACAAGGCTTTCACATGCCATCCCAATCAACACCCGGCCGCTGAACTGCCAGCGGTCATGCTCAAGGTGATGCCAGGCGGCAAGACCGACGACCGTGAGCGCCGGCAGCAGAAAAAAATAGGCGTCAAAACCGAGTGAGTCGAGGATGCTTCGGAGCCAGACATCCGCGCCATTTCGCGGCGTTCCCCGCCCAAGGAGCAGAACACCGAGTTCGTAGACCAGCACGAGTGGGAGCGTAAAAACCAGGCTCTCAAGTGGTGCTCGAGACAGTGCCCAGTACGACTCTCCGGCAGCCGTTTTCCCCTCTGTTTCGGCTTCGCTGTCACCGAGATGACCTGCATCAAAAACCGGTGTATGCTCTCCAGCGATGAGGTTGTCATGAGCCAGCTCATGGGCGTCTTCATCGTGGGGGAACTCAGTCGAGACATGCGTCTCATCCAAGCGAATGCCGCCAAAGGCATCGTCGTGGAAGGACTGCGCAGAGCGAGAACGCATGGCGGCTGGAAGCCGCTCATCGTCATCGAAGTCATCGATCGTACGGTGGTCGTCATCGACCATGACTGATTCCTTCACCAACTCCGTGTGGTGTTCATCTCGCTTGACAAGAACGGTGACCTCAACAGAATCGCCGCATCGAAAGGATGTATCGTCATCGCCGCTGAGCCTCGTCAGGAGATCGATTTTCGCTGAGTCAAAAGGAACGCGAAAGCAGGACTTCAGACAAGAGCGGAAAGCGAGATGAACGAGCGAACATGGATGTTCTTGAGAAGGTAGGTGCCGCAAACGCTCACAGCACGCAATCAAATTTGGGGGGCGACGACTGAGGGACCGATAGTCGACGACCTGAGGTCGTGGCCTGGATGTCCCCCCCGAGCGTGCGTGCGGGTGTTTTGGTGATGGCTGGTGGATGCTGCCGCTCTCACCGCCGTCTGGCGGCCACTCATCGTCTGGCGGCCACTCATCGTGAGGAGCACCTCCTTGCGGTGGTCGCAGGCAGAGAATGCCTTGTAAAATGCTGCCGGCGGTTCGCCGAAGCGAGACCGCTCGCGGACAATGAACCTATTGGGCAGCCCACGGGCGAAGAAGAGCATGGCACGCTGCCTCGTCGGATGCGGCTCGAACCTCGGCGCCCGCCGCGATCTTCTGGAACGTGCCGTCGAGCTGCTGCGGTTTATGCCTGGGGTCAACGTGCTCCAGACAAGCCACTTCCGCGAATCGAAGGCGGTCGGCGGTCCTGTCGATCAGCCAGCGTTTCTCAACGGTGCCTGCCTCCTCGAAACAGATCTTCCTCCTCAAGATCTCCTCGACGCTCTCCAAGCTGTCGAGAACACGCTCGAACGACAACGAGACATCCGCTGGGGCCCACGGACAATCGACCTCGACCTACTCCTCTACGACACACTAGAGCTGGACGACGAGTCACTCACTGTTCCGCATCCACGCATGTCAACACGCCGGTTCGTACTTGAGCCCTGTGTTGAGATTGCCCCCGACTTCCTGCATCCATGTACCGGCTACTCGCTCCGCGAACTGCTCGACAACATCAGCCTGACCCGCCACCGCATCGCGGTCTGCGGCATCCCCGGCTGTGGGGCTGCCCAGGTCGCAAGCACATTGGCAGACGCCACGCTCAGTCACGCAACCCACGGCTGCACCACACTCGCTCACATCCTGATGCAATCGCAGCAGGCAACACGTCAGCAGGCATTCCTGGCAGCGGCATCGGTCTGGCAAGAACTGCTTGCCTCAGGCGAACGCGAGGAGTCGACGACCCACGTTGCCGACTTTTGGATTGGCACGCTCGCGGCAGTCGCCGCTCGGCACTCCACCGACATCGAACACAGCCTCGCCCTGGACGTGCAGTCTCGCGCCGCATTGTTCGAACCGCCGCATGTGCTGATCATGCTTCATGTATCGCCTGATGCACTGCGTGAACGGATTCGCTTCTGCCAAGGCCCGCTCGCGGCCGCCAGCGATATCTTCAAGGACTTGGAGGCCTGCCTCAGTGGCTCCTCATCTCCAGCCGGTAACGATCACGCGACTGGAAATCATGACGAGGCCTGGTGCGATCATTTGCTCTCCCTTCAGACAGACATCGAACGCATGCTCAGCAGCCAGCGGACGCTCCCGCCACCGCTGACGATTCCCAAGGCGGTGGTGCATATCGATGCCGACGATCTCGGGGAAGCCGCTGACGAAGCTCTCGCAGCCGTGGAGGCAATGGCCTAAATGCCTGATGGTCCCTTGATCGAACGCAACCCTGCAGCGATTCGTCGTGCCGTGCTCGAAGCCACGACCTCAGGCCGCCGCGTCGGATTCGTTCCCACGATGGGCGCCCTCCACGCTGGCCACCTCAGCCTGGTAGAAGCCGCTGGTGACTGCGATGACGTGGTGGTCTCAATTTTTGTGAACCCAACACAGTTCGGTCCTGGGGAAGACTACACACGCTATCCGCGGACCCTCGAAAGTGACTGCAGACTGCTTGCTGATGCTGGCGTGCGGTGGGTCTTCGCACCACCGGTGGATGCACTCTATCCAGACGACGACGCCACCCGCGTCACCGTTGACGGACCGAGTCAACGCTGGGAGGGGGAGCATCGCCCCGGACACTTTCAGGGTGTCGCCACCGTGGTCTGCAAGCTGTTTTCAATGGTGCCAGCGACCACCGCCTACTTCGGTGCCAAAGACTGGCAGCAGACGGTGGTGGTGCGGCGGATGGTGCGTGACCTCGCTTTTCCGATCGACATTGTCGTCTGCCCGACGGTCCGTGAGGCCGATGGGCTAGCGCTGAGTTCACGCAACGTCTACCTCAGCTCCGAGGAACGACAGCGTGCGGTGGCGCTCTCTGCAGGGCTCTCGGCAGCACGCGACTGTTGGCAGCATGGCGGCGATGCTGCAACCGCAACAGCTGCCATGCGGGCTGTCATCGGCGAACAAGCGATCGATGTCGACTATGCAGCAATCGTCGATCCTGTCAGTCTCGAGCCACTCTCAGATTCCACACAGGGCCTCCCGGCAATCGCCCTGGTGGCTGGGCGTGTTGGCTCAACACGCCTGATCGACAACATGCTCCTCTCCTAGCGACACTTCCTGCGTATGTATTCGACGCTGTTCCACATCCCCTCTCGTCTCGGGAGCGAACCTGGAATCCCACTGTTTGGCTTCGGCCTGCTGTTGGTGCTGTGGGCGATGGCAGCGGTCGGTTCGAGTCTGTGGGTGGCGTTCCGCTCGGGCTGGAGCGACGCCGTTCGCGGACTCCTGCTTCCCTTGGTGATCACAGGGGCGATGATCGTCTGGGTGCTTCCAGCACTCGATGACGGAAGGGGCATTCCGATCCGAGGCTACGGCGTGATGCTGCTGGCCGCAGTAGCCGCCGGCACCTGGCTTTCGATCGTTCGAGGCCGTCGGATGGGCTTTGACGCCGACACCCTCCTGGCACTGGGCACACAGATTTTCTTGTGGGGCATTGTGGGTGCTCGACTGTTCTATGTGATCGAGTATCACGAACAGTTCTTCTCTGCTGAGCGGTCTCTCGCCGCTACAGTCGCCGATGTCGTGAACGTGGCTGCTGGTGGCCTGGTCGTGTTTGGCTCGCTGCCCACAGCCGCGGCAGCAGCATGGTGGTTCGCCTATCGTCGTAAGCTCAACCTCCTGGTCCTTGCCGACTGCATCGCCCCGGGCCTCTTGGTAGGACTCGCGCTCGGCCGTGTGGGCTGCTTCCTCAATGGATGCTGCTACGGAGGCGAGTGCGAACTGCCCTGGGCGGTGACGTTTCCTCCTGAGAGTCCGCCATGGTTTGATCAGGTGCAGCGAGGGCTGTTGCCCAACCTGTCCCCGCAACAGGTCGGTCGCAGCCTGCCAATCCATCCGGCGCAGCTCTATGCGGCGATTGATGCGGGAATCCTGGCCTGGCTTGCCATCTGCTTCACTCCACTCGCACGTCGTGACGGCCAGGTCTTTGCCCTTGTGCTCTCGATCCACCCAGTTTCACGTATCCTTTTGGAGATGATTCGTGTCGATGAGCCGCCGGCACTCGGCACGCCGTTTTCGATTTCCCAGCTCATCTCGCTGGTTCTGCTCGGGACAGCTGGAATCCTCTGGGTGGTGACCTTTCGCCGCCCGCCACGGCTTTCCTTTGACAGTCAGAGCCCAACGGACTGACACTGGAAGTTTTTGGGAATCTTTTTGCTGCTCGAGGCGTCAAAGTGCAGGACAGCGAGATCATCGAACGAGTACTCGCCGGCGAGCATGCGGCCTACGCCACGCTCGTCGAGCGACATCAGCCGCAGATTCTGCGGCTGCTCGAACGACTCGTGGGCTGCCGTGAGACCGCCCAGGACCTCGCTCAGGAAGCGTTTATCGCGGCCTTTCGGGGCCTGAAGTCGTTCCAGCAAAAAAGCAGTTTTTCGACATGGCTCTATCGCATAGCGTGCAACAAGGCTGCCTCGGCCTCCCGACGTCGCCGTCCTGTGCCTCTTGCTCCAACTGCCGACCCAGTGGCAGACACCGCCGATGTGTCAGCCGGGTTGGAACACGCCGACCGACGCCAGGCTGTCGAGCAGGCACTCTCCCAACTCGACGAGCGGTATCGGGCCGTGGTGGTGCTTGCGGACATGGAAGACGCCACCTACGAATCGATCGCAGGCATCCTCGATATTCCGGTGGGCACTGTTCGCAGTCGACTGCATCGGGCACGCACGGAGCTTCGCGAACGGCTGCAGCCGTTTGTGACGGCAGAATCAAGTCCCTCGTAAGACGGCTGCCACGATGACACTCGATATCGACTCACCAACGATCAGCGACTGGCTCGATGGCCGTCTGCCGACTGACGAGGCAGATGCCGTTGCTGCAGCGGTGCGTGCCACGCCAAAGCTTGAAGAAGCGGTCGCCGAACTGCGACGCGTGAAACAACTGCTCGTTGAGGCAGGCGACCAGCCTGTTGAGCCGAGTTCATCACTCGTCTCTGCCGTGATGGCCGCACTTGAGGGCCAGCCGCCAGGCCACACTGATCCCTTTGTGGACGCTGCCGACACACGCCCCCCTCATGATGAGACCGATGAGCAAATCCGCGAAAAGGTCGGTGACGAGTGGCAGCATGTGGAACGAGCACGCGTCGATCAGGAGCGTGCCGAAGCGATCGAGGATGAAGAGGCGGTCCGTGAAGCACTTCGCACGGAAGGGAAGAGTGCTCGTTCCGATCGCCACTGGCTTAAGCCAGCCCTGAGTGTTGCCCTCGCAGCCGGTCTGGTCGTGGCTGTGCTGCTAAACATCGGGGACCAACCACCGACCGACGCCTTGCCTGAACTCGCACAGCAGACCCTCACAGCAGACAGCCTGGAACGGCCGGACATCGATCCGGAAGCCCTCGCCGAACGGATGATTGCTCGTGGCATCGAGCTGACGACTGGACGCCAGTCGATGGGCACCCTGCACATGACCGTGCATCTCGGCGACGGAGAAGGTCGTCGGCAGTTTGAGGAGCTTCTGGCTCGCAGCCGAGTTCGGCTGGATCGTGAGGAAACGATGTCGGGAGGCCGAGTCGAGCGGATCGGCTGCCTGGGCCGGGCGTCGGAGGTCGACCGGCTCCTGGAGACCCTCGCCGTTTCCACCGGCAGCGTGGTGCTCGAAACAGGCTCGCTTTCCCGAGAGGCGATCGATCGGCTGGAGCGACGCGGCCCTGTGGCTGAGCCGATGATCGCCGCCGCGGATGTTGAAGTCGAAATAGCTACTGACCCGCAGCCGGCCCCAGAGATGATCGCTGCAGCCGCCCGGCCGGTCGCTCCTCAGGCCATGCGGGCAGCTGCCCCGCCCCCTGCCGCTGACTCCGGAGCAGCCGCACCAGAGATCGCTGCGACCGATGCGGGCAGTTCTCTTCCTGGCACTGCCCCACCGGAAGCGCTTGCCCAACAGACGGGTGCGTTGGCTCTGCGGACGGCACCTGAGGCTGCAGGTCTTAGCGGTGCTGCGGCAGACACGCCCAAAATCGCCGCGAACGCACGGAGTGCCCCTGGAGCAGGATCAGGCAAGCCGTCGATGGCTGCCTCCGTGGTCATGCGGACGACTGACGCTCCGCCTGAAGCCGTGGAACCACCGCCACCGCCACCGCAGCTGATCCCGCCGCAGGGCTATGTGCGGCTCTGGATCGATATCGTCGACGAGACGAAGCCCGCGGCTGCAACGCCAGGTGAGTAACACGGACGGACGCGTGACGAATCCCTCGGAATCCACTGAACCACCCCTTACGCCACGTTCTCCGCCAAGTACGGTCACGATCCGCTGCCGCGAACATGGGCCGCTTGTGGTGGAACTGCCAGAAAACGCCGCAGAAATCGGCCTGAAACTGCAGTTCACCGACCACACCGGAGCGGCTTTCACCCCCCCTGCTGGGAAACGTGCCGTGGCACTCTGTCGCTGCGGCCACAGCTCCAGCCGTCCATTTTGCGACGGCTCCCATCGAGCGCACGGGTTTACCGCCGACGACCTGGCCAAGCCCGCCCCGGACGCCTTCTAAACACCGGTCCACGGCTGCGGTGAGGATTTACGGCAACTGCGGAAGGGGTGCGCGTCAGTCAAACTAATGCTGTTGAACCGCCGGCACGTTCGAGAATCGCTGTTTCGAAGCCGAAGACGCTATGAGACATATGGACTGTCCCCAACGCCACCTGTACCGTTTGGGGATGCGGACGGAGCTCTCAGCCGCACTCAGCCCCTCGGTGGAAGGATATGACGTCACACCCAAAGTCCAACTTCTACCAGCGGCATTCCGTTGCCATCATGGCCGTGCTCGTTTTCCTGCTGCCTCTCGTGGTAGTCGGAGCGATCAAGGCCAAGGGTAATAACCGCAATGATGTGAAGGGCTGGCTCCCAGCTGAGTATCCGGAGACCCAGCGGTATAAGTTCTTCCGGCAGCATTTCCAGGGAGAGGAGTTCATCCTCGCAAGCTGGGAAGGCTGCACGATGAGCGACCCTCGCTTGGAGTTGATGGCAAGCAAGCTGCTGCCTCCTCCTGAGGAAGCCTCGCGAGTCGACCAGCCGCTCTACTTCAAGACCGTTCAGACCGGTCCTCGCGCTGTCGAGCAGATGACGAGCGAGCCGCTTCTCTTGGAGCGTGAAGAAGCCATCAAGCGACTGACTGGCGCACTGATCGGCCCTGCGGCCGACGGCGTGGCACCGATGTCTGCCGAAGACAATCTTGATGAACGCCAGACCTGCCTGGTGCTGACGCTCTCGGATCTCGCCCGCACGAACCTCCACGGCGCGATTGACCAGGTCAGACAGCTAGCCACTGATGAGTGTGCGATCCCCGAGGACAGCCTGCATATCGGTGGTCCGCCGGTCGACAACGTGGCGATCGACAAGGCTGGCCAAAGCAGCGTGACGATTCTGTTCGGCTTGTCTCTGGTCGTTGGCTTTATCGTCAGCTGGCTCTCACTGCGGAGCAAGCTGCTGGTGGGGCTCGTGATCGCCTCGGGTGTCTACAGCATGTTCGCCAGCCTGGCGGTCGTCTGGTATTCGGGGTATCCGGTCGACGCGATCCTGCTGACCATGCCGTCACTCGTCTACGTCGCCACCACCAGCGGTGCGATCCATCTGGCGAACTACTATCGTGACCAGATTGCCGAGACGGGTATTCAGGAAGGTGCGGCAGGGCGTGCCTTGCACCATGCGATTTTGCCACTATCGCTCGCCACGGGCACAACTGCCGTCGGCCTGGCCACACTGGCAGTCAGTGAGCTGGTGCCGATTGCGATGTTCGGCATTTTCTCAGCCATAGGCGTGGTGGTCAGCTTCATCATCCTCGTCACGCTGATGCCTGCGGCGCTGGAGCTCTTCCCGCCGCAGCTCAAGCTCGGCAAGGCTGCCGCGAGTGAAGAAGAAGACACCTGGCGTCCGATCGAAGACAGCCCCTGGTGGAAGGTTGGTCAGTGGATCACGCGGCACCACACCCTCTCCACGGTCACCTGCCTCGCGCTGATGGCGGGTATCGGCTACGGGATGACACGCGTGGAGACGAGTGTGCAGCTGATGCGGCTGTTCGCTCCCAATGCCCGTATCCGTCTCGACTACCAATGGCTCGAGAGCAACCTCGGCCAGCTGGTGCCGATGGAGATTCTTCTCAAGATCGACAACGAGGAGTGTGACCTCAACTTCCTCGAGCGGATGGAGCTTGTTGGCGAGGTCCAAGAAGCGATTGGCACACTCGACGAAGTTGGCAGCTCGCTCTCGACGGTGACCTTTGGTCGCAGCCTTGACCTTGGCGGTGCCAACAGTGGCATCGGTGGGGCGGCAGCACGAGCCTTTGGGCTCGGTGCCCGCACACGTCGCAGCGTTCTCAACCGGCGGCTCGAGGCCCACCGTCACGAGTTCCTCGATGGCGACTATCTCAGGGAGACCACCCTCGAGACTGGTAAGCCGGGCGAGCTCTGGCGGATCAGCGCCCGTGTCAGCGCTACGAAGGAAGTGGAGTACGACCTCTTCCAAGAGGAACTCAAAGAACGCATCAACCCGATCCTTGCGTCTCTGGAAGATGACGGGGTAACCGGTATCGAGGTGGACTACACCGGCCTCGTACCGCTGGTCTACAAGGCTCAGCACTCACTGCTCGATGGCCTTGTACTCGGCTTCGGCGTTGACTTCCTGATCATCGTGGCTGTGATGGTCGTGCTCTGTCGAGCACTCTCAGCAGGACTGGTGTTGCTGGTTCCTGCCGCGTTTCCAGCGATCATGGTCTTCGGTGGCATGGGCTGGGGCAACTCACTGCTGAAGTCCTTCACAGCGGGCACCCTGCTTGTCGATATCGGCACCGTGATGGCGCCGAGTGTGGCCCTTGGCGTAACCGTCGACGACGTCGTGCACTTCATGCTCTGGTTCCGTCGAGGCATCTCTGATGGACTCGATCGCCGCGAGGCGACGATGCTCGCTTATAAGGGTTGCGCCCGGGCGATGTATCAGAGCTGGGGTGTGATCGGCATCGGGCTTTCGGTTTTCTCCCTCTCGCCCTTTGGCCCCACACAGCGGTTTGGCTACATGATGCTCTCGATGCTGACCATTGCTCTGGTCGGCAATCTTGTGCTTCTCCCAGCGATGCTCTCAGGACCACTCGGTGGCGTGTTCGCCTGGAGCGTGCTGCGGATGGATGCGAAGAAAGCTGCCAAGGAAGACAAGCGTCGCGTGAAGAGTGAGCCAGGGAGCGACGCACTGCCCGCACCTCATGTGCTGCAGGGCCAGAAGGCTTCCAAGCCAAAGCAGGTTGTCCATGCCTGAGGACAATCCTCCGCTCAGTCCGTCACACGACAGCCCAGACACTGCAACGCCTGCTACTCCCGCGTCTCTTGAGTCGCCGGATGCCACCGCGGGCCTGCCGGTCGCCACCGTCTTTCTCAAGCCGAAGCGGGCACGCCCGTTCTACGGCCGCCATCCTTGGGTGCTGGAATCCGCGGTGCTGCGGATCGAGGGAACTCCAGCTCCGGGTGACGTGGTCGATCTGGCCACCCACAACGGCGATTTTGTTGGCCGAGGCCTCTGGAACCCAGACAGCCGCATCCGTGTGAGACTCTACGCTTTCACCGCAGCTGAACGACTCGACGATGCCTTCTGGCGGGCTCGTATCGAGCGGGCTGTGGCCGTCCGCCGGAGCCTCCATCTGGACGATCGGGCCTCGGCGGCTCGCCTGATCAACAGCGAAGGCGACGACCTCTCGGGCCTGATTGTCGATCGCTTTGCCGACTGGCTCTGCGTGCAGTTCACCGCGCGGGCGATGCACTGCCGGATGGACCTGATCTGCGATGTGCTCAACGATCTCGTCAAGCCGGCCGGCATTCTGCTCCGCTCCGCAGAACGTGGCCTCGGCAAGCTTGAGGGAATGCAGATTGCCGACGGCCTGGTTCGTGGACGCCTGCCGGATGGGCCAGTGTTTATCAACGACAACGGCCTGCGGTTTGGCGTTGATCTCGCAGAGGGTCAGAAGACGGGCTTCTATCTCGATCAACGTGACAACCGGCAAGCAGCTGCCAGGCTCGCCACCGGCCGCCGCGTGCTCGACATGTTCTGCTACTCCGGAGGCTTCTCGATCGCCTGCGTTAAAGCTGGCGCAGCGAGCGTGCTTGCGGTCGATGGCAGTGCGAAGGCCACCGCCCTCGCCGAAGCCAACGCCGGTCTCAACGGTGCCGCCAACATCACTGTCGAGACTGCTGATGCCTTCAAGAAACTCGATGCCCTGGCAGCGGCGGGTGAGCGGTTTGGGATGGTGATCCTCGACCCACCGAAGTTTGCTCGCAGCCGCAGCACGCACGACGAGGCGTTGCGTGCCTACCACCGCATCAATCGGCAAGGCGTGGACCTGCTTGAAACGGGCGGGATCCTCGTGACCTGCTCCTGCTCAGGTGCTGTGACCAGGGACGATTTCTTGATGATGCTCTCAGGGGTCGCGCAGCGGAGTGGCCGCTCGATCTCGATGCTCGCCTGCCACGGCGCGGCCCCCGACCATCCCGTCAGCGCCAGCTGCCTCGAAGGTGAATACCTCACCTGTGTGATCGCCCGCGTCGTCTGAGTCTCAGTGCTCTCACAGACGTCCGATGATCGTCGTGTTGGCCGAGGCTCGTCTTTCGGTGGTCGTCTTCTCGGCCCAGTTCACGACCGCCCGTTCGGGTCTGTCGACTCACCACTCTTTCGGCGGTGTGCCGGCACACGTCCTCCGACAGCCGTGCCGATGTCACCGAGAACTTCTTATGCACAATGGCCCGCCGCGATACCGATATCCTTTATGAGGGACGCGTAAGGTCTTTGGGGGAAGACGACCGATGCTCGTGAGTCTTGCGAACAATCTGGCGTTTGCGCACTACCCAAAGACGGCCGGGTCTTCGGTGGCAACCTGGTTTTTCCAGACCTTCCCCGATGCACAGTATGTGCGTGCAGGCGACCCACACACCCATGTTCGGCGTTCGCTCGCCTGCCTGACCGGCGGCCGTTCACTTTCGGCGTTCCAGCGTCTGCAGTTCTTCAGCAGAACGTCCAACTGGCGGCATCAGAACCAGCCGACCGCCGGCCTGGAAACGAGCATTCGCATCTTCGGCATTGTCCGGCCGCCGTTCGCAATGCTCGCATCCCTCGCCGCCTACTGGCGGAGGGTGCCACCGATGAAAGCGCCGAATAACAGGTTCGCAACAGCCGCACGCGAGGGTCGCTTTAGCGATTTTGTTCGCCTTGCCACCAGCGGCCGTCTGCCCTCCTATCGGAAGTTCTTCGACGTGGGCGGACCTGCGTGGGCGAACACCCGTCTGATCCACTTTGAGGACCTCGAGACTGGCCTTCAGACCCAGATGAACCGCTGGGGCATCGACTGCCGGTTTGCCCTGCCTCAGGTGAACTGCCGTCCCTCAGGCTCGTGGATCCCAGATCCTGAAGGGGCACTGGACGCTCGCCTCCAAGCAGCCGTGCGTCGTCATTTTTCCTGGTACTACGAGACCTGGTTCGACGAGCAGATGCCAAGAGCCACCTGCACCACGCCGCACACGCAGCCAAGGTGGGAACGCCCACGACAGCCCACACGGATGCCGCTGCAACGCTCAAGGCACCGGTCGTGAAGAGTGCTGTCGCACTCCTCCGCACGATCACCGGACGACGCCGTTGAGTGCCTCAGACGAGCTTCTTCAGCCGCGTGTACTCGTCCATCGTGACGGTTGTCAGCTCACCGTCATCACGGGCGAGAATCAGCACGTCCGAGAACACCTTGTCATCGTTGTTGCGGCGGAAGTGGAGGCCATGCCTCCGCCTCTCCCGCCGCAGCACACGACCGGTTGTAGTGGTCGTCCACGCAGCCGAGGAGCCCACGGTCACACCGTGGACCACCTCGACCCGATCTCCAGGGACCAGCTCGTTGTAGAGCATCCGTGACTCACGTTCTTCAGGGGTCATCTAGACCTCCTTCGAATCGATCCAGTTCATCATCTTCCGCAAGGCGCGGCCAGTTTCGGTGAGCTTGTGCTCCCGCTCGCGGCGACGGGTAGCCTTGAAGCTGGCTGCCCCCGCACGATTCTCGAGGATCCAGTCGCGGGCAAACTCACCACTGCGGATGTCCTCAAGAATCCGCTTCATCTCTGCACGGGTCTCATCCGTGATCACCCGCTTACCGCGTGTGTAGTCACCATACTCAGCGGTGTTGGAGACGCTGTATCGCATATATTCCAGACCACCCTGATAGAGCAGGTCGACGATCAGCTTCATCTCATGCAGGCACTCGAAATAGGCCATTTCTGGCTGGTAGCCTGCCTCGACCAGCGTGTCGAAGCCCGCCTTGATCAGCTCCGAGACGCCTCCGCAGAGCACAGCCTGCTCACCAAACAGGTCGGTCTCAGTCTCCTCAGCGATCGTCGTCTCGATCACACCGCCGCGGGTGCCACCGATGCCCTTGGCATAGGCCAGCCCAATCTGCTTGGTGGCTTCGCTGGCACCCTCGCCGAGGGCGATCAGACAGGGCACGCCGCCACCCTTCTCATACTCGCTCCGCACCAGGTGCCCGGGGCCTTTCGGGGCCACCAGAAGGGTGTCGTGGCCGGCAGGAGGCTCAACCTGCGCGAAGTGGAAGTTGAAGCCATGGCTTGCCATCAACACGGCACCCGGCTTGAGGTTCGGCTTGATCGCTGCCTTGTAGACGTCGGCCTGCAGCTCGTCGGGCAGCAGGATGTTGATCACATCTGCCTGCTTGACGGCCTCTTCAACGCTCATTGGCTCGAAGCCATGGCTCTTTGCGAGGTCGTAGTTCGGACCGCCTGGACGCTGTGCCACGACGACATTCAGTCCACTGTCCCGCAGATTCTGGGCCTGGGCATGCCCCTGGCTGCCGTAGCCGAGAATGGCAATCGTCTTCCCGGCAAGGTGCTTCAAATCGGCGTCGGATTCGTAGTAGATCGTGGCTGGCACGGGCTTCTCCTGAGTCGGATCGTTCGTGAGGTGAGGGAAATAGATCGGTCAAAGTTGTCAAACCGGCTGAACAACCATCGATTGTCAGCCACTGCAGAGGAGCAGCGGCTCCACCGCAGATGGGCGTCCCGGACTTAGGCAAGGGTCTCCGGTGAGATCGCATGGTCGGCAGGGAGATGAGTCACATCGCCAGACGGCCCCGGCTCGTTGCCCCGAACCATCGCAATCCGGCCAGTGCGAACCAGCTCCAGAATGCCCAAAGGCCGCATCATGTCGATAAAGCCTTCAATTTTGTTCTCGGTGCCGGAGATCTCAACGACCACGCTGTC
Source organism: Pirellulales bacterium (assembly GCA_016779265.1). Lineage (GTDB taxonomy): Bacteria > Planctomycetota > Planctomycetia > Pirellulales > UBA1268 > M30B53. Next base: position 27,425 of record JADHNY010000019.1, on the reverse strand, counting down.
ACCAGCGACATCGACGATTTTACCGCGGAAAATATCCGCCAACTCCTTCACCTGGCTTCGCACCGCCCCGGCGGGAGCCTGCACCTTAATCAGCATCAAGTCGCGTTCAACGTAGTCGCGTGAACTGATGTCGTTGACCTGGACAACCGTGACGATCTTCTCCAGCTGCAGCCGCACCTGGTCGAGCACACGGTCGTCTCCCCGCACCACGAAAGTCATTCGCGACAGATCGGGGGCCTCAGTCTCCCCGACTGCCAGGCTGTCGATGTTGTAGCCGCGGGAGGCAAGCATGCCCGAAATGTGCGAAAGCACGCCGGGAACGTTCTGAACCGTCGCTGAGAGAAGATGGCGCATGGCGGGCGGGAATCTCCGGGGCATTCCGGACTGCTCCGGCCGGATTCCGCGAAACAACGCGGAAACGCGTTCGGGAATACCGCCGGGTCGGCTCGAGGGAGGGATCGGCCGGTGTGGCCGTCCGTGCGGTGAGAGTGTAGTAGGCTCAAACAGGCCGATTCAAGCGTCAGCCCCTTGTCGCCGAGATATCCGAGGGGTGCGTTGACCCTGACCCCCAAACAGAATACGCTGCGGAACTCGCGTGGCGGGCGAAATGTGCGTCCACCGCGGCCTTCATCCTTTCCTTTCGTGAGACTGACAGCGTGTCGAGTGTTTTGGCTCAGGAGTTGATTGAAGCCGGTGTGCATTTCGGCCACCGCGCCAGCCGCTGGAATCCCAAGATGCGGCCGTACATCCACGGTCGCAAGAACCTGATCCACATCATCGACGTCCGCGAGACGATTCGTGGGCTGTTGCGGGCACGGAAGTACCTCAAGCAAGTCGCCGCCTCTGGCAGCCTCGTGCTGTTCGTTGGAACGAAGCGACAGGGCCAGGACGCCGTCGCTCGTGAAGCAGAGCGTTGCGGCATGCCCTATGTCAGCGAGCGGTGGCTCGGTGGCACACTCACGAACTTCCGCACGATTCGCAATCGACTCGCTCGCCTCGAAGAACTCGAGCGGCTGATGCCTTCGTCTGAAACGGCGATCACCGACGAGTTTGCAGCCTACTCAAAGAAGATGCAGTCCTCGCTCCGCCGCGAGTATCGCAAGATGGTTCGCAACCTCGGTGGTATTCGCACGCTGTCGCGGCTTCCCGAGTGTCTGGTGCTCTTTGATCCCAAGAAGGAAAAGAACGCCGTCAATGAGGCTCGCAAGATGGGCATCACCACGCTCGCCTTGATCGACACCGACTGCGACCCTGACGTGATCGACCTGCCGATCCCTGGCAACGACGACTCGATCCGTTCGATCGAGCTGGTCGCCGCTCGGCTCGCCGATGCGATCCTCGAGGGGAAGGCCGAGCACTCGACCCAGGCACAGGCAGCTTCCGAGGGTGCCGACAAGGATGCTGGTTCGCGAGCCAAGCGAGCTGCTCCTCGTCCTCGCACCTGAGCGTGGTTCGCACCTGCGAAAAGATCGACGCAAGTGCCTGAATCAAAGCGATGCCGAAATCAAAGCAGTGCCAGAAACGTTGATGACTTCAGGTCATCACTGTTGTTTGGCGAAGCCGTTCACTTGGTCGGTTCATCGGCCGGTAGAAACGCTCCGGGCACATCAGGGCCCCGCGGGCAATGATTGGTGGCGAGTTCTGATGTGGCCGTCCATCAGAGCCCGCACATCACCAGACGTTGAGACACGTTGGAATCCGAGCGAGAGGGAGAAGAGACATGGCAGCGATCACCGCAGCAGATGTGAAGAGCCTGCGAGACAAAACCGGCCTTCCGATGATGGAATGCAAGAAGGCCCTCGCTGAATGCGGCGGAGACACCGACGCCGCAATCGAATGGCTTCGCAAGCAGGGCATCAAAACGCAGGCACTGCGATCCGACCGTGAGATGAGCACCGGTCGCCTTGCTGTCTACACCGATCTTGAGAAGGGTGTCGGTGCCATGGTCGAGCTGAAGTGCGAGAGCGCACCGGTGGCAAACAGCCCCGACTTCAAGGATCTCGTCAACGACATGGCCAAGCAGCTGGCGCTCGGACCAGGTGCGGCCACCGCTGACGAACTGCTCGCCCAGAAGAGCACCATGCACCCCGACCGCACGCTCGGCGAGCTTAAGGACGACCTCTTCAATCGCATGCGCGAGGTTTTCGAACTCTCGCGGATTCGTCGTGTTGACGCTCCCTGCGGCGGCTACGCCCACCACGATGGCTCGAAGGCCTGCCTGGTTGAGCTCGCCGGCAAGGCTGGCTCCGCGGTTGCCGAGATTGCCAAGGACATCGCCATGCACATTGTGGCCATGGCTCCAAAGGCAGTCTCCAAAGAAGAGCTCGATCCTGCTGCTGTGCAGAAGGAACGCGAGATCCTCACCGAGGCGGCACTGGCTGAGGGCAAGCCTGCCAACATCGTTGAGAAGATGATCGAAGGCCGACTGAGGAACTTCTTCAGCCAGTGCGTACTGCTTGAGCAGCCGTTCGTGAAGGATGACAAGCAGACCGTCGGAAAGCTTGCTGAGACCTCGGGGATCGAAGTCAAGTCAATGGACAACTGGACCCTGGGCAGCTGATCGCAGCCCATGCGTGCTTCGCCATGACTTCCACTCCATTCAAGCGTGTGCTCCTGAAACTCTCCGGTGAGAGTTTTGCGCGCGCCGGTGAGCGTGGCATCTCCATGGAGGAGGTGGTCCAGATCGCGGAGCAGACCGTCCGTGTCGCTGCCAGCGGAGTGCAGGTAGCGGTGGTGATCGGTGGTGGCAACATCCTTCGTGGTGGCTCCTTTACCGCAGGCAACGCAGCAATCCAGGAAGCGACGGCCCACTACATGGGCATGCTCGCCACTGTCATCAATGGCCTCGCGCTTCAGGATGCCCTTGAGAGCCTGGGAGCGAGTACACGGCTGATGACTGCGATCAAGATGGATGGTGTCGCGGAGCCCTACATCCGCCGCAGGGCACGCCGGCATCTCGAGAAGGGGCGGATCGTGATCCTCGCTGCGGGTACGGGCAGTCCGTTCGTGACCACCGACACTGCTGCGGCGCAGCGAGCTCTCGAACTTGAGGCAGATATCCTGCTGAAGGCAACACGCGTCGACGGGGTCTATTCAGACGACCCCGAGCGGAATCCGCACGCGATGCTCTACCGTGACCTGACGTATCAGCAGGTGCAGGAACAAGGCCTCCGTGTCATGGATGCCACTGCCATCTCTCAGTGCATGGAGCACTCCATGCCAATCCTTGTGTTCAACTACCGCACCGATGGCAACATCGAGCGTGCGGTGGCGGGCGAACGCATCGGCACCCTGGTCACCAGCCGTATCGCCTCCGAGCAGTAAGCCTCGGCGGCGTTCTTAGGGCGGCTGACTTGAAGTGCCCGGGAACCTCCTGCGAGAATCGAGGCTTTGCTAGTGGTCTCACCAGGCATCGTCAGCCGTGTGAGTGCTGGCCGCCTCCAGGGAGATCTCGCACGATGCCGGCAGACGACATCCTGCTCGACGCCGAAGAACGCATGGAAAAGGCTGTCGAGGTCTTCCGCCATGCCCTCACCGGAATCCGAACCGGCCGGGCCAATCCTGGCCTCGTCGACTCGCTCAAGGTGGAGGTCTACGGCTCACCCACACCGATCAAGGCACTCGCAAACGTGGGCGCACCTGAGCCCAACCAGATCGTGGTGCGTCCGTTCGATCCAGGCACCCTCAAGGACATTGAGAAGGCTCTGCATGCCAGCGACCTCGGCTTTAATCCCCAGAGTGATGGCCGTGTGATTCGCATCACCATCCCGCCGCTCTCAACCGATGTCCGCCGCAAGATGACCTCGCGGATTAAAGAACTCGCTGAGGAATCCCGCGTCTCGATCCGCAACGTTCGTCGTGATGCCAATAAGGCTGCCGATGGCGAGAAGTCGGGCGGCACGATGACCGAAGACGACGTGAGTTCCACCAAAGACGATGTGCAGGAACTCACCAAGAAGTTTGAGGCTCAGGTCGGCGACCTGGCCAAGGCAAAAGAAGCCGAAGTGATGGAAGACTGATCGCAGTCGCTGATCACCATTACGAGAGAAGTTGTGGAGAGGCGGGCTATGGGGAATGCCGTGAGCAGCGATGCCTGCCCCGTCGTACTGGAAGATGTCGTCAAGCGGTACGGAACTCGGACCGCCCTTGATGGGGTCTCGCTCACGGTGGAGCCAGGGATCACCGGCCTGGTCGGCCCCAATGGCGCAGGCAAGAGCACGCTCGTGCGAACCGTGCTGGGACTGGTCAGGCTCGCTAGCGGCCGCGTGCGGGTGTTTGGACTCGATCCACAGAAGTCACCCCACCAGGTTCGCCAACAGGTGGGCGTTGTTCCTGAGGATGAGTCGGCGGTGCCTGGTCTCACCGGCGTGGGCATGGTGCGGTATGCAGCCCGGCTGTGTGGGATTCCAGCCGGTGAAGCGCTGCGGCGAGCCCATGAGGTGCTCGACTGGTGTGATGCCGGCCAGGAACGCTATCGCCCGCTGGAGACCTTTTCAGTCGGCACACGCCAGAAGGTCGCCTTTGCAGCGGCGATCGTGCATGACCCTCCGCTGATCATCCTCGATGAGCCGACCAATGGCCTCGATCCGATTGAGCGGAAGGCGATGCTCGGCCGTCTCGTGACACTCGCTCGCGATCACGGAAAGACGATCTTCCTCTGCACACATGTGCTGCCCGACGTGCAGGCAATCTGTGAGCGAGCCATCGTGCTCGCCGCAGGACGCGTTCGGCTCACGGGGACGATCGATGAACTCACCAGGCCGGCCTTGCCCATGCACCGCGTGGAAGGGACCGGCCCGCTTGAGCAACTGGCTGACTCACTGGCAGAGGCCGGCATTGCGGCAAGCCTTGTCCGCACCAGCCGCGGCCCTGCGGTCGAGGTCGCCACGCCGGTCGATGCCGATACCGCCGCGGTGCTACGCAGCGTGTGTGAGCATGCCCGTCATGTCGGTGTCGGTGTGCGAAGCTTTGAGCCCGCGCAGCGGCCACTTGAAGAAGTCTTTATCGCCAGCCTGCGGGAAGCGGAAGCCGTCCACAGCCCTGAGGTACTCCATGCCCCTGCATGATGTTGGCTACCGTGCCTGGAAGGGAACGCGTCGGCCACCTGGCTCGGCCGCGTTCGTGATCGCCACGACCGGCATTGCGCTCTCCTGGAAGAGCCGCTGGCTGCGGCGGGCAGTGCTGTTCGCCTGGAGTCCCGCACTCGCCTTTGCGATGAGCTTCTTCGCTTTCGAGCAGGCCGTCGAAGAGGGCCGGCTGAGCATGCTCGAGGTCACGGCCCAGTCTGGCCGCAACCTCGACGGTGTTGGTGTGCTCGGTGGCCTCCTGGTCAATGCCCTCGGCCGGCCGACTGATGGGGAGCCCGCATACCTGCCTGGCTCTGTCGAGGAGATTGAGCAGACCCGAAGGACGGTCTGGTCCCGGCTCCTGCTCGCTTTTATGCGGGCACCACAGGCGGTGCTTTTGGCGGTCGTGATCGGACTTGTGGCGCCCACCCTCATTTCGCGGGACATGCGGGCTAAAGCCTGGCTCGTCTACTTCACCAGACCGGTCTCTCGGCGTGACTACATCCTGGGCAAGGGGGCGGTGCTGGCAGGGGTGGTTGCCATGGTCACGCTGCTGCCAGCGCTTGGGCTGTGGTTTGTCGGCGTGCTAGTGAGTCCGAGCGTGAACGTTGCCTGGGCGACGGCTGACCTGCCCCTGAAGGTTCTTATCTCAAGCCTCGCAGTGGCCATCCCAACGGTGCTCCTGGCCCTCGCCTATTCTGCAATCACCACAGAAACTCGCATCGCTGGCTTTGCCTGGTTTGCCACCTGGGTGGCCTGCTGGATCACGCACTCGGCTCTTGGTGCCGCTGAGCTGATGGCTGACCGCCCGTCGCCCGAAGCACAGAGTTTCTTCAGCGAGCCGTTTGACGGTCCAGGTGAGGATGATCGCCATGATCGGTCTCGTCCTATGCACTGGCTTGGCCGGGCAGCAGGGCTCGACTCTTCAATCGACCACTGGGCCTGGGTTTCCCCTTACCACTCGATCGGTGTTGTTCAGGCTGCAATCTTCGGCATGGAAAAACGACCCCAGGCGTTTCTTCCACCCTTGATTTCACTTGCCAGCATTTCGGCGGTATCGCTTGTGCTGCTCCTCCGCCGGGTCGATGCACCGCTGCGTTCCTAATGATGTTCCTCCATGTCTCCCTAGGACCCGTCTCCCCAGGACCCGTCTTCCCAGGCCCCACGGCTCGAGAGCACCCGCGATGATCTCACTGACGAACGTCACGAAACTTTACGGACAGGTGATCGGCGTCAACGACGTGACGGTCAACCTGTCGAAGGGAGCGCATGGGCTGCTCGGTCCGAACGGAGCAGGCAAGACAACTCTTCTCGGACTCGTGACTGGACAGCTCCGCCCAACGATGGGACGCGTGGAAGTCTTCGGCGAACGCCCCTTCGGAAATCCATCGGTCCTGGCCCGAATCGGCTACTGCCCTGCAGGTGACATCCGTGAGCGGTCGGTCACTCCGATGCAGTGGGTTTCGTATCTCGTGCAGCTCTCCGGCTTCACCCGGCACGCCGCTGAGAAGCGAGCAGAGGCGGCCCTCGGACAGGTTAGCCTCTCGGCAGCGGCGAGCCGACCGATCGGCACACTCTCGAAAGGCATGCGGCAACGGGCCAAGCTCGCTGGTGCCTTGGCCCATGATCCCGAACTGCTCGTGCTCGACGAGCCGTTTGATGGACTCGACCCCGTGGCCCGGCACGACCTCGTCTCGCTAGTCAAGGATTGGGCAACCCACCGCAGCCTGCTGGTTGCCAGTCATCTGCTGCATGAGATCGAACCGCTCGGTGCTGGCCTCGTTGTGATCCTTGGCAGCCGCGTGGTGGCGAGTGGACCCTCAACTGAAATCCGTAGTCTGATCGACGCCACCCCCGCGGAGGTTCGCGTTGTCTGCGATGCACCTCGCAGACTAGCCGAAATCGTCTGCCGTGGTGACGACGCCCGCAGCCTGCGGTTTGAGGGAGACAACACGCTCGTGATCGGCACGCGACAGGCGGGGCTGCTCGCCGAACGCATCACGGCGGCTGCTGTGGATGAAGACATTGCCGTTCGCGAAGTCGTGCCGGACGACCGATCTCTCGAAGGAGTCTTTGGTCGGCTTGTCTCCTTGCACCGAGGAGGCGTGTGATGCACAGCGTCTCTGCAACCGAGATCAGTCCGCCGCCGGTGGAGCGGATTCCCAAGACAAACCTTCCGAGGTCGATCGCCACGATCGCTGAGTTTCAGCTGCGGCGGATGCTGACCCGTTCGCGTCTGCTCGTCGCTGCGATTGGCATCCTGTTTCCCTCGGCCGTGCTCCTGGCGGTCGGTCGCACCGCTGGATTCCCGCTTGATCGCGACCTAGCAGCCTTGCTGATCTATGCCTTGATCCCCGAGGCGGTCTGCGTGCTCGCCTTACTGGTCACCATGTGCCCGGCGGTCGCGGATGAGCTTGAACGAGGAACCTGGATCCATGTCGCCGTCCGTCCAGGTGGACGACGGGCGATGCTGTTGGGCACATTTGCAGCAGCCGTGATCTGGACGGTTGGCGTGGGCACCCTCGCGCTGGTACCTGCGGTGCTGATCTCTGGCACGAACGAGGCCATGCATGTCTTCTTTTTAATGGTCGGCCTGCTTGTCCTCTCCGCTGCTGGCCGTGGCGCGCTCTTCGCGCTGCCGGCGGTGATTGTGCCGAAGCGGGCGATGGTGGCGAGCGTCGGTCTCGCACTGGTTGTGGAATACCTCGCAGGCTTGCTCCCAGCGGTCATCAATCAGGCGACCGTCAGCCTGAGACTGCGGAGCCTGCTCGTCGAGGGCATGGGCTGGCGACGGCAAATCCCTGCAGAAATGCAGCTCCTGATCGACTCACAGCCGGCATCGGTGCATGTGCTGGCGGTGTTTGGGCTGGTTACGATCCTGCTCGGGACTGCGGTTGTGATCGTGGAGTGGCGGCAGTTTCCGCCGAGTGAAGAGATCTAACCGTCACGGCGAGTAGGGCAGTCTCATCGATGAGCATCGATTCAGAGCCAACTGCTGTGGCCGACATGGGCGAGCAACGCTCTCCTGCAATCGACGTGGTCGATCTCGTCAAGCATTACCAGTCTCGTGACGGCAGTGTCGTGCGAGCCGTCAATGGCGTGTCGTTTTGTGTCCGGCCAGGTGAAACCATGGGGCTCTTGGGAGCCAACGGCGCCGGCAAGACCACGCTGCTGCGGATGCTTGTCACGCTGCTTAAGCCCACGGCCGGGACCGCGCGAATCGATGGCATCGACATTGGCCAGGATCCACTCGGTGTTCGTCATCGGATCGGCTATGTCTCGGCCACGACAGGTGTTCCCGACCGGCTCACACCACGAGAAACGATGACAGCCTACGGCAGGCTCCATGGTCTTGATCCAGCGGCTTTGAACGCCTCGATCGAGGAGCTTGTCGACGTGCTCGACATGCGTTCTTTTGCCGACCGGCCTTCCGGGCGACTCTCAAGTGGCCAGCGGCAACGGGTCTCTCTCGGTCGAGCACTGGTCCACCAGCCGCCTGTGCTCGTGCTGGACGAGCCGACCGCAGCGGTTGATCTCCTCGGTTCACGGGAACTGCTCGATTTGCTCGCTGAGCTCCGCCGTGAAGGCCGTGCGATTCTGCTCTCCACCCATCGGCTTCATGAAATCGAGCGCCGCTGTGATCGATTTGTGATCATGCATGCCGGCAGCATGGTCGCCGGTGGCACCCGTGAGGAGCTGCTTGAGCCTTCCGAGGAATCACTGGAAGACGCCTTCTATCGCGCGGTGGCCTCATGAAGCCGGTACGGCCACTGTCACCTGCATCGGCGATTGCTCGTCGTGACCTGCTGGAGTTTGTGCGTGATCGCAGGGCAGTGTTCATCACCTTTCTGCTGCCGCTGATTGCCTACCCGATCGTGGCTCTGGCCACCGTCCTCGGACTGCGGACCGCACTTGAGCAGATGGGTGGCACGACTGAACCGCTGTCGCTGTCGGTCGTGCTGACCGGGCCAGATGCACCGGTCGTGGCGGGGCGACTCACAGATCTGCGGGATTCACCGGAGCGGTCAGCTCTTGCCGGAGCGGCCGGCTGGCCGGCCTCGCTTCAGGTCAGCGTTGCACCGTCTGTCGATGAGGCGCTTGCCGCCATGACCAGCGGCGAGGCAGAGGCCTGGATCGAGGTGCCTCCCGGGACCACACGGGCGCTCCGCAGCTTTCGCGGCGTTGAACTGCCTCTGCGAGCAACCAATCTCGACGTCGACACCGAACAGGTCATCACGCACCTCGAAGCCGTGATCGAGAGCCTCGCTGATGCGATCAGGCGTGAACGATTCGCGGAGCTGCAGATTCCAGTGTCTGTGTTTGAGCCGATTTCATTGGCAGTGGCCCCGAAGATCGCCGGTCCCTCAAATTCGCAGGCTGGCTCTGTCATCTCCACCATTGCCGGCAGCATGCTGATGATCCTCACGCTACTGACAGTGACAGGAGCCTTTCATCCAGCGGCAGACGCCTTCGCTGGGGAAAAGGAGCGGGGCACGATTGAGACTCTCCTCGTTGCGCCCTGTGCTATTGGTGAGGTGGTGCGTGGCAAGTTTTTCGCCGTCTACGGCGTCACGCTTGCCACGCTACTCGCGAACCTTGTAGCGATCGCCGGCACCGCAGCGGTCGGCCTGCGAGCATTGCCAGAAGATCTCCAGGGCCTGTTTTCCGCAGCACCGTCGCCAGCCGAGGTTGTCGCAGCCGTAGCGACCCAAGCGGCCTTGGCCGCGGTGGCGGCTGCCGCCTGTCTGGCGATCACCTCGTCGCTACGAAGTCTCAAAGAAGCCCATCACGCGCTGACCACGGTGATGCTGGCTGTCAGCGTGCTCGCGGCGGCAGGTCTTGTACCGATGCCGCTGCCGCAGGAGGCGGTGGCCGTGATGCCGGTCGCTGGTCAGGTGCTCGTAGCCAGGCTCGCGCTGACGGGTGAAACGATCGGCCTACTTCTGCCGCTGACGCTCGTAGCGGCTGTCGTCTGGTGCTGGATCCTGCTCAAGGCCACCGCAGTCGCCCTCGCTGATGAAGAGGTGATCTTCCGAGGGCCTGATGCAGCTGGTGGCCTGCTGCAGCGGCCTCCGTTTCGTGAGTTCCCTTCGCCACTGCAGGGAGTGCTCCCAGCCATCGTGGGCTTGGCGGGGGTGTGGTACGTGCAGACCTTGCTGCCAAAGAATCTGGTCCTGGCACTTCCACTACAGCAGTTTTTTTCGATGGTGCTCCCCCTACTCGCACTGATCGCCTGGCAACGTGTCGATCTGCGTCGAACCCTGCGACTTCGGCTTCCTCGCGCCGCTGGCTGGGCCGCTGTGCCCGGAGCAGTCGTGCTCGGGGCTGGGCTCTTTCTCGTTGGGGCAATGGCCCTTCGCTGGCTCGTTGGTGACACGCCATCCGCCGCAGCTGAAGAGCTGGCCGCCCGACTCACTGCACTGCTCGCCGACACGCCAGCATGGCTGGTTGTGCTCGTGCTGGCAGTCATCCCTGCGGTCTGCGAGGAGCTGGTGTTTCGTGGCTGGATGCTCTCAGCCCTCAGCGGTGAATGGCCCACACGAGCGAGGCAGGTGACTGCTGTGATTGTGCAGGCGGCACTGTTCGCGGTGGTGCACCTGCTGCCGGAGCGGCTGCCGACCACCTTTGCGATGGGACTTGTGCTGGGCTGGGTCGCCCTGACCACCCGCAGCATTCTCCCCGGCATCATCTGCCATGCGGTGCATAATGCTGTGCCTGCTGGCGTCTCACTGTTGGCAGGCACATCTTTGGAATCCCTTGAGGTCTCTCCGTTGACACTTCTTGGAACTGGCATGCTTGCTGTTGGGATTGGAGCAACACTGGTGGCCTGGAGTGGACGCCGGAGGGCACCCGCCGCTGCGACAGCGATCCTGTTCCTACTCTGCTGGAGTGCCACGCATGCAACCGCGGCAGATCCAAAACCAGCAGACAGCGAAGCCACTACCGAAGCCACTACACAGCGCGAGACCGTGTCTGTCGCCGTCTTTGAGATTGAAGCGGTCTGCTGGTTTGAGGGTGAACAGCCGACTGGCTTTTCTGCAGATCTCTGGAAGGAGATTGCCAGGCAGCTTGATGTCGATACCGAGTTTGTTCGCGAGGAGCGTCTCGATGAGACCGTCCACGACGTCCAGGTCGGAAGCGTCGACCTACTCCTTGGACCATTCGCGATGACTGAAGCGCGTGAACAGGTGATTGACTTCACCCATCCCGTGATCTCTTCAGGCATGCGGATCGCTGTCCCAAAACAGTCACAGTCAGCGTGGAACTCTCCTCTGCTCTCTGTGCTGTCGTGGGAGCTATTGAGCGTATTTCTTCTGGTGGTTGGGCTCTTGGTGGTCGCCTCGCATGTGCTCTGGCTGACCGAACGCAGCACCAATGGTGAAGTTTTTCCACAGACCTATCTCCGCGGAGTGAGCGAAGCTGGCTGGTGGGCGGTCTGCACCATCATCACCGGCGGCTGTGAGAATAAGCCGGTGGAGAGTACTGCAGGCCGCGTCGTCGCTGTCGTCTGGATGCTCGGCAGCATTGTGCTCGTAGCTGCTCTGACGGGCTCGTTCTCCGCTGCACTTACGGTTGAGCGGATTACTGGCGCCATTCACGGCCCGAGTGATCTCCAGGGCCGTGTTGTCGCCACGATTGCTCAGAGCGTTGGAGTGGAAGCTGCCTCGGCTTATGGTGCCCGCGTGGCTGGCTACCCTGATATTCATGCCTGCTTCACTGCGGTCGAGAGCGGCGAGGCAGATGCTGTCGTCTTCGAGCGACACGTGGTCGAGCATCTCGTCAGCCAAGGCGACCACCCAGGCTTCAGCGTTGTCGGCCCTGTCTTCGAGACATTTGACTATGGCATGGCTGTCCAACAGGGGAGTCCATTGCGAGAGCGACTCAACACAGCGATCTTGGCTATCCGCGAAGAGGGTCTACTCGCCACTATCGAAGAACGCTGGTATGGCAAGCACGACTAACGTGTGGAGCCTTGCTCGTCGGTCGTCGTCACTGCAAACGGCCAGTTATCCATGCAGCCAGAGCCGTGGCCATCGCGAACGGTCACAAACAGCCGATAGGCACCGGGCTTGCGAGGGAGCCTGACGGTTGCCTCACCGGCCGCGTCTGCCATCACAATGCAGTCGGGCACAACAGCTGGCCTCTGTTCAACATCACCGCCCACCTGGTGATCGCTGCTTTCACGCCGGACTTCCCACTCATACGAGAGAGGCTCACCCTCAGGGTCTCGATAGCGGGCGGTCACTTGCAGCTTCGCGCCAGGCTCCAGCAGCCTCCCATCCAGAGGCATCTCAACCTCGCGAAGCACCGGCGAGCGGTCCGCAGGCCAGTGGTCGGTCCAGGCATCTGTCACGGCATCGACCGTAATCGTCTTCTCACCGGATGGCAGAAACATCCCAAACCAACTGGCAGTCGCTTCCTGCTTCTGTCCCCAGAGAAAGACGTATGCCCCAAGACACGCCTTGTCTGCGAGAATCTCTCGGGTCGCCACGTTGTAACTGCCAGCCTTCTTTCGACTTGTCGGCTCACGCGGAGCATTCCATGCGGTCTTCTCCACCTCCCACGGGCCTGGAAGTCCGTATTCGGTGATGCAGTAGGGCTTCTCCCAGCCAAGCTGTCGCAGCTGTCCACCGATCCCTGTCGCACCGCTGTAGGCATTCACGCCGAGGATATCGACCTGCGGGGCATGCTGTTTGATTGCTGCCACCTTCGCCGGATTGATGTTGGCGACCACCGTCATCACAGGATGGGCAGTATCAAGCGACTTGATGAATCCCGCCAGCCGATCGATCTCCTGCCAAATCTGTCGACGATCACCTGAGCCGGTCGGCCCCTCCATCTCATTACCCAGCCCCCAGGTGAGCACTGCTGGATGATCACGGAGTGCTTTGACCGCCTCGACAACTCTGTCGCGTTGCTGCTGAAGCTGCCGGGGGTTCCCATAATCGAAACCATGGCGTTCATGCCCAAGCCAGATGCCAACGGTTACGGCAATACCACGCTCGGCCGCTCGATCGATCAGCCGTACACCGTCCGTTTTTTTCAGGAGCGTCTCGACATCCCAGGTACGAATCGTGTTGCCGCCACACGCTGCGAGCACATCAAGATGCTCATGGCCTCCAGCGCCTCGTATCTGAAAAGGCTTGCCTCCCCGGAGCAGGGAAAAGCCTTCCACGATACTCCCCTCGATCCGCACAGGAATCGCAGCTGCCTTTGACACGTCCGACGCTGCCACCACGCCTGCCTGCATCAGCACCGCAGTACTCAGGATCGCCTTAGTCAAGCTTCGCATCGAACTCCAGTTCTTTGATTCTCTTGGCAGCGGCCTCAGCCGGCTTCCAGAACCAGCCCTGAGGATCCCAGCACTGGGCGTAGCCCAGCTGCGCGACAAGCTGCTCATACGCGGCCACGGCTTCCTTGCTCTTTTTCTGCTGCTCATACACCTGGCCTTCAATGAACAGGCAGGTGCCCACGTCGTTGAGTGCCCAGAGCTTCGGAGCATCCTCATCCGATGCAAACTCATTGACAGAGCCTTGTTGGTTACGTGCCTCCTCCATATAGAGTTCGCGGCACTTGTCCGTGAAAGACAAGGCGGACTTGAGCTTCCCAGCCCCGAGCGCTTCCCACGCCTTGCTGGTCAGGGTCGCCGAACGGAAATCACCAAAGTCTTCGTCTGCCTGTGCTCGTGAAAGCCCAACCACAACAGCCGCGGATACCGCCAGCCACACCCAGACCATCCCAACGTTTCTCACGCCAGCAGCACACCGATACATCACCAACTCCTTTAGCTAGAAAACGCCTACATCACACCAATGCCGTACTCTCGCTCTCCGTTCTACCGCACGATTCATCTCATCTCACCACTTTCCCCACCTGACGCAATGAGTAGCGGGACTGTCATGCGTACAGGGCCTTCGCAACAGCTGCCGATGACAGGTGCTTCCGATGGTCTGACGCAGCCGGCAGCACGCATGTCGACGCTAGGAATCAAGAGGCTTGACGACTCGACCAGGGGCTCCCGAAGCCCGATCGACAAATACTCACAGAGCCCGGCAACCACGTCTGAACGAACAGGCATTTGCACCCCGAAAGCCAGCACCGCTATCCTCGCCAAATCGATTCCCAACCGCTTCCTCGCGCCTTCTGAGAGATCGCATGATCCGCATCCATCCCTTCTCAGCCCTCCGTCCCTCAGCCGAACATGCTGCCGAAGTCGCCTGCGATCCCTACGACGTGATCTCCACCGAAGAGGCCCGCGAGCGTGCAGAGGGCAAGCCTCGCTCGTTCCTGCATGTCGTCCGTTCCGAGATTGACCTGCCCACCGAAACAGATTGCCATGCCACAGAGGTCTACCAGCAGGCGAGCGACAATCTGCAGGCAATGATTGCTGACGGGACGCTCACAAAAGAAGCTGGGCCGAGCCTCTACCTCTATCGGCAGATCCGCGAAGGCGTGGCCCAGACAGGCGTCGTCGCCTGTGTAGAAGCAGAGCAGTACCGAACCGGCGAGATTCGTAAGCACGAGAAGACGCGGCCCGACAAAGAAGATGACCGCACCCGGCATATGCTCGTGACCGCCAGCCATGCAGAGCCTGTGTTTCTCTGCTTCCGTGATCAAGCAAGCGGTGAGCAGACAATCGCCCAACGCATGGCAGCCGACATGACTGCCACACCCCTCTTCGACTTTGTCGATCCCGCAGGAGTGCAGCACACCGGCTGGCCCGTCGCCGATGCCGGCTCCTACGTTGAAGCGTTCGAGGGCCTCGAGCGGCTCTACATCGCTGACGGACATCATCGCTCGGCAGGTGGTGAGCGAGCGGCAACCGCGTCTCAGAAGGCCAACCCCGCCCACACCGGCCACGAAGAGTACAACCGTTTCATGGCGGTGATCTTCCCGCACGACCAGTTGCGAATCCTGCCCTACAACCGTGTGGTTGCCGATCGAAATGGGCTCAGTTCAGAGCAGCTGCTGGAGAAGCTCCGTGAGGTCGGTTCGCTTGAGCCCGCAGCTGCTGGCACACCGGCCAGCCCAGGCCAGGTGCTCGTGTTTGTGGCAGGCAGCTGGTGGCTGCTGACCTTCCCCGCAGCGTCGATCGACCGCACCGATCCGATTGCCTCCCTCGATGTGGCTCTGCTGCAAGACCGGGTGCTCGCGCCGATTCTCGGCATCGGTGACCCACGAACTGACACCAGGATTGCTTTCGTGGGGGGCGTCCGCGGCTGCGGTGAACTGGAGAAGCGTGCCGGCACAGAAGGGGTCGCCTTCTCGATGCACGCCACGAGCGCTGATGAACTGCTGGCCGTCGCCGATGCCGACGAAATCATGCCTCCCAAGAGCACCTGGTTTGAGCCGAAACTCCGCAGCGGGCTGTTTGTGCATGAGTTTGAAAGGATCGATGGGGCGAGCGTCTGACGACGGAGCCATGGAGCCTGCCGGCATCCGACCGCTGCTGTTGGAACTCGACCGGGTGAGTGTATGTCGAGGCGACAATCACCTCCTGCGGGATGTGTCGCTGACGCTTCCGCATGGCCGACACACCGTCATCCTGGGCCCCAACGGAGCCGGCAAGACCTCGCTGTTGCGGGTGCTGGAACGGGAGCTTTATCCCTCAATCGATGCCAGCGGACAGCAGGGACGTGTGCGGATCCTCGGCCGCAGCGACTGGGATGTCTCCGAACTCCGTCGTCGCATGGGCATTGTCTCAGCCATGCTCGACCGCGACTTCTCGCACGGCCGCTCCGGCCACATGACGGCTGCTGAGGCCGTGGCCAGCGGCTTTACTGCCACCAGACTGACGGCCTTCAGCGTCGAGTCCACTGCCGCTGTCCGCGAGGCCGTCGCGGCGGCCCTCGACCGCGTGTCGGCCACGCATCTCGGCAGCCGCACGCTGGCCACACTCTCCACCGGCGAGCGCCGCCGCGTGCTGATCGCCCGCAGCCTCGTGCATGCCCCCGAGCTCTTAGTGCTCGATGAGCCGACCACCGGTCTCGACCTGGCCGCGCGGCACCAGTTTCTCACGATCCTCTCGGAGCTGATCGCCGAGCCTGGCCTCACCCTGCTCTTGGTCACCCACCATCTCGAAGAAATCGTGCCAGGATTTGAGCATGTTGTGCTGCTGCAGCGAGGACAGGTCGCCTTCGACGGCCCCGCCTCAGCAGCCCTCACGCCACCGCGGCTCTCCGCCCTCTTTGGTGTGCCGGTCAGCCTCACTCACGATTCCACTGGCCGCTGCACCGCTGCTGTGGTGTCGCCAGAGACCGGCCGCTAACCGAACCGAAGCCTGCCGAGGCCGCATGGGGGGCTTACGCCAGCAGCGGCGTCACCACACGGGCGGGCTCCACCCCCGTGAGCTTGGCGTCGAGGCCCTGGAAGGGGACGCTGAAGCGGGTGTGGTCGATGCCCAGCAGGTGCAGCATCGTGGCGTGCAGATCGCGGACATGCACGATGTCGGTCACGGCGTGGTAGCCAAACTCGTCGGTTTCGCCGTAGGCCACGCCGCCGCGGATGCCGCCACCGGCCAGGGCCATGCTGAAGCCCTTGATGTGGTGGTCGCGGCCGGCCCCCTTGTCTTTGCTCTGAGCCATCGGCGTACGGCCAAACTCACCACCGATGACCACAAGCGTCTCATCGAGCAGCCCCCGCTGCTCAAGGTCGGCGATCAGTGCCGCAGCGGCACGGTCTGTCGGCGGGCAGATCTCCTCCATGTAGGGCTCGATGCCGCCATGGTGGTCCCAGTCGCTGTGGTAGAGGTGCACAAACCGCACGCCCCGCTCGACCAGCCGCCGGGCCATCAGGCAGTTGGTGCCGATGGTTGCCTGACCCGGCTCTGCCCCATACATCGAGAGCGTCTCCGCTGTCTCATTGGAGAGGTCAGCAAGTTCTGGCACGCTCATCTGCATGCGAAAGGCCAGCTCATACTGCCGAATCCGCGTGGCGACCTCTGGATCGCTCAGCCGCTTGAGCCGATGCCTCTCCAGGGCGGCAACCGTGTCGATCACGTCCCGTTGGTGAGCCTGCGACACCCCTGGCGGGTTTGCCACGTAGTTCACCGGCGAGCCGCTGGTGGCAAACTCCACCCCCTGAAACTGCCCCGGCAGAAAGCCCGAGTGCCACTGCCGGGCGGCAATCGGCTGCGGATTGCGGCCCATCTTGCTGGTCATCACCACGAATCCAGGCAGATCGTCTGCCACGCTGCCCAGGCCATAGGTCACCCAGGCTCCCATACTCGGCCGGCCCGAGATCGCCGTGCCGCAGTTGAGGAAGGTGTGGGCAGGGTCGTGGTTGATCTGTTCGGTGACCATGCTGCGGACGATCGCCAGCCGGTCGGCGAGCCCGCCGAGCCTTGGCAGGTAGTCGCTGATTTCCGTCCCGCACTCACCGTAGCGGGAGAAAGACTTCCGCGGGCCCAGCACGACAAGCTCCTTGCCCTGCAGCTGGGCGATCGGCTGCCCGGCCGTCACGCTCTCGGGCATCGGCTGACCGTCGAGCCGAGCCAGCGTCGGCTTGTGATCGAATGTCTCTAGATGGCTCGGCCCGCCAGCAAGGCAGAGGAAGATCACCGCCTTCGCCTTGGGAGGATGATGCAGCGGCCAGATCGCACCACGGTCACTCGCAGCCGTCTCTCCAGACGCCAGACCGTCTCGCGCAAGCAAGCTGCCGAGCGAGGCGGCACCCAGAGAGAGCCCGGACTGGCCGAGAAAGCAGCGGCGGTGCAGGGGAGTTTCGCGAGTCATCTGCTGGGGCCTCGAATCTCAGAGACAGAGCTTTTAGTAACGGGCGATCGCTTCTTGCAGGTTGAGCACGCTGCGGGCCACGGCCGTCCAGGCTGCCAGTTCCTCACGCGAGACATCGCTCGCCGGCGGCGCGATGCCCACGCCAAGCAGGGCCTCCGCAGCGTCGGGGTTGGCCGCAAACTCCTCCCGCCGCCGGGCGAGCTGCTGCTCCAGCAGACTTTGCTCCGTGGCATCGGGCTGCCGCGAGACCGCCTGCCGCCAGAGAAACACGATCCGTTCGTCGTCATCTGCAGATGCCAGAACCGCTCGCTCAGCCAGCCCTCGCGCCGCCTCAACAAACGTGGGGTCGTTGAGCAGCACCAGGGCCTGGGTGGGCGTGTTGGAGGGCAGCCGGCGGGCCGTGCACTCCTCCCGTGTCGGCGCATCGAAGGCGGCCAACTGCGGATGGAGAAACATCCGCTGCCAGTGGACGTAGAGCCCACGTCGCCACTGCTGGCTGTCGGTGTCGGCCTGGTAGGTCCGCTTGGGGAAGTTGAGATGCTGGTAGTAGCCGGCCGGCTGGTACGGCCGCACGCTCGGGCCACCAAGCTTCTCCACCAGCAAGCCACCGGCAAAAAGGGCCGTGTCTCGGACATGCTCTGCCGGCAGCCGCCAGCGGCCTTGCCGAGCCAAGAGTCGGTTGTCAGGGTCGCGAGCGAGCACGTCTGCCGAGGCCTCCGACGACTGGCGATAGGTGTGGCTGGTGACGATCTGCCGAATCAGGCTGCGGAGATCCCAGCCGGAGGCCACGAGCTCCAGCGCCAGTCGATCGAGGAGCTCCGGGTGATCGGGCGGTTCGCCCTGGCCACCAAAGTCGTCCGTGCTGCGACAGAGCCCTTCCCCAAAGAAGAGGGCCCAGAGGCGATTGACCACCACGCGAGCGGTCTGCTCGCCGATGCCGCCTTCGGCAGCTGGGCTGACCAGCCACCGCGCCAGGTCATCGCGGCCAGGGCGGCCATCTGCAGCGAGCCGTCCGAGAAACGCCGGCACGGCAGGCCCCACCAGCTCACCGGTTTCATCCATCCAGTTGCCTCGCGGCACGACCCGCACTTCCCGCGGCGTCTCCAGACTCTCCGTGACCATCACTGGTCTGGCGAGTGACGTTCGCTGCACTTGGAGTGCCTCAAGCTGAGCCCGCAGGGCAGCCACCTCGGCCGTTTCTTCCGAGTCAGCCGCCGAGGCTTCCGTCTCCTGTTCGGCCGAGAGGGCAAGGAGCTGCCGTTCAACCGTGGCGATCTCGACATCCAGTCGAGCCGCTCTAGCACGCTCCAAGGGGCTGACCACTGCCATCTCCGGAAAGCGGGTGGTCGGCAGCGTGTTGGTGCCACCGCCAAAGCCGCCGGTGCCCATGTGCCGCTCATCGTCAATGTCGGCGAAGAAGGCTCCCATCGCGTAGAAGTCACGAGCGGTGAAGGGATCGTATTTGTGGTCATGGCACTGAGCACACCCGAGCGTTGCCCCGAGCCAGACCTCGGAGAGATTGCGGACCCGGTCTGCCTGATAGATCGCCCGATACTCTTTGACCTGGATACCTCCTTCGTGAGACGTCTGCAGCAAACGGTGGTAAGCCGCGGCCAGCATGCGGTCGTCGGGATGCTCACCCTCGACGGGCTCCACCAGATCGCCGGCCAGCTGCAGCAGCGTGAAGCGATCGAAGGGCATGTTCTCCAGAAACGCGTGGATCACCCAGTCGCGATAGGGTGAACTGCTGTGGGTCTGGTCGCCGTGGTAGCCGACCGTGTCGGCATACCGCACCAGGTCGAGCCACCAGCTAGCCAGTCGCTCTGCATGCCGTGGCGAGGCCAGCAGTCTGTCGACCACGCGGTCGTAGGACGCGGGTGAGGGGTCAGCCAAAAACGCATCCACTTCTTGCGGCGTGGGTGGCAGGCCGGTGAGATCCAGATGCAGCCGACGGAGGAGGGTGACCGGATCGGCGTCGGCCGCCGGTGTGATTCTTTCCTGCTCAAGTCCCCAGAGCACGAAGGCGTCGATCCACGACTGCGGCCAGTCGGAATCGGCAGGCTTGGGAGTGGGCCAAGCCTGCGGTGGCACGTAGGCCCAATGGGTCGCGTAGACCGCGCCTCCAGCGATCCAGGCCTCCAGCAGGTCCTTTTCGGAGTCAGAGAGCCGGTGATTGCTCTCGGGCGGAGGCATCAGCAGGTCGGGATCGCTCTGCCGGATGCGGGCGACCAGTTCGCTCGTGGCAGGGTCCCCCGGCAGAATCGCCCGCAGCCCACTCTCAAGTTCGGCGAGGGCGGCATCGCGGTCATCCAGCCGCAGGCCTGCCTGCCGGTCATGCTCATCCGGGCCGTGGCAGGCAAAGCAGTTCTGCGAAAGAATCGGCCGGATATCACGATTGAAGTCGGGAAACGCGGGGCTTTCAGCCCGTACGGCCTGCAGCGGAATAATCAGCCCTACGCAGACAGCGACGAGCACAGGGATCAGTTTTTGACTCGCCACTTGTTGAGGGGATCTCATTTGGCGCATACCGACTCCCGCTGGATCTGATCGCTGACGAAATTCTCACATTTTCAGCACCGGAAAAACACATGAATTATAGTTGTTCTGTGTGGCGATTGCGGACACCCCCTGTCGCAAGGCCACAGCAGGGCGGGTCGTTGACGGTCGCCCTGCCGCGACTCTACAGTCTGCGGACAATCTACCGGTTATGCCGTGCGTGCCGACGGTGCGCGCGAATGGCTTGGTGATTTCGTGGCAGTCTGCAGAGATGCCGCGTTTTTCCGTCCAGGTTCACCCCGATTCTGATCTCTCGAGAGGAACGTTTCGTCCATGGCCAAAACCGCTCGCAAGGCATCCAAGACACCCGGCAAGTCTGCCAAGAAGTCCACTAAGGCCGCCAAGGGCAAAGCCGGCAAGATGATCTACTTCTTCGGTGCGAAGAAGTGCGACGGCGATGGCACGCTGCGAGACCTCCTCGGCGGCAAGGGCGCCAACCTCGCCCAGATGACCAAGATTGGGCTGCCGGTTCCCCCCGGTTTCACGATCACCACTGACTGCTGCGTCGACTACTACCAGTCCAAGCAGACCTTCCCGGCTGGTCTCGAAGAGCAGATCGCAGCCAATGTGAAGCTCATTGAGAAGGAAACGGGCAAAAAGCTTGGCGATCCAAACAACACTCTGCTGGTGAGCGTTCGCTCCGGTGCTCGCGACAGCATGCCGGGCATGATGGACACCATCCTCAACCTCGGCCTCAACAACGAGACCGTGGTCGGACTCGCTGAGGCCACTGGAAATGGCCGGTTTGCCTACGACTCCTACCGCCGCTTCATCCAGATGTATGGCGATGTGGTGATGGGTGTGCAGAAGGCTCATGAAAATGAGGACGAGCCCTTCGAAGAGGTGATGGACGGCCTGAAGCATCAGCTCGGCATCACCGAAGACCTCGATCTCACTGAGGAGCATCTTCGCGAGCTGATCAAGCGGTACCAGCAGCTGATCAAGCAGCGGACCGGCAAGGAGTTCCCGCAAGACCCAATGGAGCAGCTGATCGGTGCTGTTGCCGCCGTCTTCGGAAGCTGGATGAACGAGCGTGCGATCCTCTACCGCCGCAAGTACAAGATTCCGGACGAGTGGGGCACAGCCGTGAACGTCCAGGCGATGGTCTTCGGCAACATGGGCGATGACTGCGCGACCGGCGTGGCCTTCACGCGTGACCCAGCCACCGGCGAGAACGTGTTCTACGGTGAATACCTGATCAATGCTCAGGGCGAAGACGTGGTGGCTGGCGTTCGTACGCCGAAGCCCGTCGCTGAAATGGCAACTGACCCTGGCTTCTCCGACACCTACAAGGAACTGGAGAAGGTCCGCAAGACGCTCGAAAAGAAGTTCGGCGATGTGCAGGACTTCGAGTTCACCGTGGAGAAGAAGAAGCTCTACATGCTTCAGACTCGAAACGGCAAGCGGACCGCCCTGGCCTACGTGAAGATTGCTCACGACATGGTCAAGCAGAAGCTGATGACCCCCGAGCATGCGGTCCTCTCTGCTGACCCGGATGCCCTGTCGCAGCTGCTGGCACCGATCTTCGATCGCAAGGCCTACCAGGCGGCGTCGAAGGAAGGTCGTCTCCTCACCGCTGGCTTACCGGCCGGCCCAGGTGCTGCCTCCGGCCAGCTCGTGTTCACAGCCGCCAAGGCTGAAGAGCTCGGTGCCAAGGGCCAGAGCGTGGTGCTCGCTCGCGTCGAGACCAGCCCGGAAGACCTCCGCGGCATGATCGCGGCAGAGGGCATTCTGACCAGCCGTGGCGGTGTCTCCAGCCATGCGGCTCTCGTTGCTCGTCAGATGGGCAAGGTGTGCGTTGCAGGTGCTGGTGAGATCCAGATCGACTACTCCAAGGGCACGCTCTCCTGTGCGGGCAAGACCCTCAAGGAAGGTGATGCGATCTCGATCAACGGCTCCACTGGTGAGGTGTTTGCCGGAGCGATTGAGACCGCTGACAGCGAGCTGAAGCAGGTGCTCGTCAGTGGTTCGATGAAGCCAGAAGATTCTGATGTCTACCAGTACTTCGCCTTCGTGATGAAGCTGGCCGACAAGTATCGTCGCCTGGGCATTCGCACCAACGCCGATACACCTGAGCAGGTTCGGCAGGCGATCGCCTTCGGTGCTGAAGGCATCGGCCTGACCCGTACGGAGCACATGTTCTTTGAAGGTGATCGCATCGACGCGATGCGTGAAATGATCCTTGCAGAGAACCTCGACGATCGCCGCAAGGCACTCGCCAAGCTGTTGCCGTACCAGCGGGAAGACTTCGAGGGAATCTTCAGGGCTCTCGAAGGCCGTCCTGCAACGATCCGCTTCCTTGACCCTCCGCTGCACGAGTTCGTGCCGCACGAGACGAGCGCTCAGAAGGAACTCGCTGCGAAGCTCGGCATCTCCACTTCGGCGGTTGCCAAGCGGGTGGCTGCTCTGCATGAGTTCAACCCGATGCTCGGCCACCGTGGCTGCCGTCTGGGTATCTCCTATCCGGAGATCTCCGAGATGCAGGCACGGGCCGTGTTCGAGGCGGCTGCCAAGGTGCAGAAGGACGGCATCAAGGTGCGTCCTGAGATCATGATCCCGCTGGTGGGCTTCAAGAAGGAGCTCGACAACCAGGTCGAGATCGTTCATGCCGTCGCCAAGCAGGTGCAGAAGGAAACGGGGCAGAAGATCAAGTACCTCGTGGGCACGATGATTGAGATCCCTCGTGGTGCTCTGACTGCTGATGAGATTGCTGAGACCGCCGAGTTCTTCTCGTTCGGCACCAATGACCTCACCCAGACCTGCCTCGGCATGAGCCGCGATGACTCGGCAACCTTCCTTCCGCTCTACACAGAGATGGGCATCGTGAAGGCAAATCCATTTGCCTCGATCGATACCACCGGCGTTGGGCAGCTGATGAAGATTGGTGTTGAGAAGGGCAAGCAGACTCGGCCGAACATCAAGCTCGGCATCTGTGGTGAGCACGGTGGTGAGCCTCACTCCGTGATCTTCTGCCACGAGGTGGGTCTCGACTATGTCAGCTGCTCGCCATTCCGCGTGCCTGTGGCTCGGCTTGCGGCAGGCCAGGCAGCTCTCAAGCACGGCAAGTAGTCTCCTCAGCCTGTAAGGCGGTGGTTTGACAGACACGCTTCCAAACGCGTCGCGACTGGCGATCTCCCTGGGGGTCGCCGTCGCGGCTGCGATTGGCGTGGCAGTGGCACCGCTCTCCGCAGGTGAGGCAGGGCTCTCTCTCGAGGCCCACCGACTCGCCAGTGTGCTGGCGGCAGTGGTCGTTCTCTGGGTCAGTGAAGCCCTGCCGCTGCCGGTCACCGCGCTTGCGGGGGTCGCGGCCTGTGTGGTCGCCGGTGTTGCGCCCGCACGGGATGTCTTTCGGCCGTTTGCCCAGCCGCTGATCTTTCTGTTTATCGGCTCGTTTATGCTTGCCGAGGCGATCCGTGTGCACGGCCTCGATCGGCGGCTCGCCTACGCTGTCCTAGCACAGCGGTGGGTGGGCGAGCATCCGCGGCGGATCATGGCGGCGGTCACGATCGTCTGTGGCGTGACCAGCGCGGTGATCTCCAACACCGCCACCACTGCGATGATGTTCGCAATCGTGACCGGCATTCTCGCCGCCATTGAACAGGCCCATCACGGCCGCGGCAGAACCCCACTCAATCCCCGCTTTGCCACCGGTATGCTACTGGTAGTCGCCTTTGCTTCCTCGATCGGTGGCCTCGCGACACCAATCGGTACACCACCCAATCTGATTGGGCTCTCATTTATCGAGAAGCAGCTCGAGATCGATATCAGCTTCTTCTCGTGGTGTCTGCTCGGGGTGCCATTGACGATCGCGTTGTTGAGCGTGGTGGTCCTGGTGGCCGTGAGTCTGTTTCCTGCCGGCGTCACACGGCTTGAGGGTGTGAGTGCCTACGTACGCCAAGAACGAGCCGCACTGGGATCTTGGACCGTCGGCCAGAAGTCGGCCGCCGCTGCGTTCGCGCTCACCGTCTCGCTCTGGGTGGCCCCGGGAATCCTTGCATTGCTGGTTGGCAAAGAGCATCCGCTCTGTCAGACACTCTCCACACGTATTCCTGAGGGAGTGGCAGCACTCCTCGGTGCAGTGGCCCTTTTTCTGCTGCCGGGCGGAAAGGGCACACGGACGCTCAGCTGGGAGCAGGCTGCCAAAATCGACTGGGGCGTGATCCTGCTCTACGGCGGCGGCATGGCACTCGGCGAACTCTCCTTCTCCACCGGCCTAGCAGATGGACTCGGTCGCTCGATCACGGGCCTCATTCCAGAAGGTGGCGGTGTCACGCTGATTGCCGCAGCCGCACTGGTGGCCGCCATCACGAGTGAGTTCACCAGCAACACCGCCAGTGCCAACATGGTCGTGCCGGTGGGCCTGGCTCTGGCAGCCGCGGTTGGAGCAGATCCCTTAGCAGCTGGACTTGCTGCAACCTTTGCAGCAAGCCTGGGCTTCATGATGCCCGTGAGTACGCCCTGCAATGCGATTGTCTACGGTTCAGGCCGCGTACCCCTTCGCGACATGGTGCGTGCGGGCATGATTCTCGACGTGGCAGGCGCGATCTGCGTTACCGTCGGCATGCTCGCCGTAGGCAGACTCTGGACCCCGTAGCTCTCAGAAGCCCACGTGCACCATCGCACCGCAGTGCTGGCAGCGTGGCTCACAAGGAGGGATGGGTGAGACCAGATGGCCTTCGCCGAAGAGGGCATAGAGCCGAGGGAAGCAGGAACGCCGGTGAGGCTGGACACACGGATCGCAGACGGGACCACACTGATACGGGCTCGCCACATTGCCATGCCAGGGAGGCATTCTGCAGCTTTCACAGGGCTCCGTCATGATCCCCGACCCGTCGTCCATCATCACACCGCTGTCCGTCATCACACCACCGTCCATCACGACATCACCGTCGAGCATGGCCATGCGAGGAGACTGCGGACTGCCCGAACGCACCTGGTAGTTCGGAGCAGGCACCGCGGCCTGACCAGCCGTGAGCTGCCAGGCGGTACCGCCGTAGAAACTCCCCTCGGTTTGGGCCCTTGCAGCACCTTGGGCACAGACGGCGTTTGGCATTCCGACGACCACTGCGGTGACCACGAGAGCAACCACGGCGTTGACCACACCTGCATGTCCAGCAAACTGACGGTAGCGCATGGCAACGTCCTTGTATTCCCGCCTTGGATTCCCACGTCACGTGGCTGTTCTTTCGAGGCAACCGTCCTGCTACCTCCTTTATGTTTTCGGCGACACCTTCCGCAGGCATCGAGTTCCCACCACAAAGATCCGTCCATGACGGTTGATCGGGTCATTCCGTGCCAGCGCTGACCTGTCGTTAGAGAATGCGTATGCTGCCGAGCGAGGACGTATGACGAGCACATCTCCCGAAAGTATTGAACTCCACGCCGGCCAGGATGCCCCGATCCGGCTGTCTCCCACTCCAGGCCAGCTGATCGCGGAGTGCGCGGGCCCAGTGGGCGTCGTCCATCTGGAAGCCAACCAGCGTGTCTCCGACGCTACCATCCGACCGGAGGAGGGGCCTCCTTTGACCTCCCATGTTGTGGAGGGCGACCGGGTGGTGATCGCGGTGGCTGGCGACCTGCCACAGGATCAGGCCGTCATCGACGCGGTGGTCTCGATGCTCGCAGCTGCGGGCACCCCTGCCGATCACATCGACGTGCTGCGTCTCTGGTCCAACCGTCTCCAGCCAGTTGTCGCCAGCGCAACCACCACGATCTTTGATCCGAGCAGTGAAGCAGACACCTCGTATCTGATGGCTGATGAGGAGGCCAATCCGCGGCATATTGCACGACCGCTTGTCGATGCCGATGTGGTGATCTTCGTGGGTTCGTTTGGCTGGAACGCAGCCCTGGCTGGCCGTGCGATCGAGGGCGAACTCTGGCCGGCGTTCTCCCGGGCCGAGGCAGCCCAGCAGCTTCGTCGAACGCTGGCACTGCGACCACGTGGTGGGCATCGAGCCTGGCTGACCGCCACTCACGAAGTGCTCTGGCAACTTGGTGTGATTGCGGAACTGCGCGTCGTGCCTGGCCGCGGTGGTTCTCTGGCCAGCGTGGCGTTTGGGATGCCGGCAGCAGCAGTCGCTGCTGCCAAACGAGCATCGCAGGCGTGGAGGCCGAGGCTGTCGAAGGCGGCCGAACTGAGCGTGGCGACACTCTCAGACCCCCACGCAGGCTTGGACCGCGTCATTCGAGCCGCTGCCGCTGCTGCGCGAGTGACGTATCCTGATGGCACGGTCTGCGTGACAAGTCGGCTGACTGAAGAACCTGGCGTGGTCTTCACCCGTTGGAGACAGGGCGTCGCCATTGAGCCACTCGTCAAAGAGGCGATTCGCAGCCGTGATGTCGCCCTGATCCAAGACGCTTTCTTCACGCGACAGCTTGCCCGCGCCCTTGGCTCGCGGCGGCTTGTTCTCGCGAGTGATCTCGATGAGGCAGCCGTCGAAAGCCTCGACATTGGCCATGCGGGCTCGGCAGAAGATGTGGCGAGACTCGCTCACACAGCCGAGAGCCTGATCGTGCTCCACGAAGCTGATCGCATGCTACCCGGGCTCGCCTGAGGATCCACTGATCTGCGTGGAGGTCGCTTCTCTAGGAGTGAGGACGCGACGACGTTATCCGGACGACGTTGTCTGGACAACATTATCCGCCCTTGGCCGAAGTCCAGCGGCTCAGCCCTTGTGTGCGGTTGAACGACGCTTTCTGGTCCGTGGAGCAGCCGAACGTGGAACCCCGCCACCGGAAAGACCTGAATCGGGCAGAGCGGTATCGGAATCTCTGTTATGGCGAGCCCGTGACGTCCGACCACACGCTTCCGGAGCTGAGTGATACACCCAGACCCGACGTCGCCGTGCACGTCGGGCAACACGACGCCGCGTGTTGCGGGCAAGCGGACCACGCAGTCGACGCGACGTCACTCGCTGTCGTAGCCGCGTAGGGCTCGCTGATCGTGTTGGAGGCGTCCGAGGCATCGCTCTCAACCAAGAAGAGAGAAAGAAAAACAGGAACAGAAACGGTGAGGAACAGCGTCCTCAACCACCAGCTACACGGCCGATCACTCTCGAGCCGTGCCCCC
>JADHNY010000116.1 GCA_016779265.1 Pirellulales bacterium | reverse complement strand
TGGCGTCGGAGGCTTAGGGCGACGGCTCGGCTGGCGGGGCGGAGCAGGTTCCCCTTCGAGGCTGGCCAGAAGCGTGCGTGCGCGGCCGATGACCTCGTCGGGCACGCCGGCGAGCTTGGCCACGTGAATCCCCCAGCTGCGGTCGGCAGCCCCGCGGGCCACCTTGTGCAGGAAGGCGAGGTGGTCGCCATGCTGCTGCACGAGAACCTGAACGTTCGTGACTCCGGGCAGCTGCTCGAGGGCGGCCAGCTGCAGGTAGTGCGTGGCGAAGAGGGTCCGGCAGCCGATCTCGTCGTGCAGATGCTCGACCACCGACTGGGCCAGGGCCATGCCGTCAAACGTGCTTGTGCCTCGGCCCACCTCATCGAGGATCACCAGGCTCTGTGGGGTCGCTCGGTTCAGGATCCGAGCGGTCTGTGCCATCTCCACCAGGAATGTGCTCGCCCCACGTGCCAGGTCATCGCCAGCTCCGATGCGGGCAAACAGCCGATCGACAATGCCCACGCGAGCTGACGCCGCCGGCACCCATGAGCCCGCCTGAGCGAGCACGACCGCCAAGGCTGCCTGCCGAATGTAGGTGCTCTTGCCGCCCATGTTGGGGCCGGTGACCAGCAGCAGCTGCGGTCCGTCGGGTGAGTCGGCAGTGAGGTGCAGGTCGTTGGCCACCAGCGTGCCAACCGGGAGCAGTTCTTCGAGCACCGGATGCCTGCCATCGCGGAGTTCGAGTTCCCGTCGCTCGGTGATCTCGGGGCGACACCAGCCTCGCTGCCGTGCCACCGTCGCCATCGAGACGAGCACGTCGAGCATTGCCAAGAGGTCAGCGATCTGGTCGAGCCGCCGGTGTTCCCTGGCCACAAACTGTCGCAGGTCTTCGAAGAGTTCACATTCGCGGCGAACGGCCGCATCTTCGGCACCGAGCACCTGACGCTGGCGTTCGTCGAGTTCGGGAGTGGTGTACCGCTCCGCGTTCTTAACGGTCTGCTTGCGGAGATACTCCGCCGGCACGCGATCGCTCTGCGTCTTGCTGACTTCCAGATAGAAGCCAAAGACCCGGTTGAAGCCGACCTTGAGCGAACTGATTCCGGTGCGTTCGACCTGTTCCGCCTGGTAGCGGGTGATCCATTCCTTCCCGCCAGACGCAAGCTCGACCAGCTCATCGAGCGCTGCGTCGAAGCCGGGGCGGATGAAGCCGCCGTCGCGGGCGTAGACAGGGCAGCTTTCCCGCAGGGTATGGCCGATGCGGTCGGCGATATCGGTGCAGGGATCGAGGCTGTCTCGGCAGTCGGCGAGCAGGCCGGGGCCGACCCGATCGAGCAGGCCCCGCAGCCGCGGCAGCACTCGGGTAACCTGGCCGACGCGTTCGACGTCGCGTGGACCGGCGCGTCCGGAGACGACCCGGCTGGTAATCCGTTCCAGGTCGCCAATGCCCGAGAGCGTGTCGGCAATCTCACCTGCCAACGCGGCGTTGCCCACCAACAGACCGACAGCGTCGAGCCGTCGCTCGATGCTGCTGTGGTCAATCAACGGGGCCACAAGCCACCGTGAGAGCATGCGGGCACCCATCGGCGTCTTGGTGCGGTCGAGCACGCCAGCGAGTGAGCCGGTTCGACGGCCTTCGCTGACGGTGCGAACCAGCTCCAGCGTGCGACGCGTGGCTTCGTCGATCTCCATGGCGTGGCCGCTTCGCCACGGCTTGAGCTGCCCAATGCGGCCGACGGCGGCAGGTTCGGTCTCTTCCAAGTAGCAGATCACCGCGTGAGCAGCTGCCAGGGCGGAGACATCGTGGGCGGTTTCGAAGCCGAGCCCTTCGAGTGAGACACCACCGAGTTTGCGAGAGAGCTCGTCGGGACCGCGGTCTGTGGAAAACCACCATGTCGGCCGAGCAGTGATGGCCGCGTGCAGGCCCGCCTCACGCAGGAGCCCAGCGACCAGCTCACGATGCTGTTCGTCGCAGAGACACTCTGCCGGATCAAGCCGCTGCAGATGCTCGACAAGGTCGGCCGGCGGGAGCACTGCTGCCTGAAACCGTCCGCCCGCCACGTCGATCCAGGCGATTCCTGCTGGTCGCGTGCTTGCCGAGCTGTCTCCAGCGGAGGGCGAGGGCAGCACCGCAACCAGAAAGTTGCTGCGTGTGGGGTCGAGCAGCGACTCGTCCGCTGCGATGCCTGGCGTGACGATCCGTGTCACCTCGCGGCGGAGCAGGCCCTTGGTGGTTTTGGGATCGTCAATCTGTTCACAGATCGCAACCCGTCGCCCTGCCGCCACCAGTTTGACAAGCTGTGGGTCGAGCTGATGGTGGGGAAAGCCCGCCATCGGCATGGCGTTTGGCCCCTTTTCCCGGCTTGTGACGGTCAGGTCCAGAAGTTCTGCAGCCTCGCGGGCATCTTCGCCGAAGAGTTCGTAGAAGT
Source organism: Pirellulales bacterium (assembly GCA_016779265.1). GTDB lineage: Bacteria > Planctomycetota > Planctomycetia > Pirellulales > UBA1268 > M30B53. The sequence goes on along the minus strand of JADHNY010000116.1, from coordinate 8,355 downwards.
CTCCCATCCGGAAGAGCACGAGCGCTCCGGGGCAGCGAGCCTTGGCGGCTTCAAACTGTTGCATCATCGGTGTGGCCATAGACCGGCGAATGTAGCAAACCGGTGCCCCCTTTGACCGCCCGGAGGTCGCCGCGTACAAACAAGTCACTCACGGCATCCGATGAGAGGCCCCTGCGATGGGGATCTGTGAATCTGGTCAGGGCCTAACCGCAGCAGCCATAAGCAGTCATCTCTTTGTGCGGTGGGCCTCTCATCGGGGGCCGTGAGTTTCTTTTTTCGCCCGGTGTCCGAGCTTGGTTCATGGCAGACAGCACCGCCGCCACGTCGCCGAGTGAGCATTCCGCCGAGCAGGCTGCAGGCGGCTACCGGGTTGTCGCCCGTCGCTACCGGCCGCAGCGATTTGCCGATCTGATCGGGCAGCCGCATGTGGCCCGCGGGCTCTCTGGGGCAATCAGTTCGGGCCGGGTGGGACACGCCTACCTGTTCACCGGCGCTCGCGGTGTTGGCAAGACGAGCGCTGCGAGAATCTTCGCCAAGGCGCTCGAGTGTGGCGTTTCCGAGGATGCCCGCGTGGCCGGCGAGACCACGGCCGAGCCCTGCAACACCTGCGACATGTGTCAGGCGATTTCTGCCGGACAGGATGTCGATGTCGTGGAAATCGATGCCGCAAGCAACCGCGGTATCGATGAGATCCGGCAGCTCCGTCAGAACGCGTCGGTGCGACCGGCTCGAGGCCGCTACAAGATCTACATCATCGATGAAGTCCACATGCTCACGCGTGAGGCCTTCAACGCGCTGCTCAAGACCCTGGAAGAGCCGCCGCCGCACGTGAAGTTTGTGCTCTGCACCACAGAGCCAGAGAAACTTCCGATCACGATTCTTTCCCGTTGTCAGCGGTTTGATTTTCTCACGGTCGAGGCAGGTGCCATCCAGGCCCGTCTGGCGGAGATCGCTGCCGCCGAAGGGGTGGCGATCGATCCCGAGGCGGTGAGGTTGGTGGCCCGCAGAGCCAACGGCAGCATGCGGGACAGCCAGTCGCTGCTGGAGCAGCTGCTGGGGGCCGCCGCGACAGCGGATGGACGGATCGGGGTCGACGCGGTGCATGCCCTGCTGGGAACTGGGCGTGAAGAGGGGCTCGCCGAGCTGGTGCAGGCGATTGCTGGGCAGCAGCCGAAGGCCGCGGTGGAGTCGCTCGATGCGGCTGTTTCCGGGGGAGCTGATGCTGGTGGCGTTCTGGAGCAGCTTCTGGCGGTGCTCCGAGATGCACTCCTGGCAAGCGTTGCCGCTGAGCCGCGACTCTGGAGTGCCGACGGTGGCTGTGGCCTCGACGTGCAGGCCGTGGCCTCCACGCTCGGTGCAGATACCATCCTGGCGATGATGCAGGTGATCGACCACGCTCTGGCACGGATGCGGACGGCCGGCCATGCGGCGGTGCTCGCCGAGATGGCGGTGGTGCGACTGGCAAGCATGGAACGGATGGAGTCGTTGACGACCGTGCTCTCGCGTTTGGCCAGCGGGCAGCCCCTGCCGGTTGCTGGAGGCACCACGCAGTCGGCTGGGCAGGTGCTGTCCCCGCGCGAAAAAAAAACGACCGAGCCCGCCAGCCCCGCCGCGGTCGTAACTGAGCCACCAGCTGTCAGTCCCGCTGGGGCAGCGGAGGCTGAGCCGGTCCAGGCAACGGCTCCGTCGCGGCCCACGGCAGTGTCGGCGGCCGTCCCTGCCGAGCCGCTGCCTCGCCTCGATGCCAGTACGCCACCGCTGGAAGTCTGGCGGCAGGTAGGGGAAGTCGTCGGGGGGATGGCTGCGGGGTTTATCAACGAGGCGACGGCTGCAGTCTGGTCTGAGAACGATGGAATCGAAGTCACGATGCCGGCCAATGGAGAGGCGGGCTGCTCCTTCCTCAAACGCGCTGAAGTCGGCGCGAGCGTGACCGGGGCCCTACGCGAACTCTGCGGCCGCACGCGGATTGTGTTTCAGTTTGAGGCGGCTGCGGCTGCCGTTCCCAAGGCGAAGAAGCCGACAGGGCGTTCACAGGCGGCCCGCCTGCGGTCCGCCTCCGAGCATCCACTTGTGAACCATGCCCGCACGATTTTTGATGCGGCGATTCGACGGGTCGATCCGCCGTCCCCAGCTGCCCGGCCGGCGAGCGATGCGGCCGGCTCGTGAGCGTTTTCTCTTCTCGGTGAAGGATGCAGATGACAGAGAAATCGAGTGGGTCTGGCGGGGTGATTGCTACCCTGATTGACCAGTTTGCGGCCCTGCCTGGCATCGGTCGCAAGTCGGCGGAGCGGCTGGCCTACCACGTGATGAAGATGCCTGCAGAGGATGCGTTGGGCTTCGCCGACGCGGTGCGGGCTGTGACAGAACGGCTCCATCCCTGCACGCGGTGCTTTAATCTCTGCGAGGACGACACGTGTGAGATCTGTCGTGATAGCCGTCGCGACACAGGGCTGCTGTTGGTGGTGGAGCAGGTTCGCGACCTGCTGGCACTGGAAACAGCGGGCTCCTACCGCGGTCTCTACCATGTGCTCCAAGGTCGGCTCTCGCCCCTGGATGGTGTTGCCGCCGAACAGCTGACGATGAAACAGCTGCTGCAGCGGGTCCGCGGCGGGCAAGTCCGCGAGGTGATCATGGGGACGAGCCCAACGGTGGAAGGTGATGCCACCGCGGCGGAGATTGCCGGACGCTTGGCAGATCTGCCAGTTGTGGTCACCCGATTGGCACGTGGGCTGGTGGTGGGCAGTCCGCTCGAGCAGGCCAATAAAGCGATGCTCGCCGATGCCTTGTCGGGTCGCCACCGGCTTTGAGCGGGGCGTTTCTCCCAAGTGCCCACAGTGCGGGAAGGGCCTGCGCATGCAGCCATGGATGCTCAGCGTTTCCCGTCGTCCGGTTTTTACGGCTGCGGCCGACGACGCGGTTCCTGGGAAGGGGTATTCTTGGGGGGGTAGTGGTGGTGCTGCTGGCGGCATCACCGGTGGATGATTGTTTGAGACAGGCCACGCGAGGAGCTCTGAGCTGTGAAACTCTCCTTCGGACAGGAAATGCGGTTGGCGCAAAAGCAGATGCTTGCGCCGCGCATGATCCAGTCGATGGAGATTCTGCAGCTTGCCCAGCAGGCCCTCGAGGAGCGACTCGAACAAGAGATTCAGAACAACGAGACACTCGAGCTCGAAGAGCCGGATCGGGCCGAAGGTGAGGTCGAGCAGCCTGCCGAGCCCACGTCGTCGACCGCCGATGAGCAGCCACTCGTCGTTGATCAGGAGCATGCCAACCAGGCAGACTTCGAGCGGTCCTACGACTGGTCGGCGGAGTATCCCGATGCTGACGAGGAACGACCGAGATCGAGTGCCTCACGCCTCGATGAGGCCTCTGACCGCTACCTCGATGTGATGGCCAACATGGAGGAACGTTCAGAGACGCTCTCCGACCATCTCCACGACCAGCTCGCACTCTACGATCTCAGCGAGCGCCAGCGGGCTGCGGCTGACCGAGTGATCTACAACCTCGACGCCAATGGATACCTCCAGCTTCCCATGGAAGAGCTCGTCGATGCCGATGGGCCTGAAGGGCAGCTGGAAGACCTGACCGCGGCGTTGGAGGTCGTGCAGGGGATGGAGCCGCGAGGCGTGGGTGCTCGGAGCCTGCGAGAGTGTCTGCTCCTGCAGATCGAAGGTGCAACGCCCGAGGCGGTGCGACTGAGGCGAATTGTCAAAGATCATCTGGAAGACCTCGCCGGCAATCGTCTGCCTCTGATCGAGAAGAGAACCGGCTATTCGATCGAGGAGATCGAAGAGGCGCGTGACGAACTGCAGCGGCTGCAGCCCAAGCCAGGTGCCCTCTATGCAACAAGCATCGTGCCGACGGTGCGGCCGGATGTGTTTGTTGAACAGGATGAAGAGGGCCGGTGGAAGGTGCGGCTCGACGATGTTGACATGCCCAACATGCGTATCAGCCCGTACTACCGGCAGCTGCTGATCTCGCCATCAACCGACCCTGCAACGCGTGAATACATCAAGCGGAAGATCAACTCAGCTCAGTGGTTGATTGAGTCGATCGAGCAACGGCGAAGTACGCTGCTGAAGACGGCTCAGGCGATCGTTGACCATCAGACCCGATTTCTCGCCGAGGGTCCTGAGGCGATTGAGCCGCTCAAGATGCAGCAGATCGCCGACCGGATCGGCATGCATGTGACCACCGTGAGCCGTGCTGTGGATGACAAATGGCTGCAGACACCACGTGGGCTGTTGCCGCTGAGGGGCTTCTTCGTGGGGGGCACGGTCAGTGCCGATGGCGAGGAGGTCGCTTGGGATACGGTGCGGATGCGGCTTCAGGAGATCATCGATGCGGAGCCGAAGGACCGGCCGTACAGCGATGATGATCTTGTCGAGCAACTCGGGAAGCGGGGCATCAAGCTGGCGCGACGCACGGTCACGAAGTATCGCAAGGCGATGAAAATCCCAAGTTCACGGCAGCGACGCGACTGGAAGCTGGCGAAGACGCCGCGATCGAGAAAGTCGACGCCGCCACAACCGCGGGATGACACGAGCGTGCAGATGCCGCCGACGGAGCGGGTGCAGGCGGAGTCGGATGGGGCGGCAGCCGGCTGATTCGAGGCGGCCGGCTTGTCGGTTTGGCCACTGCTCGCGTAGATTCCGTGGCTCAGGTTTGTCGCGGGGTTCCTGGCCCGCAGCCGTCTCCAGGAGACACCACGCACGCATGCGATGCCCATTTTGCAGAGGTGACGACGACCGTGTCATCGACTCCCGATCAGGAGACGATGGCGCCTCGATCCGTCGCCGTAGAGAGTGTCTCAGCTGCCGCCGCCGGTTCACGACCTACGAGCGGGTGGAGCGTCAGCTGCCCACCGTGATCAAGAAGGGGGGCGACCGGGAGCCTTTCGACCGCGACAAGATCAAGCGAGGCCTCGCCAAAGCCTGCTGGAAGCGGCCCGTTGCGGAGGATGACATCGAGGCGATGGTCTGCGCACTGGAAGCCGAGCTGTTCGGCAGTTTTGAGAACGAGGTGCCCAGCGACACCCTTGGCGAACGGGCGATGGATCTGCTGCGAACCCGTGACCAGGTTGCCTACGTGCGGTTTGCCAGCGTCTACCGTGAGTTCAAGGATGTTCGGGACTTCATGGAAGAACTTGAGCCAATTCTTGAGCAGGTAAGCGGCCTTGAACAGGTCCGTGGTGTGGAGGCCGCTGAGATGGTGGGCAGCGAACTCAGTTCCAAGCAGCGACCACGGAGTGTGCCACCCAAAGGCTGACGCTTGTCTGGTGGTGGTGAGGCATGGGTGGCCTGCCGAGCTGTGCGAGACCGCCTGCCAGACTCAGGACGAGGGGCCGCCGCGAAGGTAGTCGCCGTGTACTCCGCCGTGCTTCTCTTCGAGCCGCACGTCGGTGACGGCCATGCCCGGGTCGATGGACTTGGCCATGTCGTAGATGCACAGCCCCGCAGTGGCGACGGCTACGAGAGCCTCCATTTCCACGCCGGTGCGGGCCGTCGCCTGCACCCGTGTTTCGATCTCGATGCTCCCCTCGTGCTCAAACGTGAAGGTCACGTCGATCGAGTCGAGGGGCAGGGGGTGACAGAGCGGCACGATTTCACTCGTTCGCTTCGCCGCCATGATGCCGGCCACGCGGGCAGTGGCGAGCGGATCCCCCTTGGCCAACTGGCCCGTGCGGATCTGCCGGATGGTGTCAGGCTTGGCGACGAGGCGTCCGGTGGCTCTGGCAGTTCGCACACTAACTGGCTTGCCGCCGACATTGATCATGCGAATCTCAGAGGTCGGTTCATCCGCTGGCATGCGATCGGATCCTTTGTGGCGAAGACTGATACAAAACGACCGCGGGCCGGCGTGCCCCCCATGACACACCGGCCCGCGGCAAATGGAGTCGTCGCGATTGCCGGCTGCTACACCAGCTCCTTGCGGGCCCCCACGAGGGTCCGCAGCCGCTCTGCCAGGAGCGCCACGTCGAACGGCTTCTTGAAGCTTTCGTTCACGTGGGCACGATCGACGGTAATGGTCGAGCCGTCGTCGGGGAGCAGGGCGATCACGATCGTCTCCGCATATTCCTGATTGCGTCGCAGATTCTGGCAGATCTGCTGGGCATCAATCCGGCCGATCGCATAGTCCACCACGATGCAGTCGGGGTGGAAGCTTTCAGCCTGAATGCCAGCTTCAAAGCCACTGGCCGCAACCTGAATCTTGTAGGATCCATCGGCCGGCATGTGCCGCTTCAGGTTTTCGATGAGCACCTGGTCTTGTCCAACGACAAGCACCTTTGCCATCGCCTCGTCCTCAAGGTCGCCCAGCGGCATGCCGTGCTCTTTGAGGAACTTAATCAGATACTCGCGGGGAATCCGGCGATCCTGCGAACCAGGGATCCGGTAACCCTTGAGCCGGCCTGAGTCGAACCATTTGCTCACCGTGCGGGGAGCAACTTTACAGATCTTGGCGACCTGTCCCGTCGTGAAGACCTTCATCGCTTTGGACTCCATTTGCTTCTACACAACCTTGCCAACGGCATCCGCAAGCGCGGTGGCCGAAGCGGGCAATACCGGTATGCCGTGGCATTCAAACCACGCTTGACGCGGTTATGGGTTCGCGGGGTCGACCGCGTCGTCGCGCCCCACGAAGGCCGGCCATAGAAAGCGGCGGGGGGGCTACAGAGAGTCGTCAATCCAACGGATATAGTTTCCGCGGTGCACTGACGAACATGGCTCGCAGGTGTCCCCCCCTGCTTTCATTCCGCTCGAGACGTGACCGGCTTTCGTCGATCGCGACTCTGACGGAATGACCGTCCAATAGGGCATATCGAAAGAACGACTCGTGCGACTTGAGACGTTCTTTCTGACGGAGAGGCTCGCACCGCTTTCGCGGGCCATGCACACTGCGCCTGTTGGACCGTAATCACCGCAAATGCAGGCTGTCTTACGCGGCTCGGCTCGTCGCGGCGGCGGCTTCTTCAAAGCGGACGCTGACCCGCTTTGAAACCCCAGACTGCTCCATCGTGACCCCATAGAGCGTGGTCGCGGCAGCCATCGTCTTTTTCGAATGGGTGACCACGATGAACTGTGTTGACGAAAGGGAGTCGCGGAGAACCGCGGTGAAGCGATCGACGTTTGCTTCATCGAGAGGAGCGTCGACCTCATCGAGCACGCAGAACGGACTCGGGCGGCTCTTGAAGATCGCGAGCAATAAGGCGACGCATGTCATCGTCTTCTCGCCGCCAGAGAGGAGCGAGATGTTGCGAGGCTCTTTGCCCGGCGGCCTGGCAACGATTTCCACTGACGCATCAAGCAGATCTTCATCTGGATCGATCACGATGTCTGCCTGACCGCCAGCGAACAGTCGCTCGAAGAGTTCACGGAAGTAGCCGCGGACGGTCTCGATAGTCTCCCCAAGGAGCCGACGGCTTTCCTCATCGATTCGGGTGATGAGCTGCTCAATTGCGATCTTGGCCTGTGAGACGTCTGTGAGCTGCGTCTCGAGTTCGGCGTGACGTTTCTCGAGTTCTTCCGCTTCAGTCAGTGCCTCAAGGTTGACTGTTGAGAAGTTGCCGAGCTTGCGGCGGAGCTGATCGATCTCCTGCTCGAGTTCATCACGCGATTCAGGGAGAGGGTCGGCTTCGTCCGGTGCAGACGCGTGAGGTGTGACTGCATCCGCCCCGTCGATCTCGAGGTCATAGTCTTCCCGTATTCGCTCCACGATCCGGGAGCGGCCGTGGCGGGCTTCGCCCAAGGCGAGTTCAGTGGTGTGCCCTTGGCGTTCGAGGTCTGCGAGGGTGTCGTGGACTGCCCGACTTCCAGCAGCGGCTTCACGCGAGTCGGCCACACAACGGTCCCGCTGGCGATGGAGAGCTCGGCGAGCGACCGCCTCGAGTTCGGCTGCAATCGCTGCCTCAGCATGCATCTGGCGGACACGCAGGCATTCCAGGTCGAGCAGACTGCAGCGACGTTGCACCTCCGCGAGGCGTGTCTGCTCTTCGCTGCAGGCGGCACGGCCTGCACGACGCGCTGCCTCCAGCTGCCGAAGCTGGTCACGGGTTTCGTTGAGCCGAGTGCGTGCTTCGTCGAGTTCCCGGCTCCCCTCGTGGATTTCATCGAGCAGGTTGCCGCGGCTGCGGTCAAAGTCCTCGATGGTCTGACGAGCCGCCGCGAGTTCTTCCGTGAGTCGTTGCTCCTCGCGTGCTGCCTGGACGACTGCTGCAGCGATCTGTTCACGGCTCTCGGCAAGGCTCGCGGCCTCCTTTTCAGCAGTACGACGCGCGGTTTCGGCACGCTCGATCTGCTCAACCGAGGAGGCCTGATCGCGGACAATCCGCTGTCGCTCGGCGCGAGAGTTGGCGAG
>JADHNY010000115.1 GCA_016779265.1 Pirellulales bacterium | reverse complement strand
GTTTCAGCCACCACTTGCGGTCTTGTGACCGGGGGCCGTTATATTTCGTGACTGGCAACGCATCGGGACCAATTTCATCCAAACAGGAGAAGAGAATCGCGAGGTCGTGCGACCGGTTCATATCCCGTCCCAACGCCCGACCGACGTAAGAATTCAGTATGCTTTGCTGCACCGTCCACGTACGCGGCTCGATGCCGGTCGATGACGGTAGCGACAAGTCGCCGCGCAGCCGATTGAAGAAAAACGAAACTTCTTGTGGAGATTTATACAGCGTACGGTAGCGGGTGTATTCCTGGCCGTCCTCCGCCGTAATCTTCACAACCGCGCCGTACCGGCCGGTCCCACTGGGCACCGTCACCACCTGATAGTCGCGATCGTAGTAGGTCACGTCGATCTTGTAGTCTCCCAGCCACCGCTCTGCCGAGCCAGGGTCCACAAAATCTGCTTGGGGGAATTCCTCCTCCCAGAACACGCTGGGCTGAAAGACGATCTCCGCATTGATCATTGCCCGCGCACGTTCGGCCGGCGATTCGGCTACAACACTGGCAGTCGGTAACAGGCCGGCGAGGGCAATGTACAACGTTACACAGGAGACGAGACGGGTCTTCATCGTGTACCTCTCTTCTACGTGAACAGTTGATTGATTCCGGCGGTCTCTTCGATCACCTTGGCACGACAAAAATGGTCCAGATCGAGGCCCAGAAGGCGAAAGACGCTAGACACCGTGTTCTCGGGGGTCACCGGGGCGTTTGCCGAATCGGCCGCCAAGTGATCGACGGCAAAAAATAACCCGGCTATGGCCTTTCAGCAACCATCGCCTGACTGATGAGCGGCTCGTGAGCAGGTTGCTCCCGCCTTCCGAGGCCGCCCCGGCCCGGCAAGCGGATCTCTGGACCCGTCCATCTCCCGCTTCGCGTCATCCGGCAGTATCCTGCCGATGGTTCGCATGTGGTCCGCCAACTTGCCCTGCTCGACGCCCAGCTGGGCGGGCATCCTGTTCTCTCGCCTGTGCATCGCTACTGCCCTCGGGTTAACTGGTTCTAGCATCCGGCCGCGGCCGCCCACCGCCCTCTCGGGTTGCCCTCTTTCTGCCAGTGAATCGCACACCCAGAAAGATGTGTGATTTACACCCTTCTGTATTATGGGACGGGTGAAGGATTGTTCCCCTGTATGGGGAATAAAGTTACCCAGTTGAATCACCCGGATTGGCCGCCTTTGGGCCGGCAACAGGTAACCTCGTGGTGATCCTGTAGGTGCTGACGTAGCGGCCGGAGCGGCCTTTGCGAGCCACCTCGTTCAGCTTCTTCTTTCGAAGTGACCCAAGTGCTTTCTCGATCCACCTAGTGGAGCAGCCGGCACGTCCGGCCAGGTCTGCGGCACCAGTAGTGGCGATGCCCCCGTGCCTTGCTGCCAAAGCTTAGCGTGTATCCCCAAGGTGGCAGACTTCATCAACTGGCGATTATCTGCGGGACAAACACGCATCTGCAGAAATAAAAAGAGCCCTCGAGATTGCTCGCAGGGGCTCATGGCCGCACAGAAGCCGGAACGGGCTTCACAGCAAGGCACCGCCAGCGGTCAAGCAGACGCTACGGCTGATCTCGGCCGGCGTCAACATGCACAGGCCGTCGCAGTTTCGCCAGGGAAAATCCTGTGCGGAAACAGTCTTGTTTGATGCGGTGATCCTCTATCCTTGGCCGTACGTTCCGTGAGCCGCTCGCTGCCACCAGCCCCCGCCTCCCGTCTGAGAGACCCCGCATCATGACGACATCCTCCCAACCGATTGCCAGCGGCGAGCTGCCACGTTGGACGCTCTCCAATCTCATGGCAACCGCCGACGGCACGGGTCCCACACTCAATCTCGCCGACGTCGCTGCAGGCATCTGCGTCTCGGGCAGCGTGCAGGCGTTGGGGCTTGCGATGCCAGCCGGCCAACAGCCGGTCGACCTGTGGGCTCGTGGCCCTGACCTCACGGCCGTCTACGAGCCGGGTGATGACCGCCGGCTGCGGGTCACGGCGATGTGGCGGCTCGGCCATCGAGGCAGCGAGCATGGCATTCGCTCCACTGAGCTGGTGCTCTCCGCTCAGACTTCCCTGCTCTCCAGCGATGCGGAGCTGACCGTGCTGGCGACTGCCAGCGGAGCATCCGCCCTCGCAGCTGGCGAGTGGACAGCCGAGGGGTTGGCATGGCAGTCCGCTCCTTCAGACACCACGCGGTGCCTGCGGCTCACACTCGCCGGCGCTGCCCAGGCTGCAGCCTGCCTGCTGCTGGCGATTCATCCTGATGATGCCGGCGTGATCGAGGTCGACCGCGACACCGCCGGCACCTGCCGCATTCGCTGCCGACTGTTTCCAAGCAACGTCGAGAAAGGCGTCCTCCTTCGCAGTCGCGTGCTGATGGCTGTCGGGCCGAATGACACCGCCAGCGGCGGGACGGAGAGCTGGACAGCGGAGCTGCTGCAGGCATTCGCCGGCTCTGAGCCGATTCTTGCAACCTGACGCGGGATTCGGCCTCACTATAGGCCGCAAACTCTGCCCACCTTGCCGATTTTCACCTTGGTGCCTCCGCGGGCATGCGGATACGCTTTCGCGTCAGCGGTCGACGGATCGCCGCTGAACACACGCCACCGCGAGGAGCCTTCCACCCGTGGCTGAAGCCGATTTTCTGTTTGCGTTTGACACCCGGATTGACCAGCCGGTCTGCCCGGTGGACATGCCAGGCGACCGCCGAAAACGGTTTGCCAAAGCCGCTATGGCTGCCCTCGAGGGCGTCTTCTCTCAAGCGATCTCCCGCAAAGCTCGGGGCGTCGTGCTGTTTGGTGATCTGTTCGATCCCAGCTGCACCAGTCCTGCCCAGGCGGCCGACATCGCCGATCAGATCGACACCTTCGCCGGCGGCAGTCGCCTCGTTGTGGTGACCGCTGCCGATGCAGAGGCGGCAGCCGCAGTGGCCACGGCTCTCGGTGAGCCGCCCGGCTTGCACCTGCTCACGCCCGACGCGCCGGTGATTGTGCAGATGGGCCCGCTGTCGGTTGAGTTCACCTGTGAAGACCCGCGTGATGTGCATATCACCACACGGCTCGTCGCCACACATGTGGCCGCCCCGGAACCGCACGCGGCCACGCTCGACGGTGATCGGGAGCACGCTGCCGACGAGGCCTTCGACACCGCCACGCAGCCCCACGAGCAGACCGTTGCCCACGCCACGGTTCGCGGCCAACGCGACCGTCCACGTCCAGCACTGACCGACATCACTGCTGCCCACACCGTGTGGACGCTGCCCTCGCTTCAGCCTCGCAATCATTACGAACACGGTCCGGGAGCGGCTGCCTGCCTGACGATTTCCAGCGAGGGCCGTCTTCACCGCTGGGAGGTGTTTGCCACTGCGGCAGTGAGCTGGCAGATCGTGCGGACGGTCTGCTCTGCGCACGAGCAGGAAGAGGAGCTCTCAGCCACTGCGGCCGCAGAGGTCGAACAGGCAGTCGCTACCTGCGACACCCCGTTTTCCGTAGTGCGGCTGCTTGTGGACTGCGAAGGCGACGCCGATCGCCGCAGCCGGGTCTCTCGCATGGCACCCGCAGTGCTCGCGGAGATGCGACAGATGCTGGAGTCGCTTCCTTCCGACCCCACACGCCCCCTGGCCTGGTGCGAGCATGTGGAGGCCGACCCCGACGAATCGCTCGAGGCGGTTGCTGCTGCTGACGAGATCGGCAGCAGTCGACGCTTCCCCGCCATGCTCGCCGAAGAGGCGATCAGCTGGCCGCTCGCCTCAGCCGGTGATGAACGGGTGGAGCCTGCCGCCGTGGTGCGTGAAGCGGCCTGGATGACGCTGGAACTCCTCGAAGACGACTGAGCAGCCACCGCAGCCACCCTGCAGAGGCGACAGGAGCAACAAGACACAATGGATATCGAAAAGCTCGAGATCACCCGGTTCGGCTGTCTTCGCGATGTTGCGATGGACGACCTCGGCCCGGGCGTGCATGTCTTTCACGGCACCAACGAGACGGGCAAGACCACGCTGCTGGAGTTTGTCCGCGGCATGCTCTTCGGCTTCGGCTCACTGATCCGCCGCGGCGTGATTGATGCCAACGTTGAGAACCTGGGGCGGCTCGTGGTGCGGCCGGTGACCGACGGTCGTCTCTGGTCGGTCGTCCGTCGACGGACTGCAGACACGCCGATCACCGGCAAGAACGCGCACGATGAGCTCCTCGTCATCGATGATGCCGCCAGGGAGCATGTGCGGACGTCGCTCGAGGAGTGGACCGGCGGGCTCGACGAAGCCTCTTACGTGTCGGTGATGGCGTTTGGGCTCGATGAACTTCACGAGTTCTCGTCATTGCAAGCAGCGGGCTGCGGTGGGCGACTCTATGAACTCGCAGGCGGCCTCGATCGTGGTCATGTGTTCCGCGTGATGGAGAGTCTTCGCAGCGCGATTGAGCGGGCTGACAGCGGTGACCCAACCACCTCGCCGCTGGCGGCTCTTCAACGACGACATGACGCAGTCTGCGAGCGGATCGAGGCAGCGAGCAGTCCCGCCCTCACCCGCGGCCAGCAGGTCATCGATGCCCGTCGTGTGCGGGCGGAAATCAGCAGCGTGGAACCGCAGCTGGCCGCAGCCAGCCTCCAGCACACACAGCTCCTCGAAGCGATTGAGCTTGAGCCTCTGGTGCAGGAGCTCGCCGAGGCGAAAGAAGCGGTCGAACAGTTCGATCCGGAAGACCTTGTGCATCCGGACTACCGTCGCTGGCGACGGCTCGACAAACGGCGAAGGCGTATGCAGCGGGTGCTGGAGACCCGCCACGAGGCTCGCCGTCGTCTCGCAGCGGAAGGGCGAAAACTCGCCAAGCCATCAGCGGTCTGGCAGAAGCGAAGGCTGATCCGTCCGCTGCTGGATGACGAGCCGAGGCTCGAGCGACTCACCGCCGAAGCAGCCCGCGCCGAGACCGCAGCACTGCTTGCCGCCCGCCGCTTTGGCGAAGAGTTGGGCAGCCTTGGTCTCGCCAGGCTCGTTGACGATGACACCGCCGCGTCGCATCGCGGATCGCTTTTGCCAAAGGGTTTTCGCTCCGCCTTCCGTTCATTGCGTTCCAAGTCGGCTGCCTGCACGGCAGCCACCCGCGAGATGCGGGCTGCAGCCGCTGAGGTGGAAACGCTTCAACTGGAAATCGCAGCGGCCGAGTCTGGGCCTTCTGCCGATCGGATTGCCACCAGTCAGCAGCTCGCAGAGCAGCTGGAGCATGCCTCTGCGTTGGAGTCACTGATTCGCAAGCGGATCAACGTCGGCAGCCAGCTCGACGACGTGCACCGCTCCATCGAACGCATGGAGCAGGATGTTCGCCAGAAACTCGAAGGCCAGGTGCTCCCGCCGGGGACCCTGGCCTCTCTCGGTGCCGCTTTCAGCGTCGGCATCGGCCTGCTGTTTTCCGGTCTGCTGCTTCCCAGCGACGTCACCGGCTCGCTGGCGTATGCGATGTCGGCGGTGGGCCTTGCAGGGGCCGGAATCGCTGGGGCCACCACCTGGTCACTCGATCGTTCGGCCGCGGCCCGGCTCACCTCCTCCCGAAGCCAGCTCAGCACCGCCCACCGTCAGCGGCAGTCGATGCTGGAAACCGTGACCGATCTCGACGCTCGACTGGAAGCAGATACGAACGAGCCCCTCGAGTCGCGTCTGGTCACCGCCCACGCCGAAGTCACCCGCCTGGAGTCTGAAGCCGCTCGACTGGCTGCCATGAGTGACCCACGCGACCGCCTTCCGGCGGCGGAAGCCCGACTCGCCCATGCCCGCCAGGCCAGCGACCAGGTTCGCGGCCGCTGGAAGCGAGCCCTCGAGTCACGAGGGTTTCCGGGCACCCTCACGCCCCGGACACTCCGTGAGCTTGCCCGTCATCGTCGCCATCTTGAAACGCTCGACGAGGACCGTCGGCGGGCCGTCGAAGATGCTCGTGGCATGCGAGAAGATCTGACCACGGTCTCGCTCCCGATTGAACAGGCGGTTGCCGCCCTTGATCTCGACTGTGATGGGCTCACGCCGGTGGAGCAGCTGACGATGCTTCGCGAACGGCTCACCGCCGATGGCGTGCTGGTTCGTCGGCGGAAGCGGGTCCGGCGGGCCTTCGTGCGAGCCCGTAGTGGCCATCGGCTGGCGGCGGGTCGCGTGAAGGCGATCAAGAGCCGGATCGATGAGCTCCTCCGCCGCTGGGATGTTGAGAGCGAAGAGGCACTCCTGGAGCAGATCGACTGCCGTAAGGCCTACGCAGCAGCGGTGGACCGCTCGGATCTCGCCAAGAAGACCGTGAACGAGGCCCGCCGTCAGCTGCCAGGCGAAAGCCTTGAGTCGATCGATCGCTGGCTTTCCGAAGCGATCGAACATCCGCTGAAGGAGCGGGCGGATGCCGTCGACGCTGAGTGCGATCGCCTCAAGGCTACGCTCGCAAATCTTCGCGAACGCCTCGCCGGCATCGCAGCTCTGGTCGAAGCCTCGCGAAATGACCGCAACCTCGAGCCACTGCAGTCGGAACGTGCCGAGATTGAGGAAGAGCTCGCTTTCCACCGTCGCCGACGAGTTGCCCTGCAGACGGCGCTCGAACTCCTTACCGAAACCCGCCGAAGGTTCCTCGAAGAGCATCAGCCACCAGTGCTGCTGGAAGCCTCCATCTGGCTCGAGCGGCTTACAGGTGGTCGCTACCGCCAGATCACCGCCGTCGCCGACGATGCGGTGTTGATGATCGAGGATGTCGACGGCATCCGCTGGTCGCCGGAGCGGCTCAGTCGCGGCACCCGAGAGCAGGTCTTCCTGGCGCTTCGGCTTGCCCTTGTTGCAGACCTCGAACGCGCTGGCATTCGGCTGCCACTGATCATGGACGACGCCCTGGTCAACTTTGATGATGAGCGTGCCCGGTATGCCGCCGAGACCTTGGTGAGTTTCGCCAACGAACGTGGTCGACAGATGCTCGTGCTCTCCTGTCATGCCCATGTGGTGGAGCTCTTTACGCAGGCTGGCGGTCACATCCGAGGCCTCGATGGCCGGCGGCTGGCCCCCAGCCCAGAGCACGCACGCCGGCTGTCCCCCGTTCCCCATGCTGCTCAGGCGGCCGCTATGCCTGCGGAGCATCCCGCTTCCGCAGCCGAACGTGTCGTCGCCTCGCCTGCTGTCCCCAGCTGGTCATCTGCCGAGACAGCCCAGGTGTTTGAGGTCGCGGGCCCCGGCGACGGCATCCCGGAACTCCCCGTTGACTGGGTACTGCCTCCCCAAGCTCACGGCGAGCCGACGGTCGTTGCGGCGTCTGCCACCG
This sequence comes from Pirellulales bacterium, assembly GCA_016779265.1. Taxonomy (GTDB): domain Bacteria; phylum Planctomycetota; class Planctomycetia; order Pirellulales; family UBA1268; genus M30B53. Next base: position 3,505 of record JADHNY010000115.1, on the reverse strand, counting down.
TGGAACGGGCCACCGCGGCTGAACCGGTCGCGGTCACAGACCATGTCGCAACGACAGCCGACGTCGACCATCCTGAAGATGACGAAGAGAACCCTATCACCGATGTCGGTCACGAAGAGCAGCCATCTAGCGAGCCGGGCTCTCTCGAGACCACGTCCAGAGAGCACTCCGGTGAGCCGACAGAGCACCGTCCCAAGGGAAGCCGTCGTAAGTCGCGCAGGCATGGACGTCGTCGCCGCACGTAACCGCGCCCCCAGTCACGATCAGCCAGCAGTCGCGGCTGCCTGCTGCACGTCATTGAGATACCGGGTACGGAGCTGCGTGAGCAGCATGCCGAGATAGGCGTTGGCTCCGAGTGAGAGAAACAACGCCACGAGAGAACCGATAAACAGCCCCCAGGGCTTCGGTGTTTCCGCGCTGGCTCCCTCGACAGTTGCCGGCTCTGTGGCCACTGCCTGAATGACCGCTGGCGGCCGTGGACGGCTCGCAGCTTCCGCAACAGTGCGTTCCACAGCAGTGGGCCAGCGATCTGCGAGATACACCCGCACGCGTCGCACATCGCGGACATCCGCAGGAACATCGCTCGTCAACGCATGCTGCGTTCCAGCGAGCGCCAGATCCGGCTCCACGCGGAGGAGATAGTCGTAGCCGCCTTCCTCTGCTGGCACACACGCAGCCTCAATGCCGGTGGCCAGCACCGTAGCGATGATCATCAGCGATTCAAGCAGCATCTCGACACCTCTCTCTGAATACCTGCCATCCGCACCACAGACAGCCCCCACGATTTCACGTCGAGTTGGCCCGGGATGCAACCTCTCCGTTTTTTGGCGAGTTCTCAGCGAACGCCACAGAGGCTCCATCCCCTACGTCTGGAGGGCTCGCTGAGCCCTCCGACATGCTGTCGAGTTCGGTCTGCAGCATCGTCAAGGCCGCCTGCAGAAAGGCCACCACGATGGGGCCGACAAAGACACCGATCGGGCCGAGCGTCCCCACCCCTCCCAGCACGCTGAGCAACGCCAGCAGTGGATGTAGCTTCGACTGGCCTTGCAGCACGACCGGCTTGACGACGTTGTCGATCGTGGAGACCACCAGTCCGCCCCACGCAGCCAAGCCGATTGCCGCCCAGGTCTGCTCCGCAAAGAACAGCAGATAGGCTGCAGCCACGCCCCACACGATCGCCGCCCCGACAAAGGGCACCATCGCTCCAAAAAAGGTCAGCATGGTCAGCAGGAACACACCGTTGAGCCCGGCGACCGCGTAGCCAATGCCAGCCAGGGCAGCCTGCACCACGGCCGCCAGCAGCGTCGAACTGACAACGGCTCGGCTCACCTCTTCAAACTCCGCCAGCAGCTGCCACTGATACCGCCGGTCGAGCGGTATGAACTGGGTCACCGCGGCCATCATGTGACGACCATCAAGCAGGAAGTAGAAGAAGCTCACCGTCATGACCACCAGGCCGATCACCGCCTTGGCGAGCACCGCTGGAGCCCCGGTCGCAACTGGCCCCACAAACTTCTCCGCCAACTCGCGAAGCTGCTCGTTGACCGCATCAGCCGTCAACGCGAGTCCCGTAGCCTCGTTCACCGACCCCACCAACCGGTCAAGCACCATCGGATCGAGACGCGGGTCGCTCGGACCACGAAACATCTCAATGGCATCGCCGATCGCTCGGGCGGCAATCAGCCCCACTGGTGCGAGCACAAGCACAAGCACAAACAGCGTTGTCAGCCCTGCGGCGAGCCATTCAGGACCAGACAGCCGCTCCCGCAGCCAGCGGTGCAACGGGCCAAAGATCACCACCAGCATCGCGGCCAGCAGCAGCGGTAGAAAAAAACTGGCCATCACCTGGATGGAGAGCAGTCCAAAGACCACCACCAGGCCGATAATCACTCCGAGCGACATGAAACGGGCCATCGCGATACTCAGTTCTCCCGTACGAGCAGCCGAGGCCGGCAGGGTGGTTCTCCACCCTAAGACCTTGCTTGAGTGTACGTTCCCGCAGCTCAATGGCTTGTGACTCGAACGGATCGCCATGGCCGCAGCGGCGGTAAACAGGGTATCCTCTCCGCGGTTCATACCTCCCGATCCCACCGCCCCAAACGGCCGATCTGCCGGCCGGATCGACCTGCCTCATGTCTTCCACGCCCACGGTCTCGCTCGTTATTCCCGTCCGCAACGAGGCGGGAAACATCGCCCCTCTCATCGATGAAATCGGCGCGGCGCTCGACGCCGCCGGCCAGCAGTGGGAGGTCACCGTTGTTGATGACGGCTCGACCGACACTTCCTGGAATGAGATCTCCGCGGCAGCAGAGGCCGATCCTCGAGTGCGTGGCATCCATCGCGAACAGGGGCAAGGCAAATCAGCAGCTCTGGCAGCTGGCTTCGCCAACTGCACGGCTCCACGGATCGTCATGCTCGACGGCGATGGCCAAGATGATCCCGCTGAGATTCCGGCCATGCTCGCCCAGCTCGACGCCGGGGCCGACCTGGTCAACGGCTGGAAGTCACCGCGGGTCGACCCGCTCCACAAGACACTTCCTTCGAAGGTGTTCAACCTGCTTGTGGGCTGGATGACAGGCCTCTGGCTGCACGACCACAACTGTGGCCTCAAGGTATTTCGCCGCGAGGTGCTCGACGCCTTGCCGCTCGAAGGAGACATGCACCGCTTCATCACGGTGCTGGCGTCCTCCCGTGGCTTCCGCGTTGTCGAAAAAGCGGTGCACCACCGACCACGTGGTCATGGCCGCACAAAGTATGGATCGTCGCGGTTTATCACCGGTCTGATCGACCTCGTTCAGGTGGCTGGACGGATTCGGGCCATCACGGCAGCTGCTCAAGAAACCGCTGACCCAGCCGCGGTGCTACGACGACGTGTTGGCCTCCTGCTGACGATCGTCGTCTGCGGAATGGCTGCCGGCCGTATCGGCTCGGTCGCGAGCATCGATCGCACGGCGCTCGAAAAACGGATCGTGTCAGACACGATCAAACGTCGTCGAGGAGAGGGTAAAGAAGGCAAAGCGGTCGACGAACAGGCAGTCCGTGCTGAGATCCGTCGCGACAAAGGTCTGATCCGACCGTTTCTCTCCGCCAACGATCGCAGTCGCTGGCTGACGATGCGGAGCCTGGTCGAGCGGGGCAGTTTTACAATCGAAGACCTCGTCGTCGAACCAGGCTGGGACACGATCGACGCGGTGGTCCACGAAGACGCCGACGGCGTCCGTCACCTCTACTCAAGCAAGCCACCACTCCTCCCGGTATTACTCGCAGGGCCCTACTGGGTGGCCACCAAGCTGACCGGCTGGACCCTGGCCGACCATCCGTTCGAACTCGGCCGAGCCCTGATGATGCTCTACGGCATCCTCCCGCTGGCAGTCACGATTCTCTTCACGCACGGCCTCGTCGAGCGTGTTGGCCAGACGGACTGGGGCCGGTTCTACGGCATGCTGCTGATCTGCTTCGGCACATTTTTGACCACCTTTTCGGTGGTGCTCACCAACCATCTCCC
>JADHNY010000018.1 GCA_016779265.1 Pirellulales bacterium | reverse complement strand
AAGCCCGTCTACGAGACACGCACCAAGGAGATCCCCTATACGGTCTGCAAGCCGGTCTATGAGACGCGTGAGCAGTGCTACACCGTCTGCAAGCCCGTCTATGAGACACGCACCAAGGAAATCCCCTACACCGTGTGCAAGCCGGTCTATGAGACGCGTGAGCAGTGCTACACCGTCTGCAAGCCCGTCTATGAGACACGCACCAAGGAAATCCCCTACACCGTGTGCAAGCCGGTCTACGAGACCCGCGAGCGTGAAGTCTGCAAGACCGTCTGCAAGCCTGTGCACTACACGAAGACCGTCAAGGTCTGCAGTGGTCGCTGGGAGACCGAGACCTGTGAGATTCCTGGCAAGGTGATCACCAAGTGTGTCCGCGAGCCGGGCTGCTGGGTGAACAACGGCTGCACCGGCGACCGGTGCTACGTGCCTGGCGAGGTGAAGAAGGTCCAGGTGCAGTGCCCGTCTCGCACCGTCTGCAAGAAGGTGTGGGTGCCTGAGGTCTGCGAAAAGGAGATCAAGTGCGTTCGCTACGAGCGGGAAACCGTCATCGAAAAGCGGCCGTACAAGGTCTGCAAGATGGTCAAGGAGCAGCGTGTGCGGACCTGCACCTACAAGGTCTGCAAGATGGTGCCCGAGCAGCGGACGCGGACCTACCAGGTCTGCAAGATGGTGCCCGAGCAGCGGGTGAAGACCTGTGAGTACAAGGTCTGCAAGATGGTGCCCGAGCAGCGGACGCGGACCTACCAGGTCTGTCGGATGGTGCCCGAGCAGCGTGTGCGGACCTGCACCTACAAGGTCTGCAAGATGGTGCCCGAGCAGCGGACACGGACCTACCAGGTCTGCAAGATGGTGCCCGAGCAGCGTGTACGGACCTGTGAATACAAGGTCTGCAAGATGGTGCCCGAGACCCGGACCCGCACCTATCAGGTCTGCAAGATGGTTCCCGAGCAGCGGGTGCGGACCTGTGAATACAAGGTCTGCAAGATGGTGCCCGAGACTCGGACCCGCACCTATCAGGTCTGCAAGATGGTGCCTGAGCAGCGTGTCCGGACCTGTGAGTACAAGGTCTGCAAGATGGTGCCCGAGACCCGCACGCGGACCTACCAGGTCTGCAAGATGGTCCCGGAGCAGCGTGTGAAGACCTGTGAGTACAAGGTCTGCAAGATGGTCAAGGAGACCCACGTCGACACATGCGAGTACAAGGTGTGCCGCATGGTGCCGGAGCAGCGGGTCAAGACCTGCACCTACAAGGTCTGCAACATGGTCAAGGAAGAGTGCTCGAAGGAAGTGCCTTACAAGGTCTGCAAGATGGTGAAGGAAACCCGCACCAAGCAGATCCCTGTATGCACGACAAAGCCTGTGCACTACACCAAGACCGTCGAGGTCTGCCGGATGGTGCCCAAGAAGGTCGCCTACACGGTGACCCGCTGCGTGCCCCGCGTTGTCTACCGTGAGGTGGGCTGCTGCGGCGACGTGGTTGAGGAAGCCCCCGAGGTTGCTGACGAAGCAGCCAAGGATGAGGAGGCTGGCGAGGCGGCTGCTGAGTAACGCTTAGCACCCACCTGGCAAACAGGTTCCCTCGGAACACCACCGGGGCTGAACAAAACGATTGGGAAACGGGGTGGCCCGGCTCGCAAGAGTCGGGCCACCTTTTTTTTGAAGCGAGGGGGAGCCCCTACCGCTCCGGCTCGATACTCGCCGTCATGGAGCCCTTGCAGCGTGCAATCAGGCGGTCCGCCCCAAAGGCGTGGATCTGGTCCCGCTTCAGCTCCGCATGCTCCCGCGTCGTGGTAAGCACAATCGCCTTGCCACGCTTATCAACCTCACGGGCAAGCTGATAGCCCTTCTCAACGGGATGGGCAAAGAGTTTCCGCAGCATGATGATCACGTATTCGTAGGAATGATCGTTGTCGTTCCAAAGAACAACGTGATATCGAGGCTGTCGTTTGCGTTTTGCATCGCGCTCGGTGTCCGGTTTCGTGGCAGGCTTAGCAGGTGCCACCTCCACCGGGGCCTCTTCGACCGCTGCCGCACTGGAAGAGTCGCTCATGGGTTGGCACACTCTGCAGACCGTCCTCGGAACTCCGTGCCCCGCCGGCCGCCGGCAGGGCTGAACCTTGGCTGTTGCCGGGGACACTCACAGTATATCGCCTGAAGCGACGCATCTTCGCACTGCGAAGGCGTCCAAGAAGCCTGTTATCGAGGAGTCACCGTGCTAGACCGCCGCTGGGTTGCCGACCACACCGACGAGGTCATCGAAAACTGTCGCCGCCGCGGGATGCCGGAGAGCCTGCTTGAGGAAATCGGCCAGTTTGCCTCGCTGGACGCCGAACGGCGGCGGCTCAAGGGGGAAATCGACAGTCTCAACCAGCAGGCAGGACAGGTCAGCCGGTCGATTGGCAAGGCAGCCGACGAGGCAGAACGAGAGGCCAGAAAAGCCGAAGGCCGTCAGCTTCGAGAACAGATCTCAGCGTTGGAAACCAGCATCAACGAGGTCGTTGCCCAGGGAGATTCCATCCTGCGGGCAATCCCAAACCTGACGCATCCCGAGGCGCCTGCCGGCGGCGAAGAGGCATCGCTCGAGGTTTGCCGCGGCAGCACACCACTCCCGAGCTTTGACTTTCAGCCACTCGACCATGTGGCCCTCGGAGAGAAACACGATCTCTTTGACTTTGAGGCAGGTGCCAAAGTTGCCGGCCACGGCTTTCTCTTCTCGAAGAACGACGCGGTGCTCCTCGAACTGGCCCTCCAACGGTATGCCGTCGAGATCCTGGCCCGTCGCGGCTTCACACTGACCACGACACCAGACCTCGCTCGTGACTCTATCCTCGAGGGCACCGGCTTCATGCCGCGAGGGCCAGAGACACAGATCTACTCGATCTCCGAGAGCGACCTCTCACTGGTCGCTACTTCCGAGATCACCCTCGGCGGCGCCATGCAGGACCATGTCTTCGATGCCGGCGACCTCCCACTGAAGGTTTGCGGCATCAGCCACTGCTTCCGCACCGAAGCCGGAGCCCACGGCCGAGCAACCCGTGGTCTCTACCGGGTGCACCAGTTCACCAAGGTGGAGATGTTTGCCTTCACCAAGCCTGAAGAGAGCGAGGCGATGCATGCGGAGCTGCTCGAGATCGAGTGCGAGCTCTTTGACGGCCTCGGAATTCCTTACCGGGTGCTCGATATCGCTTCCGGCGACCTGGGCGGTCCTGCCTACCGCAAGTACGACCTCGAAGCCTGGATGCCTGGACGGGGAGAGGCAGGGGAATGGGGCGAGGTCACCAGCACCTCGAACTGCACGGACTACCAGTCTCGACGCCTTGGCATCCGCTTCCGCACGCCGGGCACCAAGGGCACCACACTTGTGCACACCCTCAACGGCACTGCCCTAGCGATCGGCCGAGCCATGATCGCCCTGCTTGAAAATCATCAGCAAGCCGATGGCTCGATCCGCATTCCAGAACCACTTGTGGCCTGGATGGGCAAAAAGCTGATCACCACTTGAGGCCAAACCGTTCGCCGGTCGGTCCTTCACCAAGACCGCCCTTGAGCGGCTTGTTGGACTTCGGCTGATAAGGCGGTGGTGGCGGCTCGTTCTCCGCCTCCTGCTCAGCCTCGGCAGCGGCCTGCTCAGCAGCGGAAACGGGCGCGGGGATCGTCGCCTTGAGCGAGAGCGACATCCGCTGCTCCTCAGTGTCGACCGAAATCACCTTGCACTCAACCTGTTCGCCTTCCTTGACGATGTCACCCACGCGGTGCACATGGCGATGTGCGAGTTCGGAAACGTGCACAAGGCCTTCCACCCCAGGCTCAAGTTTCACGAAGGCGCCAAACTGAGCGATGCGGCTGACCGTTCCCCGCTGGGTCGAGCCGATCGGATACTTCTCGTCAGCCTTCGTCCAGGGATTGTCGATCAGATCTCGAGCAGAGAGCGAGATCTTGCCGGTCTCCTCGTCGATGCTGCGAACGACCACCTTCACCTTTTGACCGAGCGTCAGCACGTCTTCCGGCTTCTCGACTCGATCCCAGGAAAGCTGGCTGACATGCACGAGGCCATCGACACCATGGCCGATATCGACAAACGCGCCAAAGTCGCGAATGTTGCGGACAATGCCCTCGAGCGTCTGCCCGATCTCGAGTGTCTCGAGCAGCTTCTGCCGAGCCTCGGCAGCCTGCCGCTCAAGGACAGCACGACGCGAGAGAACCAGCCGCCGCGCATTGGGGACAAGTTCGGTCACCAGACACTCGAGCGTCTGGCCCACAAACTCTTCGAAGTCTTCGACGCGGTAGGTGCTCACACTACCCGCCGGCATGAAGCCACGCAGCCCACCGACGTCGACTTCAAGTCCGCCCTTGTTCGTGCCGGTCACACGCCCTTCGACAATCATGCCGGCTTCGAGCTGGGACCAGTCTTCCACCGCGACGGCGTGACTCCCGAGGGCCACGTCGTAGAGACCATCTTCTTCGTTTCGAGTTCCGATCGAGACCTCAATCTCGTCTCCAACCGCAGGCATCTCCTCGGGGTCGAGCCCGAGCAGGCCGAGAGCCCCCTGGCGACGGCCACCCAGATCCAGAAACGCGATCTCGTCGGCAAGGCTCACCACCTTGCCAGTCACTCGTGAACCAGCAGCCAGCGGAGCATCGACCTTCTCAGAGGCAGCTGAATCGAGAAGGGCATCCACCTCGAGGTCGCCGAGAGCGGCCTCAAGCTCATCCTCGAGGTCATCACCCAATGGCTGGCGGAGGCTCGGAACAGCGACCAGCTTCGATGGCACCTGGACTGCAAAAGGTGAGGGACCCGTGTCACCGCGACGGCGGTCCCGAGACCGCTTGCCACGACGCGGGCCGCCACTCTCACCACGGGGGCCCAGCGGCGGAGCTGACTCGGGAGCCGCAGCCCCCCCCTGCTCGGCCGCAGGCTCTGGTGTGCCGACGTCCTGAGAAGCCGGCGACTCAGCAGCACTGCCGGTGGGAGCACTGCCGGTGGGAGCACTGCCTGGAGCAGCACTGCCTGGAGCAGCACTGTCAGCAGGAGCCTCGGCAGCTGCCCCATCCGCTGCTGCTGATGGTGCTGCAGCGGCTGGCTTGCTGCCCACGAGCACATGGCGCGACGACACCCGCGGCTGGGCAACGCCCTCCCGCTGAGTCCCGATCGCGATGCGTCGTTTTGGCTGGCCACCGTCACCCGCAGCAGCCTCTACCGCTGCCGGAGTTTCCGCAGCACCGGGTGCGTCGGTGGGGGGTTGCGATGCTTCAGGGGCAGACGACGCCGCCCCACCTGTGGTGTTCTCAGGGTCGGCCGTCACGCCAGTAGTCCCGTTGCGAGCAAGCTGAAGAGGGGCGATGAGCGTTGAGGTCTGGCCGCCCGCCCGATGCAGCCATCAGTCAAGAAACAAGTGCGGGAAACAGGACTTGAACCTGCACGGTATTACTACCACTAGGCCCTCAACCTAGCGCGTCTGCCAATTCCGCCATTCCCGCGGCGATCGTCAGTCTATTCTCAGTGACACTGGCCGACAGTCAAGAACCGAGGAGTCTTGCACTGCGTTGGGGGCTTTTTATTGCAACAGATTCCCCAATAGCGTCATCTACTCAGCCCGAAACAGTGCCTCCTTGGCTGCTCGCCACGACCGACTCACCGGTCACAGCCCTCAACGCAGCGGCGGCACAGGCGGTCAACCCGACAGCCCAGGCGAGGTCACCCACCGGCATCCAACGATAGAAGGGAAGGGCCGCCACGTAGCAGGCTCCCAGGCCTTCTGCCGTCTTCGGATAGCCTTCAAAGAGAAGCCAGCAGGCGAAGTTGGTCGTCAGGTAAAAGACCAACGAATGCCCCAGTGCTCCGCCACACACCGCGGCCAGACGGCCCTTTCGGACCAGCGGACCGAGCAGCACTGGCCACACGGACGCGGCGTAGACCACCACACCAAGCGTCACACTGCCGTAGCCGGGCAGAAAAAGATTGCTGATCGCCAAAGCTGCCAGCGGCACCGTCGCTGCGAGCAGCGGGCTCGCAAACGTGGCGCCAGCGACCAGCCCAACGCCGGCCATCGGTGTCACATTCCAGGCGGGCTGCCAGAGTCGACCAGCGACTCCGACCGTGACCAACGCAAACCAAAGCACGGTAGCGACCCGAGCATCCCGAACCTTGGACAGCGCAAACATAACCCATCCACTGGCGAGAACGTGCGAAAAACAGCGGCCTCCGCAGGCCGCCCCACGCCCGATACACTAGCGGTTTTCTCCGCTCCGGCAAGCCCGCAGCCCATCGATGTCCGTATTCAAAACCCTGACACGCACCCGTGACGATGCCGCCGTTGAGTGGATCCGTTTTCACATTCCCGGCCATCGGCTGAATGTGCTCACGCCTGAGGTGGTGGCTGAACTGTCTGCCGTACTCAGCAGTTTTGAGCAGCAGGCCGCCAGCGGCAGCCCCCCCTCCGCTGTGGTGCTGACGGCGGCTGCCGACTGCGGCTTTTTTGCCGGTGCCGATCTCGCCCGTCTGGAAACCTTGCTCCGCGACGCTGCCACCGCACCCGAGGCTCTCACCGAGGCAACGGCCGCTGGGCGTCGCGTGTTTCGGCGTCTGACCGCGAATCCGTGGCCGACGGTTGCTCTGATCGATGGCGTCTGTCTCGGCGGCGGCTTGGAACTCGCGGTGGCCTGCGACCTGCGGGTGGCGGTTGACGCCCCGCAGACCACCTTTGGGGCTCCAGAAGTCAAACTCGGCCTGATCCCAGGCTGGGGAGGCACGGTGCGACTGCCACGACTGGTCGGCCCAGGGCCAGCCGTTGAGTTTGCTGCATCTGGCGAGAGTGTGTCGGCTGAGCGGGCCGTCCGCATGGGCCTCGTCGATGCCTGCGTGTCCCGTGAACACGCCTCGGCAGCTGTGACCACCCTCCTTGAGCATGCCGAGAGGACCGGCCTGATCGCGAGGCGGCGGCAGCAGCAGACCGAGCCGATCGCCTTGGCCGATGAAGAACGGTCATTCCTCGAAGCGACGGCCTCGGCCCTGATCCTCAGTCGTACCGGTGGCCACATCCCTGCGCCGCTGAAACTGCTGGAAACGATCCTGGCTGGCGCCAGCTGCACGGCCACAGAGGCGGAAGCTCTGGAGAGTGCCGCATTCACCAGCCTTGCTGTCGGCCCACAGCCTCGCGCGTTGCTGCATGTGTTTCAGCTCGCTGAGCGGAACAAACGCGACGACGGCCTGCAGGGCGACCACTCCGCGGAACACGCCACGGAAGACACGCTGCAGCCTGTTGCTGTCTCCCATGCAGGTGTGATTGGTGCAGGCATCATGGGCGGCGGCATTGTTGCCAAACATCTCCGTAGCAAGATTCCCGTCACCGTCATCGACGCCTCAGGCGATGCCCTCGTCCGCCAGCTCCCCGGCATCCTTGAGGAAGCCGCCTGGAATCGACAGCTCCGCCGAAGTGACCCCGCCGTCGCCGTCTCCCTCGCTGGCCTGCTTCGATCAAGCACTTCCCTGGAGGCGGTTGCCTCTGCAGAGCTGGTGATCGAGAGCGTGATCGAACGTCTTGACGCCAAGCGTGAGGTGCTGTGTCAGCTCGAGCGTGTTGTCGCTCGCGATGCCATTCTCGGCACCAACACTTCCACGAACCCCATCACGAGACTTGCCGAGCCACTCCAAGACCCGTCGCGTTTCTGTGGTTTTCATTTCTTCAATCCTGTGAAGCGGATGAAGCTCGTCGAGATCGTGCGTGGACCGCAGTCGAGCGACCGCACGATCCGCACCGCCGTGGCCCATGGCAAACGGCTCGGAAAGATTCCGATTGTCGTCCGTGACAGCCCAGGCTTTCTCGTCAATCGGGTCCTGATGCCCTATCTGCATGAGTCGATCGAACTTTTGCGGGAGGGTGTCTCCATGCGGCGGATCGACGCAGCAGCCCGCCGCTTTGGGATGCCTCTGGGCCCCATCGAGCTCTACGACATGATCGGGCTCGACACCGCATTTTACGCGGGGCTCGTACTGCATGAGGCCTATGGGGATCGACTGGAGGCAGCTCCCGTCCTACCGGCGATGGTGAAGTCGGGCAGGCTCGGCTGCAAGAGCGGCGGCGGCTTCTACCGATATGCCGCAGGTGGACGCCTCCTTGAGCCGGATCCCGCTGCAGAGAAGATCGTGTCGAACTATGCAGAGGAGCCACCTGGCGGAGAGCCGCTGCGTGACCTCGATGCGATTGCCAACAGGCTCGTGCTGCCGATGGTGCTCGAAGCGAGCCGGGCTCTTGATGAAGAACTCGTCCGCGATCCTTCCGACATCGACCTTGGCGTGATCTACGGCCTCGGCTTCCCGGCGTTTCGTGGTGGCCTGCTGGCATGGGCCGACAGCCTCGGTGCGGCAGAGGTGCTCAGGCGTCTGGAGCCCTTTGCGGCACTCGGACCTCGCATGCGGCCAACAGCTCGCCTGGAATCGATGGCCCGTGACTCGCTGCACTTTCACAAGGATTCCTAAGTCGCCCCGTTCGCGTGCCGGCGGCCGTTTTTCTTTCGTTCACTCATCCCGCATCCCCAGCCAACCCGCGCCCCATGTCGAATCAGCCTGTCATCGCTGCCTGCTGTCGCACCGGCATCGGCCGCGCGCACCCCACCCGCGGCTTCTTTCGCCACGTGCGGGGTGACGAACTGGCTGCTGCCACGATCAGGGACGCGATCCGCCGCAGCCGTGTCGATCCGACGGAGATTGACGATGTTCTCCTCGGCGCCACAAAGCAGCACGGTGAACTTGGTGGCAATGTGGCCCGCAATGCTGCGATCCTCGCCGGGCTCCCGTTCAGCGTGGCCGCAAGCACCGTCAACCGACTCTGTGCATCGAGCCTGGAGGCGATCGCCCGCGCGTGCCAGGCGATCCGCTGTGGTGAAGCGGATATCCAGGTCGCTGGTGGCGTGGAACACATGCACCATCTGCCGATGGAGTCAGAGCTCGAAATCCATCCACAGGTCTTTGCCCGCTCGAACCGAGCATCCCTTTCGATGGGCCTCACCGCCGAACACCTCGCTGCCGAGCATGGCATCTCTCGAGAAGAGCAGGAGCAGTACGCCCTCGACAGCCATCGCAAGGCAGCCGCCAGGGCCAACACAGATGCATTCACTGAGGAGATCGTTGCTGTTGTTGGGCACGACGAGGAAGGACGGCTGCTCGAGGTCACACGTGACCAGTCCACTCGTGAAGACACATCTCTTGAAGCGATGGCAACCCTTGACCCGGTGTTCCTGCCGAAGATCGGGACGATCACGGCAGCCACGAGTTCACCGATCAGTGATGGTGCCGCCGCAGTGGTGGTGATGAACGAGCAGACCGCACGAGCGCAGGGCCTTGAACCACTTGCCAGAGTGCTCGGTTCGGTCGCCGTTGGCGTGCCTCCTGCGGTGATGGGCACAGGCCCAGTGCCTGCGGTCGAGAAGCTTTTGTCTCGTACAGGCGTCTCACTCGCAGAGATTGATCTCATCGAGCTTAACGAGGCCTTTGCGGCGCAGGCGATCCAGAACATCCGGGCTCTCGGGCTCGATCCAGCCCGGGTGAACGTCCATGGTGGCAGCCTCGCGATCGGCCATCCGTTGGGAGCCAGTGGAGCTCGACTGGTCACCACGCTGGTGCAGGCGTTGCGGCAACGGGGCGGTGGCCTGGGCTTGGCCACGATGTGTGTGGGCCTCGGGCAGGGCATGGCCGTCCTCCTGGAGGTCACCTCTGGCCCACAGAGGTGAGGCATGCAGCCACACGCATCCTCTCGCGACGCCTCGGCAGCGACTGCGGCACTGCTGCCTGCAGACACCCTTGTTGGCCTGCTCGCGCAACGAGTTCAACATGACGGCGATCGCGGTGCCCTGAGAACACCTGCCGCGTCACGCATCGGCAACGCCTCTTCCCCTGAGCTGTCCGGATGTTCGACGTGGCACAGCCTGGCGGCCGCGGCGATGCAGCTGGCAGCCCGACTCGAGGCAGAAGGGCTCTCCCGCGGTGATCGACTCGCTCACAGCGGGCCACACACAGCAGATTGGGTGCTGGTCGATCTCGCCTGTCTCCTAGCAGGCATCGTGCATGTGCCCCTTCATGCGGAGATGACTACAGAGGCCCGTCGGCATTGGTGCGAATGGCTGCGTGTTGAGGCCGTGCTTGTCAGTGGACGTGGTCACCAGGCGTTGGCAGCGATGCCATGCCGACAGCTCGACTGGCGGTGCCATACCCCCAATGGACTGCTCGCCACAGCAACCAGCCCCGCACCCGACCAGCTTGCAGCCAGCCTCGCGGAACGCATCGCTGCCTGCGATCCCGATCAAGAAGCGGTGATTCTCTTCTCGTCAGGCACGACAGGCCGTGGCCGCGGCGTTGTGCACTCACAGCGGTCACTCGCGGCCAATGCGGTGGCCTCTGCCGGCGTGTTCCTGGAGGAGCCTGAAGACGTTCGCCTGGCCTGGCTGCCGATGACCCACTCGCTGGCTCGCACCGGCGATCTTGGCACAGCACTAGTCCGTGGAGCGTGCCTGGCGATCGTGGAAGATCGCACGCGACTGCTCGACGCGGCCCAGGAAGTGTCGCCCACCGTGATTCTCGGTGTGCCTGCGTTTTACGAACGTCTTGAGCAAGCTCTCGCGGCGGGCCAGATTGACGACCTTCCCGCACGGCTTGGTGGCCGCGTGCGTGTGTGTGTGTCAGGCGGTGCCCCGCTGCGGCAAAGGACCATCGACGCGTTTGCGTCTGCAGGTGTGCCGCTGGTGCAGGGCTACGGTCTTGCAGAGGCAGGGCCGGTCATCAGTCTGGCGAGTCCACGAAACCAGATGCCTGGCACGGTTGGTCCTCCCCTGGCAGGTGTCGACGTTCGCGTGAACGGGGAGAACGTGCTTGAGGTCCGCAGCCCGGGTCTGGCACTTGGCACGATCGAAGCAGGCAACACCACGCTGCATTCGATCACCACCGGCGGCTGGCTCACCACGGGTGATCTCGGTGCTCTCGACGCCAACGGCCACCTGCGTCTTTCTGGTCGAGCTGGCGACACGCTCGTCTTGGCAGGGGGAGAGAAGCTGTCCCCTGCTGACATCGAGGCCTTTCTCGCGGAAGACCCCGCCATTGCCCAGGTGTGTGTGCTCGGACATGGCCTTCGGCGACCGGTCGCGGTGATCGTGCCGGAGCCAGCAGTGTTTCGTGATGCCGTGCGGAGCATGCGGCTCCGTGTGATCAGCCGTCGGCAGGCGCTGCGACATCCACGGCTTGTCGCATGGCTCACCCGGCGGATCGCCTGGCGGCAGCGTCATCTTCCGCGTGCATGGCAGGTAAACCAGATGCTCCTGCTCGACCGCAGTTTTGATCCACACTCTGGCGAGGTGACGGCCGCGATGAAACTCCGTCGCCAGACAATCGCGAAAGGATTGGCGAAGGAAATGGCCACAGCCGCGACTCCTCACGCAGAGCCACGCCCCGACAACCTGCATCCCATCCGCTCAGCCGCCACTGTTGCCGGCTCCACCACACCGGCAGCCAGCTGCCTCTGGCAGGGATCCGCCTCGGGGAGCTTTGCCGCCGCTGCTGAAGCCGCTGCCGCTCCCTTGCCAGCTGCCATGGCGTCGCTCGAGAGTGATGCGGTCTCCCTGGCCCGCCGCATGCGGGACGACGGCTCCCTGTTTGACGAGGCTGGCAGACTCGCCGCAACGGCAGAGGAGGCTCTAGCAAAGACTGGCCTGTTTGGCTTGGCTGTTCCTGAGCCACATGGTGGGAGTGCTGCCGGAATGCAGCAGCTCTGTCGTGTCGTTTCACACCTGGGGAGCATCTCTCCGACGTCTGCCGGCATGCTCTCTGTGCACTCCACGATCGGAGCCGTCTGGGCACTTCGCGACTTTGGCACACAACAGCAGCAGCAGCGGCATCTCCCCGCACTCGCCCGCGGCACGCCATTGTCAGTCTTTGCAGCCACCGAGCCGGACGCCGGCTGCGACCTTGGCCGCGTGGCCACCACACTCACACGTCATGAAGGTCGCCTGCTGCTCACTGGCGAGAAGATGTTTATCACCGGGGCCACCCACGGCCGGCTGGTGAAGCTGCTGGCACGAGATGCCGACCATGGCAATGCCCCTGTGATCATTCTCGTGCGTCTGCCAGCCCAAGACACCGATCAGGTGCAACTCGAGCGTTGCCAACTGCATCCGCTCAAGCATGCGCACAACAAGCTGATGCGATTTGATCGGTATGAAGTCTCTGCCGAAGACATCCTCACCGGGCCGGCAAAACCTGGCAGAGCCCCTGACGCGATGCAGATTGTCTGGCACGGGCTCAACCGCGGACGGGTCACGCTCGCGGCGCAGGCAGTGGGCACACTCTCATTGATGCTCGGCGAAGCGGTGGCCTACGCCCGTCAGCGAGAAACCTGGGGACAGCCGATCGCATCACGAGAACTGATCCAAGGCCGCGTCGCTCGTATCGCCGCCGCCGCCTTCACCTGCGAAGCTGTCGCCAGCTGGGCCGCCCACAGCATCGACGCCGGCGGCAGTGGAGAACTCGAAGCGATTGTCGCGAAGGTCACTGCGAGTGGTTTGGTGCGCGAGGCAGCCGCCGACGCGTATGGCATCCACGGTGGACGAGCCTTCTTGCGTGGGCATCCACTCGGCGATTCATTACACGACCACTTTGCCGTCAACACCTACGAGGGTGAGAGCGGTCTGCTGGAGCTTGCCCTGTTCAAAGGGCTCGTCAAGCGACATCCACTCGCCGCCCGGCGAAGCAGTTCACCCTTGTCGATGCTTCTGCCAGCGCTCAGGCTCAGAGCCACACGCTGGGGTTCGGCCGCCGAAGACCGATCGATTCTCGATGCTCGTTTTCGTGGCTTCGCCGCCGCGGCGCGGCAGCAGATGCGAAAAACCGCCAGAGACATCGAACGGGCGATCCGCCGCCACGGACGAGGTCTCGCCGAGCACCAGCTCCTCGTGGGAAGCCTCGCCGCCCGCGTCCGCGAGCAGCTGGTGATCCTCGCCGTCGCCCATCATGCCGACCGTGTGACTGCCGCCGCTGGTGACACCGCAGGGCTCGCGGCCGCTGAAACAGCCTGCCGTCTCGCTCTCGCCCGCAGCAGTGGTCGTCACCTTGCCACCGACGACCTAACCTGCCTCGCCACCACGGGGAAAACGTTCCTCAGTCAGGAACGCTCACTTCCGCACGCCGACGCATCCCCTTAGACAAGGCTTTCCAACAGCAGCCGCATCTTGCGAAGCTCGCCCGTCTGGTCGATATCCTCAAGAGGTGGCATGTGGGCGCAGAAGGCGCGGTTGAAGTTAAACCGCTGCAGCTGCGCAATCAGCTTGCCATACTCCACGTTGCCCTGCCCAATACGGACCTGAAAGGCATCCGGCTTGGTGTCTCGCAGATGAACGTGGCAGACATACTGCAGGATCGAATCCCAGCTGGCAGGCTTCTTGCCGTGGCCGTAGATGAAGTAACTCGGATCGAGTGTCACGCCGAGGCCGGGGACGTTCCGACACAACGACGCCGTGGTTTCGGCATCTTGGGTCATGCGGTCGTTCTGCGTCTTCACTCCAACAATCTGCCCAGCATCCGATGCGATCGCCACGAGCTTGCGGAGCCGTTCGATCTCACCATTAAAGGGCGTGCCGAGTTCCGAAGACTCCACAACGAGAGTCACAACCCCAAGTGCTTTGGCCAGTTTGGAGCAGGCTTCAAACCGATCGTAAACGTCCGGCGTCTCGGGGGAGGAAAACGAGAGCGCAACCGGCCGCAGTCGCTGCAGGTCGGAACACTGGGCGAGGGCCCATTCCCCATCGGCCAGCACTTTCGCCGGTTCGAGATGCCCGCCTTCGTGGACATCGATCTCAACGGCGGTGAACTCGAGCTCAGCCAGTCGCTCGATTGCCTCATGCAAAGGCAGGTCTGGAAAACACTCCGTGCTCACCGAAACGATCACCGGCACACTCCTTCCTCAGTTTTCTTTGCTGTGCCTGTCACAGCCGGTGGAGCGTAGCGATGGGCCGAACCCCCTGGCAACACGACAAACTGTGAATGAGCCCACAGCTTTGAGCGGCTGGCTACACTGACGGCGTTTTGGCCACCTGTGACGAGAGGTCGAACATTTCACAGCCACGAGGAGCAGTTATGGCAGATCACATCCCTCCCCAAATCCCGCACCAGCAGGGGCAACCGGCCCCAACTCGGTTGATTCTGGAGCAGCCTCGTAGCCGTTTGGGTGGCCGCCTGGCCTGGATTATCACCGGCATTGCCGTCCTGGTGGCCGTGGTCAGCACCGGGGCAAACGCCACCTATTTCCAGACCGGCTCCCAGGTGGTGGAAACCTTCCATTCCTACTCCAACTCAGCCCAGTCCAAGGTGGCGATCGTCACCATCTCTGGGACCATTCTGGGGGGTGACGGATTCGCCAGTCGGCAGATCGATCGGATCGAAGAAGACGAGAACGTGCGGGCGATCGTGCTGCGAATCGACTCACCCGGCGGAACTGTCAGTGGCTCTGACGAACTGCATCACCGGATTTCAGCCCTCGCCGCTGAGCGTGAAATTCCCGTGGTCGTCAGCATGGGTAGCATCGCGGCAAGTGGCGGCTACTACATCGCGATGGCCAGTGGAGGTGAAGAGGATGTGATGTTTGCCGAGCCGGCAACGCTGACCGGATCGGTGGGGGTGCTGATTCCCAACTATGACTTCTCGCAGCTGCTCCAACGGTATGACATCGCCGACGCCACGGTCGCCAGCGGCCCACTCAAGCAGATGCTCAGCCCCACCAAAGCCCGCACACCTGAACTTGAAGACCGCGAGCGTCAGGTCTTACAGAGTCTGGTGGACGAGATGTTTGAACGCTTCTCCTCGATTGTCCGCACGGGGCGTCCCAAGATCACCGACGAACAGTTTGCGGAGATCGGGACAGGCCGCATCTTCACCGCTCAGCAGGCCAAAGAGGTCGGACTGATTGACCGGATTGGCTTTCTTGACGACGCGGTCGCCCGTGCGGTGGAACTCACCGGGCTGGCGGATGAGAACGTACGGGCGGTGAGGTACCTCAAACCGGTCGGGCTCCTTGACGAGGTGCTCGGCACGGCAGGCACAGCCTCCGCTCGACTCGATGCGTCTGGCATCACCCTCTCACTCGACGCCCTGGCTGGGATGACCTCACCGCGGTGCTGGTACCTCTGCACCTGGCTGCCGCCTGTTATTCGCCACGAATAAACAGAAAAACGCGGGGCAGGCAACAGAGGTCACCTGCCCCGCGGTCTGTTGTACTCAGCCTGCAAACGCTGGCCTACTGACGAGTGCCGGTGGCTTCAGCGCGGCTGGCCATCTCGGCGTACATCTCGGATCGCTCCGCATCACCTTCCTCGGCGTACATCGTCGAGAGGTTGCCGTAAGCGACCGCCAGAGCCTGCTCCTCGAGCTGCTCCTCATCCACTGCTGTGACCATCATGTCGACACCACTGCTCGACAGATCGACCGCTTCGGAGCGGCGGTCAACCTGCCAGTAGGAAATCGCCATGCTGACGTAGGCTTCACCGAGTCGGCCTAGTTCGCCGCGGGTGGCGAATGAGTCGTTCCGCTCCCAGAGCGGCAGCACCTTGTCAAACCAGGTCACTGCGGTTTCATGATCGCCCTTCTGCAGGCTGTAGAGGATGCCGATCCTGAAGAGGAGATCGCCAAACTCACGCTGCTCATCAGCAGTCATGTCACGGTGATGACTGCCACGCTCAAGGTATGCCGCTGTCAGCGTGGCATTGTCGAGCATGTCGGTCGTGTCGCCACGGAGCTGGGCAGCAGTCAGGGCGTCATTGAGCGCCTGTCCCACTTCCCAGTCGACCTGAGCTTCACGCCACGGGTCAGTCACGTCGTTGCCAATCGCCGAACGGACCGTCAGCAGTCGCTTGATCCATGGCATCGGACTGTCTGCATCGGTTGATGCTGCCGAGATGGCGAGGACGCCCTGACACAAGCGGAGTTCCAGGGTGGGATTCCCCTGCTCTTCTTCGGCAAGCTGCCGAGCAAAGCCTTCGGCACGAGCGACCCACTTCGGCAGAACACGGTCTTTCTGCTGCCAGTTGCCACTGGCGATCGCCAGCGCGGTGCCGAGGTGGCTATCGAGCTGAATGTCGAGGGCGGCACGACGGATCGGGGTAGCAGGATTCTCAGTCAGCGGCGCGGCATGCTTGATGGCGGCCGTGAAGTGATTGAGGGCCTGCTGGTAGTTCGGGGCCGGGAGAGCCAACTCGATGCGGCCGAGCTGACGCTCCGCCTGAGCCATCACCAGTGGCGGCAGCTGCGGAGTCTCCAGCACCTGTTGCGTCTTGGCGATCGCTTCCTCGAACTGGCCCAGTGCCAGAAGCACCGACGCATGCTTCAGCAGTGTCCATGAGTCACTCGGAGCGAGCGCCTCCGTAGCTGCTGCGACCTCAGCCGCCTTCAGCCAGTGGCCCTGATCACAGAGCAGAACCAGCAGCAGACGGTGAGCTCGCTGATATTCAGGATCGACCTCAACAGCGTACTGAAGATCGGTCATCGCGTTGGCGATGCTGGTGTCGAGTTCACCCTCTGCCCGCAACACAAAGGCCTCAGGATCCAGCGGCTCGAGCATCAGAGCGGTGGCCGTGTCGGTTCCAGGCGTCAGGCTGAAGATCACACCACGCTCAGGGAAAACCTCACCAACTGCAACGCCTTCTGCATCGAGGACTGACACGGTTCTCAAGTCGTTGATCTCGAGCTGCCCTGCAAGAGCATCAACCGTGGTGGGCTCAGCCAGCCGGATGTAGATCGAACTGATGATGTCGTCGTCGAGGACAACCTCCACGCGTTCGAAGGGAGGCATCTCCCACGAGAGACCTTCGCTTCCATCCTCGCGAGCGAAGGCTTCACCTTCCCCCCACGACTCCAACAGTTCTTCCCGTGTGGTGGTTCCCGGCAGAGCACCACGAAAACTGGCCGGATCGATGGCGAGTGTCGGAGCGGCATCGCGGTCAGTCGGCTGCGGTGGCAGCTCGCTTGCATCGTCTGCACCAGTTTCAGCAGCCACTGGATCGAGCGTGTCGACGACCGCATCCTCATCAGTGGTGACCTCGCTCGTCGTCTCAGGCAGAACGAGTGTTTCTTCCTCAAGCGTCTCCGCCGTCGCGGTGACGTCTTCCGTTACCGCATCTTCACTCGCGGCCGCCTCGTCCGTCTGCGGCTCCTCTGCGGATGTCAGGATGACCTGCCCCTCAACAGCCTCAGTACCGTCGATTTCTGTCCAGCCGCTGGTGAGCGTGGCAAACGACTGTGGCTTGCCCTGATGGCTTCGCAGCAGACGGCTTCCAGGAGCAACGGGCAGCCGAGCAGGTGGCACACTGGCCGCAGGCGGAAGGTCGGTCGAGGAGGTTGCCGAGTCTGGCAGTGTCGTGGCTGCGGTCTCCGTCACCTCGGCAAGCTGCTGAGAGAGCTGCAGCGGCTGTTCAACAGCAGCGGCCTGCTCGGTGCCGATCGACTCAATCCATTGCGGCAGTCGCATCAAAGCACGCGGAGGTGCGCCTTCTTCGGCAGCCACCACCACGGGGGTAGTCTCAGCAGCGACCGCTGCACCTGGATCGACGATCGGTACAAGACCGAGCGTTAGAATGCCCATGGATGCCAGTGCGGTCGCGGTGGGCTTACAGTGCACCCCGCACAGATTGCGCTTGAAGCGAGTGGCCACGTCAGGATCCCTCCACGATCGGTGTCACGATTCCCCGGCATACCATGTCCGCGGGAAACCTCTTGAGTGAGGACGGTAGGTTTCGTGAACCGACGGGTCCAGACCAGATTCCGTGGCTTCGCAGGCCTTCCCAGGAAGGCAGCGTCCTCACCGAGGCAGCCAGTGAAGCTGCCAACATGAGGTAAAATAGGGAGGTTCGTGTCCCCAGGAGGTGGTGTCTTCATGTCGTCAACAGATCAATCTCCGTCCGGACGCTGTGTGGTGGTCGGAGCTGGTCTGGCAGGCCTTGCGGCAGCCGACGTGATGGTGAGCGAGGGCTGGCAGACCACCCTGATCGACCCAGTGGGCCGTGCGGGCGGCGTGATCGAGACGATACGGGAGGATGGCTGGCTGATTGAGCGGTCGGCAGACAGCTTTCTCACCTCCAAACCAGAAGCGGTCGAACTCGTTGAACGGCTGGGTCTTGGAGCCGACGTTCTGCCGCTGCGGCCCACCTCGCGGCGTGCGCTTGTGCTCGGTCGAGGCGAGCTTTATCCCGTCCCCGCTGGCTTCCGCCTGATGGCTCCCGGCCAGCTTGCGAGCATCCTCCGCTCTCCGCTCCTCTCGCCGCTGGCAAAACTACGGGTCTGTCTGGAGCGTTTTGTGCCTGCCTCCACCGCCGATGATGAGAGCCTGGAATCGTTCGCCATCCGCCGGCTTGGCCGAGAAGCCTATGAACGGCTCGTGCAGCCTCTCGTATCAGGCATCTGGACAGCTGACCCCACCAAACTCAGCATGGCTGCCGCCCTGCCTGATTTTCTGTCCATGGAGAAGCAGGCGGGAAGCCTGAGGACCGGAGAACTCAAGCGATTGAAGTCTGTTGATCGCAACGAGGGCACTGCCGGGGCTCGCTACGGGCAGTTTGTGACCCTTGCCAGCGGACTCGACACATTCCCCCGTCGCTGGTGCGAACACCTGCAACAGCGGGGACTGAGCTGCCTGCAGGCCCGTGTCGACCGTGTCGACCATGTCGACACGTACCGCGTGCAGCTGGCTCCTACCCCCACTGAACGCTCTGCAGACACAGGCTTCGCTCAGCCGGGAGCGAGCCTGCTCGAGGCCGACACCCTGATCGTGAGCACCCCTGCCACGCCCGCCGCCGCACTGCTGCAGCAGGTCTGCCCCGCACTCTCCGCAGAACTTGGGTCGATTGCCTATGCCGGCTCCGCCATCGTGTCACTCGGTTTCCCGCGAGAGGCGGTGCGTCATCCACTCAATGCGGCTGGCCTGGTGATCCCGCGTCAGGAGGGACGCAGCATTCTGGCGATCAGCTTTTCGAGCTCGAAGTTTCCCGGGCGTGCTCCGGAAGGCCACGTGCTGATGCGAGTGTTTCTCGGTGGAGCACTCGATCCGCAGGCAGCCACACTGAACGACGAGACGTTGAGTGAACGAGCGATCGGCGAAGTTGCCGACCTGCTTGGCGTCACTGGCACACCAAGCCTGATCAGGGTGGCACGCTGGGAAGGAGCAATGCCGCAGTACCACCTTGGGCATCGCGAGCGGGTGGCACGGATCAGGCAGCTCGTGGAAGGTATTCCAGGCTGCGGAGTCGCGGGAGCGGCACTGAACGGCGTGGGCATCCCACAGGTGATTGCATCTGGCCGGGAATCTGCCCGGCAGGCGATCACTTCTTCTTCTTGCCGCCTTCTGCCTCGGGCTCTTCCTTCGCCTTCTTCTTCTTCTTGAGCACCACCTTGTAGACCCGGACCTTCGGAAGGCCGAGAGGACGCTGGCCGTCCTGCCAGGTGCCGAGCTCCTCGAGTTTGGCGATCCGCTCTGCACGGGTGAGGACGCCACGGGCCCGCGAAGAACCCTTACGAACGCGGAGACTCTTGTCCATCGTCATGGCGAAACCTCAAAAAACCCTGCTGGAAGAAGAATCAGTACGAAATCTCGTGAGCCTCGTATCCTAAGGCGGCTCGAAACCGTCTTCAAGGCCCGCTCGTTCGTGCCCTCGCGGGAGGGCTGTCGAGACTAAAAAAAAGGGCCGCGAACCCCCAGGAGGGGCTCAGGCGACTTTTTCCTTGAGTCCCTCGAGAACCGCCAGGACGTTTTCCATCGACGCCGGCCGCTCGTCGGGATCAGTCGAAAGGCACGACATCACCATTTTGGCCAATGGTTCCGGGATTTCCGGCCAGTATTCGCGGATATCGGCCGGTTCCGTCGACCGCATCGCCGCATGCTTGCTGCCGCCTCGTGGCCAAGGCATCTCGTAGGTGAGGATCTCGTAGGCCGAGACACCGAAGGAAAACACATCGAGCCGGTGGTCCGCCTGCCGCCGCCGCACAACCTCCGGTGCCATGTAGCTCGGTGTTCCCACCCGATTGCCCGGCTGCATAAAGGCCGGCCTGTCCGGCACGGTCAGGCCGAAGTCAATCAGCACCAGCCTGCCGCCCGGCTCGAGGAGAAAGTTGCGTGGGCAGACATCGCGGTGCACAAACCCCGCCGCATGCACTGCCGCGAGGGCCTTCGCCGCCTGCCGAACTAGATCGATCCGGGCGGCCGCGTCGAGGTCCGTCCGCCGCCCCACGATGGTCTGCAGTCCAGGCCCCTCGATGTACTCCTGCACAACAAACTTGGTGCCATCGCGAGCCACGCCCCACTCGAGCGTCTTCACGATGTTCTCTCCGTTGATCTGCAGGCCGATCTCGCCTTCCGTCGGCTTTCCGAGTCCCCTGTAACGGGCCTCGATCGGATCGAGCTTCTTCGAGTCGAGAAGTTTCAGGCCGACCACTTTCCCTGTTGTCAGGTCTCGGGCTTTGTAGAACTTCGACATCGTTCCGGCGACCGCTTCCTTGAGCCGCTCAAAGCGGGTGGAGAGGTCAACGCGGGGATTCCCGGCGAAGGCTTTCTTCAGTGAGTCGAGTAGGCCCATAGATCCACGATTTCCAAACGGTGCCCCAGCGTTCTCAATCATACCCTCAGGAAAGTGGCCACAGCGGACGGCCGAATGCCTCCGCTCTGCCGTCCCCCTGCGGGGCGAGTCGCGCCGCTTAGCTCTGCTTGAGCTTTGCCAGTTCCTCGTGGTATGCAGCGAGTTCTCCCTCGAGTCGCGGAATCTCGGCAGGATCGTCCGGCTGCTTCTTCGCTGCGGAGAGGAGCTGCTGCACCTTTTGAATCTTCTGCTGCAGCACCTCCATCCGCTTCTTCTGCTTCTTATCCATCCCGTCTCACTCCCCGCGACACGTCGTTCCCTTCACCCCACTCACACACGGCGGCGACACCGCTGCACCAGCTGGCCTACGAGGCTGCTGCGGCCTCTGCAGCTTCGTCAGTCGCTTCCGCGGCGGCTGGCTCCTCAGCGGATGCGTCCTCTGCCTTTTCCTCGGCTCCATCCCCTGCGGCTTCCTCCGCCGGCGCTGCTGAGTTGCTCTCATCCTCGCCGGCAGCCATGCCCTCCTGCGTGACGTTAAACCGCACGCCCGAGGCCTCTTCCTCCGCCACACGGTTCGGCCCCACATGCAGCCCACGCATCCAGCCGGAGAGCATCACGATGGCCACCGCCATCAACAGGGTCACCGAGAGCCACTTCCCCCGGTTGGCCCGAATCCAGGCAGTGCCCTCACCACGACCAACCAGGCCGCTGGCGAAGTAGAACACACCAAGCGCGAGCAGAAACTTCACGCCGAACAGGGCGTGATACTTGGTCTGCTTCATCCAGGTGCCATCCTCCCAGGCTTGGGCGGCATCGTTAAACAGCAGGAAGTTGGCCAGGCCACTCGCCAACAGCAGCGTGATCGCCCCGATCACCCAGGGCAGCCACCGCTTCCGAACTCCCTCGTGGAGTTTCTCGCGGCTGTCCTCATCGAGAACCTGCATGGCCGGCAGCAGGCCGAAGCGGGCGTAGAACAGGCCTCCAACAGCCACCATGGCTGCGAGAATGTGAGCCCATCGCAGGGCTGCCAGGTAGAGTTGCGACAGAAGCTCCGGCTGCATGGATGCGGTCCTCTTCACTAGGCGGCGGCGCCGCGGATGCGACATGGGGGGGTGGGCCCGAGGCCCCTCTCCAACATGCTACTGTACCCCATGGCTGGCCTGAGAATGGGCCGCCCTGCTTCGTCCTCGAGAGATCGCCGTCCATGCTCAACATCGGTGCCCCCCCGGGCGAACTCTTTGCCGACAGCCAGCATGACCGCTGGATGCGGCTGGCGATCGAAGAAGCCCAGATTGCCGCCAGCGAGGATGAGGTGCCGGTGGGAGCCGTGGTTGTCGCGGGAGGCCGTGTGATTGCCTCTGGCCACAACCAGCGCGAGCAGCTCCAGGATCCCACGGCCCATGCCGAAATGATCGCTCTGACGCAGGCGGCATCGAGCCTTGGCAGCTGGCGGCTCGAGGGCTGCATTCTCTACGTCACACTCGAACCCTGTCCGATGTGTGCAGGCGGAATCCTGCAGGCACGCGTGCCTGCCGTCGTCTGGGGTGCTGCAGACCCGAAGGCCGGCGCCGTCCACTCGCTCTACACGCTGTTCGAAGACCGCCGGCTCAACCACCGGGTTGAACATCTCGGCGGTGTGCTTGCCGATGAATGCGGTCGGCTTCTCAGCGACTTCTTTCGCCGCAAGCGCTAGGCAACGCTACCGCTGAGCGAAGGCGGGAAACTCACGCTGGTTTTCGCCGGTGTAGATCTGCCGAGGACGACAGATCTTCTTGGTGGGCGAGTGATGCATCTCAATCCAGTGCGCGATCCAGCCGGGCAGCCGGCCCATTGCAAACAGCACTGGAAACATCTGCACGGGGATACCCATGGCGCGGTAGATCACGCCCGAGTAGAAGTCGACGTTGGGATAGAGCTTCCGCTCGATGAAGTATTCGTCTGCCAACGCCACTTCCTCGAGCTTCTGAGCGACCTCGAAGATGGGGTCGTGGATCGAAAGCTTGGCAAGCAGACGATCGCAGGTCGACTTGATCAGCTTTGCCCGCGGATCGTAGTTCTTGTAGACACGATGACCAAAGCCCATCAGGCGGAAGCCCGATTCTTTGTTCTTCGCCATGTCGACATACTTCTTCACGTTGCCGCCATCGGCCACGATCGCCTCAAGCATTTCCACACAGGCCTGATTGGCACCACCGTGGAGCGGGCCCCACAACGCGGAGATGCCTGCCGAAATGCTGGCAAACAGATTGGCATCACTCGATCCGACCATCCGCACCGTTGAGGTCGAGCAGTTCTGCTCATGATCGGCATGCACGATCAGCAGCATGTCGAGGGCGTCGGCGAAGTCGGGGTCGCACTGATACTCCTCGCAAGGCACCGCAAACATCATCTGCAGGAAGTTCTCGCAGTAGGAGAGATCATTCCGCGGATACATCAGCGGCTGCCCGATCGACTTCTTGTAGCTGTAGGCAGCGATCGTGGGCAGCTTGGCCAGCAGCCGATGGACGCTCACCTCAACCTGCTGCGGATCTCGCACATCAAGCGAATCTTGGTAGAAGGTCGAGAGTGCTCCAACGACGCTGCCGACGATCGCCATCGGATGGGCGTCGCGAGGAAAGCCGTTGTAGAAGCTCCGCATGTCCTCGTGGATCATCGAGTGGTGCGAGAGCGACTTACGGAAGGCGTTGAGTTCGTCTTCCGTCGGCAACTTTCCGTAGATCAGCAGGTAGCTGACCTCGATGAAGTCGCACTTCTCGGCGAGCACCTCAATCGGATACCCGCGATAGCGAAGAATGCCCTTTTCGCCGTCGAGAAAGGTGATCGCACTGGTCGTGGATCCGGTGTTGACGTAGCCCTCGTCGAGCGTGACGAGACCTGTTTTTCCACGGAGTTTCGCGATATCGATCGCTCGCTCACCCTCGGTTCCAGTCAGCAGAGGCAGATCGACTGTTGTTCCGTCGTAGGTGAACTGGGCTGAGCCGCTGCTGGTGGCGGGCGGAGCCGGCGGAGAGGAAGGAACAGCGGCTGCGGAACTCTGAGCGGAAGACTGGGGGGGCATTGGGCATCGCCTCTGAAGTGAACATCTCCGGCAGGATCACGGCCTGGCGCCCCACCGACTGCGGCAGTTTATCGGGGGCGAGAATGGTCGGCAACGACGCTGCGTTAGCGTCCTGCTGCAGTGCCGCGAACCATTCTGACGTCCTGCTGTCGATCCTCTTCGTCGTCGAAGATCGTCCAGACCGGAGTCCGCTCGCGAACTTTGGAGAGATACTCGTCGACCGCCTTCTCGTGCCGCTCGGCACGCAGGGCGTCGCGAATCCCCACCTGGGCCTCGAGAAATGAGGTGCGGCCGGCGTCGGTGCGTTCCACCACCCGGACTATGTGGAGGCCACTCTCGTCTTCGAGAATCGTGCTCAGTTTGCCAATAGGCAGGCTAAAAATCGCCTCATTGATCACCTGTGAGCGGAGGCTGCCCTCACTGGTCCAGTCGTAGGCACCGCCCTGCGAGGCGGTTGGCCCCTCAGACCCCTGTTTGGCGACCTCGGCAAATGTTTCGCCGGTGAGCACCCGATTTCCGAGGCCAGCAAGCACTCCCCAGGCCTCTTCCCGCGTCCGGTTGCTTCCGAACCGCACGCAGAGCTCTTCAAACTTGGCCTTTGCCGAATACTCGTAATCGGAAAGGTGTTCTTGGTAGTAGGCAATCAGCTCGGCGTGAGGAATCTCCCCGCCCGCTCCTGCTTCCAGCGCCTGCGCAAGCCACTGCTGGGCGATCGCTCGCTCAAAAAATGCCTTTTTCAGTCGATCGAGTGACTGGCCGCGTGACCGCAACAGCTGCTCGTACTCCAAGGAGTTGGCCACGCCAGCTTCCTGCATCAGCCTCGGCAGCTGTTCGGCATCAAAGGCCTGATTGACCTTCGCTTCGATCTCAGGCAGCGCCTCTGCCGGAATCGTGCGGCAGGCATCGACATAGACGATCATCGACTCGACATACTGCGTGAGCAGATGTTCATAGACCTGCATCTTCAGTTCGCGGACCTGTTCCGGCGGAAGGCCGGGGGTGACTTTCTCGAGCCACGCCGCCACCGCGGGCGTGATCAGATCACTCTCAAGCACCACTTCGGGCCCGACACGAGCCACCACCATCGCCGTCTGAAGGGACTGTGCCTGGCTGAGCAAGGGATCCACGGGGAGTTCTGCGGCAGGCTCTCCCGCAGGCGTTGCTCCTGCCTGTGGAAAACCATCGGCCATTCGTGGCTGCTCAAGACGAGGGTCTGCACCGAGCACTTCAGGCTGACCTGAGGCTGCTCCAAACTGGGAAACGGTTGGAGAAAACGCGGTAGCAGGCTCCACATACTGCGTCTGCACGACACCGCTGTGCTCGCTTGAGCCGTCCTGCTCAGAGAAGCCACTTTGAACGGTCGCATCGCCCGAGGGACTGCCCAGCGGAACCGCAGCGAGGGCCTGGATCGTTTCAGAGCCGACCGGTGAGGGGCCGTCAATCGGCACCAGTGGGCTATTGGGATTCGTGCGAATGCTCGAAACCACACTGCCGTGCGACTGCATCGAGCTGGGCCAGGCCGCTGGCCGGGTGGTTTCCTTCGGGATATAGGGCCGGGCGATCGATGTATCGACACTCCGCTGCTGTTCAAGCCCTGGCGTGGGCGAACGGGTGGCGTCTGCGGCCTGCTGGTCAAACTGATTGGCAATTCGCTGGGCAGCCGCAGGGTTCACCGCGAGTGTCACCAGGCAGCAAGCCATGACACAC
This sequence comes from Pirellulales bacterium, assembly GCA_016779265.1. Lineage (GTDB taxonomy): Bacteria > Planctomycetota > Planctomycetia > Pirellulales > UBA1268 > M30B53. The sequence goes on along the minus strand of JADHNY010000018.1, from coordinate 21,976 downwards.
CGCAGCCCTCGGACAAGGGACAGGTCGACCAGCAAAACGTGTCGGCGTCGGGCCACGGCGGGCTCCTTGTGGAGACGATTCGCGGCGGACTATAGAACCCGGGGAGTGGCTGTCGCAACAGCGTTTCAATGCCTTTCGCCGCTCTTTTCCCGGCTGTCACGCGGTTTTCTGCGACGACGGCGTGACTTTCTCGCCTGCAGGCCCTCCGGAGTCGCCGCACCTCGCACTCCCGAACGTTCCAGCAGCCCTCGCAGCACGGCCAGCAGTCCGTCTGGGGTCGCCAGATCGTCAGCGTCGTGCTGCTGAACCAGCGGGTAGGCCGCGGTCCGTTCGTCCACAATCCGCAGCAGGCCATCCATCGCTTCTTTGAGCGCTCGGCGACGCGAGATGTCATGAAAGCTCAAGACAAGCAGGCCGTCGTGGCGGTTGATCGCGTCGATTCCCCAGGATGCAGCCGCCACGCGAACGCGTGCCGCCTCACAGAGCCGCCTGGCCTCATCCGGCAGAGGGCCAAACCGGTCGGCCAGCTCGGCCTGAATATCATCCACATGCCCAGCCTCCGCCGCCCGCGAGAGCCGCCGGTAGACGTCGATCTTGCTGCGAATATCAGGAATGTAGTCGCGTGGCAGGAAGGCCCGACCTGGTAGATCAATCGCCACTGCCGGTGGCTCCGCTGGAGGCAGATGCTTCAAGCCACGGACTGCCTGCTCGAGCAGTTTGCAGTAAAGGTCATAGCCCACCACAGCGATGTGGCCACTTTGTTGTGTGCCCAGCAGGTTGCCCGCGCCCCGAATCTCGAGGTCCCGCATAGAGAGCGAGAAGCCGGCCCCCATGCTGGAGAACTCCTGGATGGCACGCAGCCGACGAGCCGCTGTCTCCGTCAGGTGTGTGCCCTGGTCGATCAGCATGTAGCAGTAGGCCCGATGATGACTCCGGCCAACACGCCCACGGAGCTGATGCAGATCGGCAAGTCCGTAGTGGTCGGCCTCATCAATGAAGATCGTGTTGGACCTGGGAATATCGAGCCCACTTTCAATAATCGTGGTCGCCAGCAGGATGTCGGCATCCCCACGCACGAACGAGAGCATCACATCTTCGAGATCATGCTCGTTGAGCCGGCCATGCGCGATCACCACCTTGGCGTCTGGCACGATCCGGGCGAGTTTCTCTCTCACGCGGTGGATATCTTTGATGCGGTTGTGCACGAAGTACACCTGCCCACCACGCGCAAGCTCACGCTCGATCGCATGCCGAATCAGGCCTTCATCCCAGCGAGCCACGCGGGTCTCCACTGGCTGCCGATTGGCTGGCGGGGTCGCTAGGCTCGAGATGTCGCGGATCCCCAGCATCGCCATATGCAGCGTCCGCGGGATGGGCGTCGCCGTCATTGTCAGCACGTCGACACTCGCCCGCACCGCCTTGAGCCGTTCCTTCACCTCGACTCCAAATCGCTGCTCCTCGTCGATTACCACGAGCCCTAGGCGAGCGAAGTGCACATCTGCCCCTGCCAGCCGATGCGTCCCGATCACGATGTCGATCGTGCCAGCAGCGAGCCCTTCGAGGGTTTCGCGGGTCTCGGCTGTACTCGCGAGACGAGAAAGTGAGCGGATCTCAAAGGGATACTCCGCAAACCGTGTCGCAAAGCTCCGCCGATGCTGCTCAGCGAGCACCGTGGTCGGCACAAGCACAGCCACCTGATGCCCTGCATCAACGGCCTTAAACGCTGACCGCATGGCCAGTTCGGTCTTGCCGAAGCCCACATCACCACAGAGCAGCCGGTCCATCGGCTGGGGCTTCTGCATGTCTTCGCGAATGGCCTTGACTGCAGTCAGCTGGTCGGGCGTCTCGTCGTAGGGAAACGCCGCCTCAAAGTCGTGCTGCCACTGCGAGTCTTCGGGAAAGGCCACGCCCGGACGGCTCTCGCGTCTGGCCTGCAGTCGCAGCATGTCTGCGGCCATATCAGCCACCGCTTCACGCACGGCCTGCTTCTGCTTCTCCCAGGCACGCCCACCGATCTTGGCGAGCTTGGGTGCAAGTTTCGTCCCACCAACGTACTTCTGGACGAGATCGATGCAGGCTGCAGGCACATACACCCGGGTGCCTTCGGCAAACTCCACGTCGAGAAACTCTTCAGTGCGATCCTGCTTCTCGAGAAGCTTCAGGCCGCGGTACCGGCCGATGCCATGCGAGACATGCACGACATAGTCGCCATCCTGGAGATCAAGAAACGTGTCGATGGCCCGCGAGAGCCGATGTTTGGGTGTCCGTCGAACCACATCCTCGCGACGGAAGAGTTCCGCGGCGCTGATCAGCACGAGCTTCTCACCAACAAGCCGAAAACCTGCGGAGAGATGGCCTACCGCAAAATGCAGCCGTCCCTGCTGTGCTGGGCGACTCGTGGCAAGGAGTTCACCAAGCCGGTGTGTCTCGGCTTCGGTCGGACAGACAATCCACACCTCCTGATCGCGACCGACGCTCTCCAGTTCATCTTTCACGCGATCGAGCACGCCCGTGAACCGCTCGACACTCTCGATCGCAAGCTGAGCTGCCGCCTCCAGGCTCGCCGTCGCCACACAGGAGAGCGTGACGGAAGGCCAACGATAGATCCGCGCAAACACGTCCTCGGGATCAGAGATATTGCCCAGGCTCTCATGCAGCCGGGCAAAACAGCGACGAGCCTCTTCGGTGAGTTCCATCGGCTCGATCAGGGCAAACGCCGAACCTTCCGGAAGAATCTCCGTCAGCTGCGTGGAACCGTGCGACCGGGCAAGCGCAGTGACCTCAATGCGATCGAGGTCATCGACACTCCGCTGACTGACGATGTCGAACGTCCGCAGCGACTCCACTTCGTCGCCGAAGAGTTCCATCCGCACGGGACGATCCCAATCGGGAGCAAACAGATCCATGATGCCGCCGCGTCGGGCAAACGAACCCGGCATCTCAATTGCGTCGTAGCCTTGCCAGCCACGAGCCACGAGCCAGTCAGCAAGTTCTGAGGGATCAAGCCTGCCACCCACCTCCAGCACGCGTGTGCTGGCCGAGATCTCACGCGGGTCATCGAGCGGCGAGAGCAACGCCTGGATGCTCGTCACGATAATCTGCGGATGCTCAGCTGGATCAGCATGCGTCAGCCGCTTCACCACGGACAGGCGTGCCGCGGCATCGGGATTTCCTGAGAGCTCCTCATCATCGATCGTTTCAACCGCAGGCAGCACCGCCACATCCGCAGCGGTGAAGACGGCAAGATCGTCGGCAAAAGCCTCCACGTCGGCGGCGTGAGGCAGAACTGCAACGACCACTCCGCGGGCAGTTGCTGAGGAAGACGGCGATCCTTTGGCAGCCTTCGTCGCAGCCGAAGCCTTCTTCCGTCGTCCGGCTCCTAGGCCTGCAGCGAAGAGTTCTCGCTCGACCGCGGCCGTAGCAAGGGCGCAGCCTGCACCCCAGGTTCCGCCGATTGTTCCGCCGTGTCCCTCGCGGAGACTCGCCACAACGTCGGCGAACCCGCTATGAGACGCGATCAGACTCGCCAGCTCAGCCAGCCGTTCCGAACGGGCGGCCAAAGGGGAGGAGGTGTCTTCCGCAGGGTGTGTAGCCACGATGCGTTTATCGTAGCGGATAGACCGCCTTCCTCCCCAGGGCTGCGTTAGCCACGGCCTCCTCGGCCACGACGACCACCGAAGCCTCCCATGCGACCAAGCTGAACGCCCTGCTCCTCAGCGCGGGCCCGCAAGGCGGTCATGTATTCTTCTGCCTGCTCACGATCAATCTCTGGTCCTTCCGGCCGTGGTCGCTCCTCACGGGGCTGTTCCCGGCCTTCCTCGCGAGCCTTGCGACGCTCTTCCCACCGCTCCCGTTCTGCTTCGGTGGGCAGCCGCATGCTGCCAGGATTGACAGCATCAAAGAGCCGTCCAAGCAGTTGGATACGGGCGATGTCAGCGTCGAGAACCTCCTGCCTTCCTGCATCTGAGGCCTCGAAATAACGGGCCATATTCCGTTGCTGCATGCCCCGCAGGTCGCCGTAGAGGGCTTCCCGCACCCGGCTCACGTCATCCGCATTGAGCTGGTCGACGTTTTTCATGATGGCCACGATCTGTTCCTTCGTGGCGTCAGGGCCGAGCCCACTCTCGAGCAGATCTCGCTGCATGGCGATTGTCTGATCCGCCATATCGGGAGCAACGAGATACCACACGCCAATCACAGCAACGACTGCCACAACCGCAGCCACCGTTGCGGTCTTTGAGACACCGCGTCGCGACTCGCTGAATCTGCTCATGACTTCGAAAACTCCAAAGTCTCTTAGGGAAGATGAATGAAAGTGAGACGGTGAACGCCAACCTGTGACTCGTGAACTAGAAGTCCACGTCAACTCCGTCCGGCGGTGCAGTTGGATCGTTGCCGTCACCGACAGCGCAGTACCAACGCAGAATGTCGAGGCCGGTATCGTTCGAGATTGACTCCACATGCCCATCGAGAAACACGAACTGGGTCACCTGCGGATGCATGCTGCCGTACTTGCGGTTGTTCATATCGCGATAGCTCTGAGCAAGACCGCGGTAGGTGTCGCGAAACAGCGTGTGGGGCGTATCCGAGGGAAAGAAGGCTGTGTCGCCCATGATGTAGTGCTGCATCTCGCCCGCGTAGGAGTTGTCCTCTGGCGGGATGTGCTTCTCACCAATGGCGAAGGTCTTGCTGAGACCATCGGTCACCTGAGCGGCATTCACGCTTGAGAAGGTGTGGATCGGGCCACCACGCTTCGGATCAAACGGGGCGTTGGGCGTGACGGCATAGTTAAAGTAGGTGCCAGCATTGGCCGCGTAGTCACCACCGGCAGCAACACCGAGCACCACCGGTGCCTGGTTGTTGTTGTCAAAGTTGCGGTCAGCGATCGGGGCGCGTCGGCTGGAGCAGAAGTAGGTTGCCACCGGCGTGCGGAATGCCTCCGCGTTGCTCGCATCCCAACAAGGAACAGTCGTGTCGGGGTTGCGGGCATTGAAGACGGCCAGCTCTTCCATAAACGGGAGCAGCCGGAAGGCCCACGACACGTCGAAAGGATCGCGAGTCTCACGACCTGTCGGAAACTCGTTGCGAATATCGTGCGACATCATCACAGCCAAGCCAATCTGCTTCAGATTGTTGCTGCACTGCATCCGTCGTCCGGCCTCTCGCGCCGACTGCACAGCTGGCAGCAGCAGGCCCACCAACACGCCGATGATGGCGATCACGACGAGCAGTTCGACCAAGGTGAATCCCGTGCGTGACTGGCTACGTCGCCAAAACCGGGTCAGAGCGAGACGGACGTTCATGCTGAACCTCATGAAAGCGAAGGACAAAAGGGCGTGCGAGAGTTGAAAGCAGACCTTTCTGAAACCGCTGCTTGGCGGGTTTCGTAACAGACTCCGCAATCACATCACTCGTGGTTTGTCTGCAATCGGGCGATAGGTGGGAAAACTGGACCCGCAGGTGGGAACTTGGGGCCCGCAGGTGGGAAAACTGGGCCCTTCTCTTCATAAACGGCGAGAAGGTTCAAAAGTCGCGATGTCACTCGCGTTTTCCTGAAACCCCTCGCGGGAGCGTCGGCTTTGCACCGAATACCGTGAGTATAGCGTAAAAAATCGCGGCCCGCCCACCGTTCCCACCCTCTCCAGCAGTTGGTCCCATAGGTGAGACGGCAGCTCACGGCGTCGCCGGTTCTGGCCAGTTCAGGTGCTGGTGCAGAAATGCATAGGTTCCTTCGCCATGGATTGCATGTGGGCCCACAAACCACTCGATCTCCGCACGCCCAGGGAGCTGAAGTTTGGCTTCGTAGAGAAATCGCACCTTGGCAAACTCCAACGCGACCCGTTCATCAGGCCCCACGGTGTCAAAGTGGCCTCGTTCCACCATGAACGGCCGCGGAGCGATGAGCGCTGCCATCTCGGCGTAGTTGAAGGTGCTCCCGAGGTCGAACTCAAAGATCTCATACTCACCAGTCCAGACATAGCTGTAGGCCGCGGTCGTGGAGGCGTTCTTCCAGACCCAGTCGTTGAAGTCGGCGGAGCAGATCGAAAGACAATACTCCTCGACGAGTGCGGGAATCCGCATCGCCGACTTGCCGCCGTAGCTCAGACCGTAGAAGCCGATTCGTTCCGCATCCACCCACGGCAGCGTTGCCAGCCACCGTACGATCTGCCTGTGCTGCGGGACGATCACCGAGAAGAGGGTTTTGCCCAGCGGATTCGCCTTCCGCTGCAGCGTGCGAAATCGATCTCCGAACAGGTAGAGGTTCTGTGGGGCAAACGTGATGAAGCCACGCTCTGCGAGCCGAGTGGCCATGCCTTTGTAGATCGACTCCTTCTCAGCACCGGCCAGCAGGTCATCAGGGCGACCTTCAAGACCATGCTGACACACCACAACAGGCCGCTTCTCACCCGGCGTGAGCCCATCGGGAAGCACGAGCAGCCCTGTTGCCATCACACCCGGAAACACATCGAGCACCACTCGGTAGGTCGTCACACCATGTTCTTGGCTCACCAGCTGTGAGCGAGGACGGGCCGGTAGGAGCTCATGGTCAAATCGCCCGATCACGTCATTGGCAAACTGTTCGCGAAACCGCTCAATCGACCGCTCGTAGGCCTCCGGCGATGAGAAGTCGAGCGGCTGCTGCGGTGCCTTCCCTAACTGGTCGGCGATCGGCAGAAAGTCGCGACGCGTCTCGCTGCAGGTCGCCAGTACCCGCTGGGTGAAGCGATCGATTTCAAGAAGCTGCCGCTGCTGCCGCGCCGCACTCGTCGCCGCAACACTGCCTGAGCGTGGCCCAACTACCTCCGGAGCCTGTTCGAGCCGAGGACCTCCACAGCCCAGTCGCTGGGCAATCTGGTCGAAGGCCGCACCACGTTCCACCACCTCTCCATCTCCGCCTACGACAGCCAGATCCGCTGCCGCTGCCTCACCGGCGAGCTCCCGCAGTCGCGCACACTCATCCGCCACCCGCTCCGGTGGCGTGAGCTGCGCAGGCGCCCCCCCCTCACCGGGAATGTCCAAGATCGGCCCAGGACTGTTTTCAATCACAAGCGTCCGCGGGAGCACCATTGCTCCGAGTTCCGCATCCCCAAAGTCGTTGAGCAGTCCGAACACATTGCGATCGATCGGCTGCTCCCAGATGTGATCCCGGTCACCGAAAAACCCGGCCACACCGACCAGATCAATCCGCGTATCGATCGCCCCGGCATACAGCGCGAGCATGCCGCCTTCCCCCTCTCCCACGACCGCCACCTTGGCTGTCGCCTCATCCGCCACGAACCAGTCCACCGCCGCGAGCACTTTCTGCAGTTCGTAGCCAATCAGATGCCGCCCAACCTCAAAGCTGCTGCGGTAGAGAAACTCGCGCGAGCTCAGCGTTGCTCGGCCGTTTCTCGGTTCTCGCGTACGGTCAATCAGCGTGGGCACGATCACTCGACATCCCCGCTGGGCAAGTCTGCGCGGGAGCTGGGCATCGCTCGGCAGGCCCGGCTCAAGCCCCACATACGCTTCAGGCGTCACGTCGGCATCCGGGATCGCCACCACGTCAGCCAGTGGTGTCTGCTCAGGCTGAAGCAGGAGCCCTTCGCCGTGGAGTGGTCCACCGTGGCGGCCATCGACGGCCGTCCAACGGATCGCCACGATTTCGTAGCCAGGCCCTCGACCAACGACTGCCGAGCGTTCCGGTGTAGCCAGCAGCTGCGGTGCCTCCGCAGGACCTCGCGGGTCTCGCAGGCCGAGGATGTGGGCGAGACGTGATCGGCGTTCCTCGTCAGATGCGGCCGCAAGCTCCCTCGTCGCATGCTCAACCAGCCAACGCGTACGCCGCTCTTCACGCGCAGCCGCGATCTCATCAAGAAGAAACTGATCAACACCAGCGACCAGTTCAGATGCCAACGCATCTGCTGAGAAATCGGTACCTGGAGGAAATGCATCCGTTCCTGGCACCTGCAGGGGAGGTTCCGCTGCCAATGCGGGTGCTCTCAGCGACAACAACGCAGCGATCAGCAGCAGCGTCCACACTCGTCTCATGACATGCCCCCTGTTTGCCTCTTCCTGTTTGTCGGACGAGCCACAGCCGCAGCGGAGCTGCGTCCGACGCTGCGACCTAACGGCAGCCAAGGTCGCTCATGATCTGTGCTGTGGCATCGTGGGCTTCCGCAACCCACTCAACGATCTTGTCAGGCTCCGGCGAGTACTCCAGTTCGAGACTCACCACACCGTCGTAGCCCGTGTCACGGATCGCTGCGAGGTAGTCCGCAATCGGTGTCACACCACGTCCCGGCGGCAGGTCTCCATGCACCTTGCCATCACAGTCCGAAAGGTGCACATGCTCGATCTTGCCAGCAAGCCGAGCGACATCGGCAGGTGGCGTGTGCACCAGATGCAGGTGTGAGATATCGCAGTTGGCCCGCACCACATCTGGCTGATCAACGTCAGCAAGAAACTGCAGCATCGTATCGATGGAGTTCACCAGCGACATGTGAAACGGCTCAAGCTCAATCGCAATCTTGACACCCAACTGTGAGGCGTGCTCACCGAGCTGTTGCACCGACTCAACACCACAAGCCCACTGCTCCAGAGGCGGAATGACCTCCTTCTGCCAGACATACTCCCCGAGCACGAGCAACAGATTGGAGGCACCAAGCTCCGCCGTGAGATCGAGGAAGCTGCGGCAGCGATCGACGTGGAAACGACGCACCGCAGGGTTGAAATCCACCAAGCCGAGTGCCACACAGCAGAGACTGACGATCGGCAGGTCCAGGTCACCACAGGTATCCCGCAGGAGACGCCGTTCGTCGTCGTCGATGTCCAGCGGGTCGGTGAAGATGTCAACCGTGTCGAAGCCGAGCTTCTTGGTCGTCTCGAGTCCGAAGCGTGTGTCACGTCCTGCCTGCGCAAACGCCGAGTTAATCAGTCCCAGCCGCATCTCTGCGTTCTCCCCATGCGATCGGTCGTGGCTTCTCAGCCGATGCGAATCACCACCCGAGGAGGTACGATACCAGAGCGTGGGAGGAAAGATCTCGGCGGCTGCAGACTACTGGAGCCGAGTTCGTAGCGAAGCCCAGGTGTGGCCCACCGGCCGTGAAGTTCCTGGCGTTGTGTGGAGGACAGGATGTTCAGTTTTCTTACTCCAAAGAACCGAGCCGTGCTGTGCGGCGGAGCTGCGACCCGGCGGGACTTCCTGCATGCGGGCGCGCTATCAGCTGTTGGCCTCTCACTTCCGCAGTACGCGCGGGCAGCTGCCGAAGGGCATGTGCGGCCGGGTCATGAGAATCGCTCCTGCATCATGATCTTCAACCTCGGTGGTCCCAGTCATGTTGACCTCTGGGACATGAAGCCGGATGCCGTCTCTGAGATTCGCGGGCCCTTCAAGCCGATCCGCACTGCCAGCGACGCCTTTGAGATTTCTGAGCTGCTTCCTAAGCATGCCGCCATTGCGGATCGCTTCTCGCTGGTCCGCAGCTGTCATCACAGCGGAGCCGCCGTGCATGACGCGGGCTGGCAGATGCTGCAGACGGGCCGCCGTTTCGCGGGTGGCATTCAGACGCCCCATGCAGGCAGCGTGGCCTCACACCTCCTTGGGCGACGGACCGACCTGCCCCCCTTCGTTGTCTTGCCTGAGCTGATGGGTCGTGGCGGCGGCAACCTGCCGAACGGCCAGGCAGGTGGATTTCTTGGGAAAGCCCACGATCCGTTTGCCTTGATGGCCGACCCATCGAAGCCAGACTTCCGCGTGCCCGATCTTCTGCCACCTGACCAGATCAGCCTGGCCAGACTCGACCGCCGTCGCTCGATGCGGCAGATCGTGGAGCAGGCTGCTGACGAGTTTGAGGCGAGCGAAGACGCCCGGCTTCTCGACGAAAACTTTCAGACGGCCTATCGCCTGATGACCAGCACCCAGGCCCGCGAAGCGTTTGATCTCACCAAGGAGCCGAAGCAGGTCAGAGAACGGTATGGCATGAATCGTTTTGGCCAGTGCTGTCTCCTGGCTCGCAGGCTGGTGGAGAATGGTGTCAGGTTTGTCACCATCAATACCTTCCTGACAGTGTTTGATGAGATCACGTGGGATATCCACGGATCGAAGCCCTTCACCTCGATTGAAGGCATGAAAGACATCGTCTGCCCAATGTATGACCAGGCCTACTCAGCACTCGTCGAGGATCTTGTTGACCGCGGCATGCTCGATGAAACGCTGGTGACGACACTCTGCGAGTTTGGCCGCACACCCAAGGTCAATCCGGCCGGTGGACGCGACCACTGGCCGCAGTGCTTCACCTGCAGCTTTGCTGGTGGTGGTGTTGCGGGCGGCCGTGTCGTTGGGGCCAGCGACACGATTGGCGGCTTCCCTGCCGAACGTCCCGTTGGCCCTGGTGACATCGTGGCCACGATCTTTGAGAGTTTGGGCCTTGACCACACGACCCACCTGCCTGGTCCCGCTGGTCGACCATTCGCGCTGACCGATTTTGGCACCGAGCCTATTCGCGAACTGTTCGCCTAGCGACAGCAGCCCGTGGGCGAACCGCTCGCGGCGCGGGTACTACCTGTTTGACACATTCCCGATGGAGGTGATCTCAATGGACCACGCAGTTCGTGACCATCGCCTGACTGTTCTGGTTCTGCTGCTGGCGATCTTTGGCGGCCTGGCCGACATCGCAGTTGCAGCGGATGCCACCTCAGCAGACGCCGAGCACCGCGAGGTGAGTTTCACCAACGACATCATGCCGATCCTCTCGAAAGCCGGCTGCAACAGTGGCGGCTGTCACGGCGCCTTGGCAGGCAAGGCAGGCTTTCGCCTCTCGCTGTTTGGCTACGATCCGGTAAGTGACCACCTGGCTATCACACGCGAGTCTCTCGGCCGCCGTGTTGATCTCGCCAAGCCCGCTGCCAGCCTGCTGCTGACGAAGCCGACCACAGCGGTACCCCATAAAGGCGGACGCCGTCTCGACGTTGAGGAGCAGGACTACCAGTTCCTCGCAAACTGGATCGCCGCCGGCTGTCCTGGGCCCGCGGATGATGAACGGCAGCTGCTCTCGATCGGGATCGAGCCCGCCGAAGCGGTCGTCTCTCTTGGGGAAGAGGTGGCCTTTCGCGTGACCGCTCGCTACGACGATGGATCAACACGCGATGTCACTCGCTGGGCTCGCTTCACCGCCACCGATGCCACCGTTGCCAGCATCGACGACGCCGGGGTGGCCACCGCCATCGGCCACGGCCGTGCCGCGATCACCGCCTGGTTCTCGTCACAGATTGCCGTTGGCCGTGTGACCGCTCCTTTCGAGAACGAGATCGCTCCCGAGGTATTTGCCACGGCACCGCGTGCCAATCTGATTGACGAGTTTGTGCTGGAACAACTCCAGCGGCTGCACCTCGCCCCCACACCTCCCTGCGACGACGCCACCTTCCTCCGGCGTGCTTTTCTCGACACGATCGGGCGGCTGCCCACATCCGAGGAAGTGCGCCACTACCTCAGCGACACCTCGCCGAAGAAGCGAGAACGGCTTGTGGATCTGCTGCTCGCTCGGCCTGAGTTTGTTGATTACTGGAGTTACAAGTGGGCCGACATCTTTCTGGTGACAGGCTCTGCTCTCAGGCCGGCTGCCGTGCAAGCATATGGCTCATGGATCCGGGACCGCGTGGCGGAAGACACGCCTTGGGATGCACTGGTCCGTCAGGTGGTCACTTCCAGTGGCTCGAGCGTTGAGAACGGGGCGACCAACTTCTTCGCGGTCCATCAGGATCCCGAAACAATGGCGGAGAACACGAGTCAGGCGTTTCTGTCGCTCTCCATTGGCTGCGCGAAGTGCCACAACCATCCGCTCGAGAAATGGACCAACGACCAGTATTACGCCTTTGCCAATCTCTTTGCCCGGGTGCGGGCCAAGGGCTGGGGTGGAGACACCCGCAATGGCGATGGCGTGCGGACTCTCTATGTTGAGCCCCGCGGCGACCTGCTGCAGCCGCGCACTGGCAAGCCCCAGCCACCTGCGCCCCTCGATGGCGATCCACTCGACCCGGCCAGCCCACTCGACCGCCGCGACGCCCTCGCCTCCTGGCTGACCTCCCCGGAGAACCCTTACTTCACCAAGGCGATTGTGAACCGGGTGTGGGCCAACTTCTTTGGCATCGGGCTCGTCAATCCGATCGACGACCTGCGGGCCACAAACCCATCGAGCAACGAGCAGCTCTTCACCGCACTCGAGGCTTTTACCATCGAGCATGACTACGACCTGAAGGCGTTGATGCGGCTGATCATGCTATCGGAAACCTATCGACGTGGCAGTCAGGTGCTGCCGGAGAACAAAGGCGACCGGCTCTGGTTTGCCAGGGCCTACCCCACGCGGCTGATGGCCGAAGTGTTGAGCGATGCCATCTCCGATGTCACCGACGTGCGGGATGCCTACACCGAGATTGCCTTAAACGACGGCTCAACCCAAAAGGTCGACGCCTACGCTCCGCAGACACGCGCCCTCGAACTGACCGACTCTGCTGTCAAGAACTACTTCCTCGAGACCTTCGGACGCAACGATCGCGAGATCACCTGTGAGTGTGAGCGATCAAACCAGCCGAGCCTGGTGCAGGTGCTGCACCTCTCGAATGGCTCCACACTCAACGACAAACTCGCCTCAAAAAATGGCTACCTCACCCAGCTGCTCGCCACGGAGCCTGGTGATGACACCATCATCGACGATGCCTGGCTGCGGATCTTGTCACGTTTTCCAACAGACGCAGAGAAGAAGCCCTTCGCTGAAATGCTTCAGAAGGCATCCGCTGACGAGAAGCGGGCCGTGGTGGAAGACCTCTACTGGTCGCTGCTGACGAGCCGTGAGTTTCTCTTCCGTCATTAATCGTCACAGGTGAGCCCTCCGCCTCGCTCTGCCGCCACGCTGCTTCACGCTTTCAGAGACCTCGCCATGCGAACACACCGAATCGGGTCGTTGCTCCTTCTGTCGCTCGTCGTGTCCGCCGCCCACGCGTCTGCCGAGCCCAGCTATGAGCAGAGTGTAAGACCGCTCCTGCGAAGCTCGTGTGCCGGCTGTCACAACGACAGCGAAGCGGAGAGCGGCTTCTCCGTGGAAACCTTTGCAAGCCTGCGACGAGGGGGCGAGGCGGCCGGCGATCCAATCGTTCCGGGTAACCCGGAGGCCTCGCTGCTCCTGCAGCGGATTGAGAGCGTTGGTGATGACCATATGCCGCCTCTCGATCATCCGCAGCCGACCGAGCAGGAGGTGCAGGGGCTCCGAGAGTGGATTGCGGCAGGAGCTGCGGCGCCCACCGAGGACCATCCCCTGTCGATGGGCCTGGTCGTCCCGGACCTGGCCGGGTTCACCGGTCGAGAGCCTGTCACCGCGCTGGCCTATAGTCCCGATCACACACACCTGGCGGTGGCCCGCGGTCGATCCGTTGAGATCACGCCAGTCAACGACAAAGGTGTGCCGAACCAGACCGACCCGATGGCCGTCGTCACACTCCGTGATCTTCCGGGCAAGATCACGGCGGTCCACTTCAGCAGCGATGGCACGCAGCTGGTGATCGCCGGTGGGATCCCAGGCCTCCGCGGGCAGGCAGAACTTCGGGATGCCGCCACCGGTGCGGTCGTGCAGGTATTTGCCGGCCATCGAGATCTGCTCTACGACGCCGAACTCTCGCCCGATGGCCGTCTGCTCGCAACAGCTGGCTACGACCGCACCATTCGGTTCTGGAACGCAGCCGACGCCACGCTGATCCGTGAGATTGATGTCCACAACGCTGCGGTGTTTGACCTCGCCTGGCATCCCGCCGGTGGGGTGCTGGCCTCTGCCAGTGCCGACGAAACGGTCAAGCTCTGGCGGGTGAGTGATGGGCAACGACTCGACACCTTGAGTCAGCCGCAGGGAGAGGTGCGTCGTGTGCTGTTCACACCCGACGGACGTCAGGTAATCGCGACCGGCCGTGACAAGCGGATTCATATCTGGCAGCTGCTGTCGATCGATGAGCCTCAGCTCAACCCTCAGCTGCATGCCCGCTTCGCTCACGAGAGCCCGCTCTCGACGCTGGCCCTCTCCGCTGACGGTTCGCGGCTCCTCTCCGCCGCTGAAGATGGTTCACTCACGCCCTGGACTCTGCCTTCGCTCGACGTGGCGGCCACGATGCCGTTGCAGCCTGACATCGTGTCGGTGATTGTTCCCTGGCAGCACACCCAGTTCCTGGTTGGCCGCATGGATGGGTCTTTGGCCGTTGTCGATGGGGCGGCGGACGGCGAGATGGTGGCAGTGGCTTCTTCATCAGCCCATCCCACGCTGGCCCCGCCGATCCTCAGCGTTGAAGAGATGGTTCACACAGAAGTCGAGCCCAACGACACACCGGATGCAGCTGAAGTAGTGACGTTGCCTGCCCGGATCACCGGGTCCATGCAGCGAGAAGGTGATGTCGACTGCTTTCGTTTTTCCGCATCTGCCGGCCAACGCCTGCTCTTTGAAGTGAATGCGGCACGGTCAAAGTCGCAGCTCGACTCACGGATTGAACTGCTGACCGCAGCCGGTGAACCCGTGCCGCAGGTGCGGCTTCAGGCCGTTCGTGATTCCTGGTTCACCTTCCGAGGCAAAGACTCTTCGCAGTCGGGTGACTTCCGTCTTCACAACTGGCGAGAGATGGAACTCGATGAATACCTCTACGCCGGTGGTGAAGTGAGCCGTCTCTGGCTCTATCCGCGTGGGCCAGACTCAGGTTTTCTGGTGTATCCAGGATTTGGCACGCGACACACCTTCTTTCAGACAACGTCCGTCACTCATGCGCTGGGCGAGCCCGCCTGGGTCGTGAAGCCCCTGCCACCCTCAGCACCAGCGGAGGCCAACGGTCTGCCTGTCTTCGACATACCCTATGAGAATGACGACGAGGCATCGGGCCGACTGGGACGCGACTCACAGCTGATTGTCGACGTGCCAGCCGATGGCAGCTACATCGTGCGACTGCGTGACACGCGGGGCTTTGGCTCGGCATCCCTCCCTGATGACTTCGCCTACACCCTCTCGATCCGTCCGCCTCAGCCCGCCTTTACGGTGGCGGTAGGGGGCAAGAACGCGAAGGTCAGTCCCGGCAGTGGCCGTGAGCTCTCGTTTACGGCCACGCGACTTGAAGGCTTTGATGGACCGATCGAGATCGACGTTGAGAATCTTCCAGCAGGCTTTACCTTCCATGGACCGGCTGTGATCGAGGCGGGGCAGTTTCGTTGCTTCGGCGTGCTCTCAGCAGCTGCCGATGCGGCCGACCCCAACGACGAGGCCGATCAGAAGGTTCAGGTGATTGCCCACGCGGTTGACGCAGACGGCCATCGTTATTCCGAAGGATCACTCGCCGAGGCCGTACCGCTTGGCACGCTCGGCAATCTCGAACTCGGCCCACCTCCGAAGCTGACTGTTGCCATCACTGCCAACACCATCAATGAACCGGCCGATCGCCAAGGTGAAGCGGGCGAGCGTGAGAATGAGGCCGCCCCGCAGGCTCCGCCTGAGTTCACCATCCATCCGGGTGAGACCATAACCGCCCGGGTCGTCGCCACCCGGCACGATTTCACCGACCGCATTTCCTTCGGCAACGAAGATTCCGGACGCAATCTGCCCTATGCGGTGTTTGTTGACAACATTGGACTCAACGGTCTGATGATCGTGGAGGGTCAGAGCGAACGTGAGTTCTTCATCACCGCTGCTCCAGTTGCCCGTCCCGGCCGGAGGCTGTTCCACCTCCGCGCCACCGGCGACGGCGGCCAGTGCTCTGTCCCTGTCGTCATCAACGTCCTCCCGTAGCGCCGGTGGACAACTCTCTCAGACGCGTGCCACCGCCTGCCTGAGGCTGGTGAGGAAGCGGTCGATGTCGTCGGACGTGTTGTAGCCGTGGATCGCCACACGCAGCCGACCAGCATGGGCCATGATGTGGATGTTTGCATCGTGGAGCATGCGGTGGATCGCCTCGGCCTTCGGATGGCGAAAGGCAAGGATGCCTGCAAGCGTCGAAGGACTCTGGGGCGTAAGCAGGTCCACATCTTCACCCGCCACCGCCTCAAGACATGCCTCGGTTAACGGCTGAGCATGCGAGTGGATCGCCTCCACTCCGGTGGCGAGGATGTACCGCACGGCTGCATGCACGGCATACACCGCTGGATAGTTCGGCATCCCGACAGAGAAACTGGCCGCCCCCGGCTTGGTGACTGCTCGCTCAAACCGATCAGCGTCAAACGCATTGGCCAGATGAAACCAGCCGCCTGCCGGAACGGTCCACTCAGCTGCTCGAGCAGCCGGAACACCGACCAGCCCTCCTCCATGCGAGCCGAGCAGCCATTTATGCGTGCTGCTGACGATCAGGTCGACACCCGCTAGTCGAAGCGGCACGCGACCGGCAGCCTGCGTGACGTCGACTGCGATCAGGGCCTCGGAGTGCCGCCTCACGGTCTCGACGACGTCCTTGATTGGCAGCATGAATCCGTTGAAGAAACTCACCAGCGACACCGTGACCAGCCGGGTCTTCGGGCCGAGCAGCGGCATGAGATCTTCCACATGCAACGCTCCCTCGCGTGACCTCCAAAGACGGACGGTTGCTGGACATGCCTCCTGCAGCCAGGGCGTCGCCCCTGCTGGAAAATCAAGATCGCTGATCACAACCTCATCTCCCTGCTTCAGCTGCAAGGCCAGCGCCGCGAGATTGAAGGCCTCCGAAGAGCAGGAACAGATCCCGATCTCGTCAGGAGTGAGGCCAAACAGAGTCGCCGCCGCCTCCCGCAGCCCGCTCCACTGCTGCTCATGCAACAGCCTGCCATCCATCCCCAGCAGCTTGTCACGGCCATAGGTGGCAAGAGCTTCAATCACACACGGCGGCGGAATGCCTTCGGCTGCGGTATTGAGATACGTCTGCTTCGCCAGACGCGGGAAATCACCCGCCCTCACACTCGGCTCAATCATGCACCAGGCCTCCGCGGCTCGTTCTCGCTTGTGAGGGAGACCAGAGACCGCCCCCAAAAAAAGTGTTTCGTCTCAGCACACAGCCGGTGAGCGAGCATGCCGAAGAATAACTCCTCCACAAACACAGCGGGCCACCGATACCTCGTACCGGTGGCCCGCCGCTGAACCTCAGGATCTGACACCTCAGCCTGTTCCGGGAGGTGCATTCTGCTTCATCTGGTCAGGAATCGTGATGTCGCTGGGATTCGTCGTCGGTGTAAAGTTCGGATCCGCCTCTGGCTGCTTCTGCCCCGAGCAGCCGACGGTGAACACCACCGCAAACAGGCAGGCACACAAAAGAGAACGCATAGTGAAAAAACTCCTCGCTCGTGAGTGTTCATGAGACGAAGGCTCTGGAACGCCCGGAACCTTCGCAGCAGTGAATATCTCGTTTGTCAGCACGTCTCTGCTGTTCCCGCAGCTCAGTCGTCCGTCCGCTGCTTGTCATTGAGACCATTCATTGCACACCAAGACGGGTAATCGATGTCGGTATTCACGAACGTGACAGAGCCATCCGCTCGCAGGCAGCCTTCGAGACCGGGATGGATGCTGCCTGCCCCAGGCCATTCGCTGTTGAGGCCCCACGCATTGATATAACTCGGCATATAGGCGTGCGGTCCAGCCTTGAACCAGTTCCAGGCTGCCTTCACCCCCGAGTCGTCGACCTCGTAGTACTGACCAGATTCACAGCAGCGTCCTCCCATGCCGGTGAAAACGAATGCCGAATGAAACACGCCTTCGCCATTCGCGAGCCGTGGCACGCCAACACCGTTCTTCATCCATGGATCTGACAGTGGCTTGTAACCGGTTGAGTTGCCCTCCGCGAGTATGACGGTCTTCGAAGTACCGTCCTTGAAGTCCCGCATGCTCAGAGCATCCCCGCCCGGGAAGGCTCCCATGTAATCAACGCCGGCTGGAAGCACGCCACCTGGCGCGACCGCCCCTTCCCACCAGTGCCAGCCACCATTGGCAAGGTAATGGGTTACAGCGATCCCGTGCGTTTGCTTCGGCTCACGAAAACCACCATCGCTCGGACAAAGCAGGACAGCAACCGTCTGGCCAACGATCGGCTGCCCCCATGCCGGCAGTTTCAGGTCAACCGAATCGTATAGGGACGTTTCCTCCATAAATGGCAGCAGGTAGGTGCACCAGGTGTGATGGCTCGCTCGCTGCGGAAAAGGCCCCGGCTGACCAAATGTGGCCACGGGCGGAAAACTGCCTTTGGTGTCATGGTGGTTCTGGAGCCCAAGGCCCAACTGCTTCAAGTTGTTCATGCAGCTTGAGCGACGAGCCGCTTCACGAGCCGACTGAACTGCGGGCAGCAAGAGCCCAACCAGGACCCCAATAATGGCGATCACAACCAGCAGTTCCACGAGCGTGAAACCCTGCATCCGTCGCCCACCACGTGATGTCAATCTGTGGGATAGAGACATGAAACAACCACCCTTTCGTGCAACGATCAGACGTGAAAAGAACCCAATGGAAGGCACACCACCGCACCGAAGCCTCGAACCCGAATACGCGTCGAATGCCAATGCGTTGCCGCACGTTCCCTGCCGAAGATCTCCTCCGGAAGAACACGAGATCCCCCCGACCCCAAGTGCAGCAGACTATCAGACCAAATAAATTTGTCGACAATTTTTTCTGGAGTGCCACATGGCAGCGCACCAGGACCTCCTGATTTCCCCGCGGACGACCGTCAACCGATGAGGGCAACGGCACATCCACCACAAAGGGAAACGGGGATCGCGTAAAAACGTTTCGCTGGTGTCAACCGGCCAAAACGAGGGGCCGCGGTTCTCTGCCGTGATCGGCAGCTGTCGAAGAACGTGAAGCTTTAGCGGTGTGCAAAGACGAGTGGATTCATGCCAGAATGGGTGTGAAGACGTCGTGTGCGATGACGCCCACCAGGGAGTACGCATCCGATTGTGTCCGGCGATGGCGTGTGGCAGTGGTGTCCGGCAGTGGGACCGGCGTGAGGCGACCGGCGTGAAGCGAGACCTGCAATCTGGAAATCCAAAGGTGGCACCGCGTTGTCCGCGAAGCGTCGCATGGGGGTTTCTCTGGCGTGTCGGTGTGGCGTTCTTCTCGTTGAGCCTCCTGGCCTTCGCACCAGAACCGTCGCTCGGCACAGATCCAGACACCCCCCACACCGCTGCACGTGAGCTCCTGGTCTCCCGCTGCCAGGAGTGCCATTCCGCCGACAACGCCGAGTCGGGGCTGCGGCTCGATTCGCGGTCTGGCCTGCTTCGAGGGGGCGACTTTGGCCCTGCGATCGTGATCGGGAAAGGGGAAGCGAGCGAGCTTATTCGCCGCGTTCGCTCGACCAACGATGACGAACGGATGCCACCGGATGATGCCCCGCTCTCACCAGAAGACATCACCTCGCTTATCAGCTGGATTGACGCGGGGGCCCCTTGGCCAGGCTCCAAGGATGCCAAGATGGAAGGCGACCGTGACGAACGGCTTGACCACTGGGCATGGCAGCCGATTACTGAGCCGGCCGGCCCCGAAACGACGGCGGCGTTCGATTCGCTTCCGGGCGTTGAGCCGTCACAAAACGCCATCGATGCTTTCATCCGTGCACGACTGACTGAGGCAGGGCTGACTCCTTCGCCGGTTGCAGATCGCCGCACGCTGATCCGCCGGCTCTCGTTTGACCTCATCGGCTTGCCGCCCACGCCCGAAGAGATCGACGCCTTCATTGCCGACACCTCCCCCGACGCCTACGAACAGCTGGTCGACCGGCTGCTAGCCTCACCGCGGTATGGGGAACGCTGGGCCCGCCACTGGCTCGACGTCGTTCACTACGGTGACACCCACGGCTATGACAAAGACAAGCCGCGGCCCAACGCCTGGCCCTACCGCGACTATGTGATCCGGAGCCTCAACAACGACAAGCCCTACGCACGCTTCGTCGAGGAGCAGCTCGCTGGAGATGTGCTCTACGGCAACACGCGGGATGGTCATGAAGCGCTCGGCTTTATCGCCGCCGGCCCCTGGGACTTCATTGGCCATCGCGAGGTGCCGGAGACCAAGACCGACGGCAAGATCGCCCGTCACCTCGACCGCGACGACATGGTGGCAAACACGATCGGCACCTTCGCCAGCGTGACCGTGCACTGCGCTCAGTGCCACGCTCATAAGTTCGATCCTGTCAGCCAAGAAGACTACTACTCACTACAGGCGGTCTTTGCGGCGATCGACCGCGACGATCACCGCTTTGACGCAGATCCCGATGTCGCTGCCAAGCGAGTAGAACTCACGGCTCGTCGTGCGGAGCATGCCGCAGCAAAACAACAGATCGAGGCCGCCGTTGCCGAGTCAGCCGGCAGCCGGCTTGGTGAGATCACCACGCGTCTGGCCGCCCTGCCCGCCGGTGATGCCAACCCCGGCCCGGCCTACGGCTGGCACAGTGGCATCTCACCAACGTCAACGAGTGAGAAATGGGTGCAACTCGACCTGGATGAACCTCAGCAGCTCCGCGAGATTGTGCTGCGGCCCTGCTATGACACCTACAACAACATCGGCGGCGGCTTTGGCTTTCCACCACGCTACCGGGTTGAGGTCAGCAACGACCCTAGCTTTGCCACAGAAGTCATCGAGGTTTTCACCACCGGCGATACCGATCTTCCCAACCCCGGCCTGGCCCCACAGCGTCATGCCACGGACGTGACGGCACGCTCCATCCGCATCACCGCCACCAAGCTTGCTGAACGCAGCAACGACTTCATCTTCGCACTCGCTGAGGTTGAGGTCTTCACCGATGGCATGGACGAGACGCTTAGGCCCAATCTCGCATCTACCGCCACGGTCAGTTCACTCGACTCCATCGAAGCTGCTCCTCGCTGGGGTCGGGCACACCTGATCGACGGGCAGAGCCCGGCTGACACCCAGACCGAACGACAGACGCTCGAAGCGGAACGCGACGCGCTCCTGGCAGCGCACCGAACGGCCGAGCAGACCGCAGGGCTCGCGGCCGCCGACGAGGGCCTCCGCAGAGCCGATGCCCAGCTTGCCGAACTCCCCGAGCAGTCCACTGTCTACGCTGCGGCCTCCCTGGTTCGCAAAGGAAGCCCACGCACCATCCATCTGCTCTCGCGAGGTAACGTGCTGGCTCCAACGCACGAGGTCGCGCCCGGTTCCCTCGCCTTGATCGAAAGCCTGGAGCACCGTTTCCTCCTTTCCGACGACCACGGTGAAGGCGATCGCCGCGCTGCCCTCGCCAGCTGGCTGACCGATCCTGCAAACCCATTGATCTGGCGGAGCCTGGTAAACCGACTGTGGCACTATCACTTCGGTCGTGGAATCGTCGACACACCGAGCGACTTTGGCCGCATGGGTGGCGAGCCATCGCACCCAGCACTCCTCGACTGGCTGGCAGCTCGGTTTCGCGATGGCGGTGGTTCCCTGAAGGACCTGCACCGGCTGATTGTGAACAGTGCCACCTATCGTCAGGTCTCCACGATCCGTGACGAGGCGGCAGCCCTCGATGGCGACAACCACCTGCTCTGGCGACAGAACCGACGCCGTCTGGAGGCCGAAGCGATCCGCGACGCCGTGCTCGCCGCTGCCGGCACCCTCGATCTGACGATGGGAGGCCCTGGCTGGCAGGACTTCGTGATTGAGCATCCCGAGCACTCGCCCCACTACCGTTATGACCTCGCCAATCCCGCTGATCACGCTACCTGGCGACGCGGCATCTATCGCTTCATCGTCCGCAGTCAGACGCAGCCCTTCATGACCTGCCTCGACTGCGCGGACCCTTCGATGCGGGTTGCGAAACGCAATGAGAGTGTCTCGGCTCTGCAGGCCCTGGCCCTGCTCAACAACGGCTTCATGCTCGTGCAGGCAGAACAACTGGCTCAGCGGGCCCAACGTGAGTCAGGCGAGTCGCTCACGCAACAGGTGCAGCGAGCATTCACCCTCGCGATTGGTCGTCCGCCAGACACGTTTGAAAGCGACACGCTGACGCAGCTGGCGAATGCCCACGGCCTGGCCAACACCTG
>JADHNY010000114.1 GCA_016779265.1 Pirellulales bacterium | reverse complement strand
GGACGCTGGGTGGGCTTTGGCACGGTTGAGGACGGCCCGGTTGATCAACGGCTGCCCTTGCTGGCGGCCCATGATGCGGAGGGAAAGCTGATCGCGGTGGTGGCGAACTACGCCTGCCACTGCACCACCGAGCCGGGCAGCTTCAATCAGATCAGTGGCGACTGGGCAGGCTGCGCGGCGGACATGCTGGAGGCCGGCCATGCCGGTGCGGTGGCCCTGATGGCAATCGGTTGCGGTGCCGATGCGAACCCGTCGCCTGGCGGCACGCACGAACTCTCCCGCGCCCATGGACGTGAACTGGCTGCCGAAGTCAATCGGCTACTTGCCACGCCGACCGCCTGGAAACCGCTTGATCCCCGCGTGCAGTGTCGCATGGGCCGCATCGACCTTCCCTTGGGGCAGCTGCCGTCGCGAGAGGAATGGGAGGCTGCGGTGGCCGGCGGTGGCGTGGCTGGCTCACGGGCCCGGTACTTCCTTGAGATGCTCGACCGTGGAGAGCCTGTGCCCACAACGGTGCCGGACTATCCGGTACAGACCTGGTCGTTTGGTGAAGACCTGGCGATGGTGTTTCTCGCGGGGGAAGTGGTGGTCGACTATCAGAAGCGGCTCGATGGCATGTTTGACCGCGAGCGGCTGTGGGTGAATGCGTATGCCAACGATGTGCCCTGCTACATCGCCTCATCGCGGCTGCTGCGGGAGGGTGGCTACGAGGTCGACAGTTCGATGCTTTACTATCGGCAGCCGACGCGACTCGCCCCGGAGACAGAAGACCTGATCTGTGATGCGGTGCAGAAACTGCTGCCGCACGCCTTCTACACCGAGGATCTGCAGAGGTCTTTTCCAGGACCGCAGGAGCCGGAGGAAGCGGTGCGAAGTTTTGTGCCGCGAGCCGGGATGCGGGTGGTGCTGGCGGCAGCCGAGCCTCTGATCCGCGATCCGGTTGCCTTCGACTGGGATGAGCAGGGGCGGCTGTATGTGGTCGAGATGGGAGACTATCCCCTTGCGAGTGATGGGCGGCACGGCCGCGTGCGGCGGCTGAGCGACCATGATGGGGATGGCGTTTACGACGAGGCGGTGACCTTCCTCGATGAGCTGGCCTATCCCACGGGGGTGCAGTGCTGGCGTGGGGGCGTGTTTGTGTCGATGGCGCCGGAGGTGTTCTACGCCGAAGACACCGACGGTGATGGTGTTGCCGACCTGCGGGAGTCGGTGATCACCGGTTTCTCCGAGGGGAACCAGCAGCATCGGGTGAATGGCCTGCGGCTCGGCCTCGACGGCTGGCTCTACCTCGCCAACGGCGACAGCAGTGGAGAGGCCAAGGCGACTGGCTTCGTACCCGGCGGTCCGCGGCGTGAACCGTCGCAAGCGGTCAGCCTGCGGGGGCATGACCTGCGGTATCACCCTGAAACCGCGGCGATCGATGTCGTCTCTGGGACGACCCAGTTTGGCCGGTCACGCGACGACTTCGGCACCTGGTTTGGCAACAACAACTCAAACCCCATCTGGCAGTATGCCCTCGAGGACCGCTACCTGCGGCGGAACCCGCATGTGCGGGGCCTCTCCGCCATTCGGCAGGTGGCGGCGGTGCCGGGTCCGGCTGCGGTCTTTCCACGCAGTCAGACGCTCGCCCGCTTCAACGACTTCCAGATGGCCAACCGCTTCACGTCTGCCTGTGGCACGGTGATCTACCGTGATGGTCGGCTGGGCGAAGGCTTTGAGGGCAACGCGTTTGTCTCTGAGCCGGTGCACAACCTCGTGTCGCGACTGGTGCTGCGGCCGGCAGACGATGGGCTGGGCTTCGTTGGAGAGCGAGCCGCTGATGAAGTCGATAGTGAGTTTCTCGCTTCACGCGACAACTGGTTTCGGCCGACCTTCCTCACCACGGGCCCCGACGGGGCGGTGTGGGTGGCGGACATGTATCGGGCGGTGATCGAGCATCCCGAATGGATCCCTGCTGAGTTTCAGCGAAAGATGGATCTTGCCGCCGGCAGCGACCGCGGCCGGATCTATCGGGTCGTGCCGGATGAGGGCTGCTGTGAGCCGACGGCCTCCGCACAGCGTACGTTTTTCGACAAGCCCTGGGATCAGATCCCGCTGCCTGATCTGGTGGCCAGGCTGCAGAGCCCCAACGGCTGGTGGCGGGATCTCAGCCAGCGGCTGCTGCTGCATCGCCGCGACGAGGTGCTCGCAGACGAGATGGCTCTCGCCGAGATCGAGCGATTGGTACGGGCTGACGGAGCGGTGGGTGTGCAGGCGCTGGCGACGCTCGCGAGCCTGGCCCAGGGAGTGCCGCTGGCCAGTTTTGAAGCAGGTCTTGCTGCGGCCCTGGCGAGCCCGGATCCACGCCTGCGGACAGCAGCCCTGCGAGCTGCCGAGCCTGGTCTCGCGGGAGGCAGCCCTCGTCTGCTGGCCGCTGTCGCGGAGCGTGCCACCGATGAGTCGGCAGCGGTTCGCCGGCAGCTGGCGCTGAGTCTGGGAGAGGTGCCTGGCGGTCTGGCGGCGGAGACGCTCGCGGAGACGCTGATGGCGTCGCTCGCGGATGAGCCGGTGCGGCAGGCAGCGATGACCTCGCTCACCGGTGAGAACGTGGCGGCGGTCGTCGCAGCGGTGGTGGGAACAGATGCCGAGCTGTCTCACGGCGGCTTGCCGCTGCTTGGAGAGCTGCTCGAGCAGGCCGCAGCGCTCGGCGCGGGCGACACCGTCGCGACGCAGCGGATCGCGATTGTGGCCGGTCTTTCTCTCGATGCGACGGCTGAGCAGCTCCGTCTCGCTGCGCGAGTGCTCCGCGGCACACGCGGCGCAGCGGTTGAGGAGGCAGCAACGGGAGCCGCGGATCTGGCTCGGCAGGTGCTGGCGGGGCAGGAGACGAGCGATGACCGAAAGCTGGCGGCGGTGGAACTGCTGCAGGCAGTCGGAGAACCGTGTGCGGATCCATCGCTGGTGGCAGAGCTGCTCGCTCCGCAGGTGAGCCTGGCGGTGCAGCAGGCAGTGCTCGGCATGGTGGCGACCCAGGGCACGCCGGCGGTTGTGGAGGCGGTGTTTGAGCGGCTGCCGAGTCTGGGGCCGCAGGCGCGGGGGCGGTTTTTCGATGAGCTGCTCACCAAGCCGGCCACTGCCGCCGAACTCGTAGAGAGGCTTGAGGACGGTCGCCTGTCGCTTGCTGACCTGGATGCGAGCCATCGCACGCGACTGCTGGGAGCCCGCGATGAGGCGGTGGCACTCCGTGCGGCCGCAGTGCTGGCGATGACGGGCGAAGGGGAACGCGGCGATCTCGTTCAGCAGTGGCTTGACGAGCTGGAAGCGATTGGTGGTGATGCCGTGGCGGGAGCAGCGGTCTTTGAGAAACGCTGCAGCAGCTGTCATCGGCTGGGCGATGTTGGCCGCGATGTTGGCCCCAGCCTTGCGTCACTGACCGATCGTTCCACGGCGGCACTCGTGACAGCGGTGCTCGATCCCAACCGGGCAGTGGAGGCGAAGTATCTCTCCTACACGCTGCTGACCACCTCTGGAAAACTGCAGGCGGGGCTACTCGCGGAGGAGACCGGTGCTGGAGTGACGCTGATCACCGCCGATGGGTCGCGGGCGGATGTGCCCAGAGCGGAGATCGAGAGCCTGGCCTGCTCGCAGCGTTCGCTGATGCCAGAGGGCCTTGAGCAAGACCTCACGCCGCAGAGCCTCGCGGACGTGGTGGCATTTGTGCAGGGGGCGGGCGTGGCCTGGAAACAGTTTGCCGGGAACGAGCCGAAGATGCTTGAGCCTGACGAGGATGGCAGCATCACCCTGCCGGCATCGGCTGCAGAGATCTACGGCCCCAACCTGATCTTCGAGCCCCACTATGGCAATCTCGGCTGGTGGGCGAGCACAGATGACTTCGCTCGCTGGACGGTGCAGATGCCCAGCAGCGGCGACTGGCTGGTGGAGGTCGACTTCGCCTGTGATGACAGCACTGCAGGCGGCATGATTCGTTTCTCGACTGGCACACGCATGCTTACCGCACGAGTGCCCGGGACAGGCTCGTGGGATACCTACCACACCTGGCGAGCGGGTACGCTCGATATCGCTCGGGGCACGCAGCAGATCACGGTCACAGCGGTTGCGGCACCGCAGTCTGCGTTGATTGACATCCGCTCGATTCGGCTGGTGCCGGCAGAGTGAACGGGAGGCAGTGATGCATGTGGCACGATCGATTGCCGTGGCGGTGTGTCTGCTCGGCATGGCGGTGACGACTGGTCCACTGGGGCGGGCGGCTGAACTGCCCAATGTGCTGCTGATCCTGGCGGACGACCTCGGCTATGGCGATCTGGGCTGCTTCAATGCGACCTCGGAGATTCGCACCCCACACCTTGATCGCCTGGCAGATCAGGGGCTGCGGATGACCGATGCCCACAGCCCGTGCACCGTCTGCACGCCCACCCGCTACAGCCTACTGACCGGCCAGATGGCGTTTCGCATCCCACGCGGAGGGCGGGTGTTTACCGGAGCCGGCGGGCCGTCGCTGATCGCCGAGGGCAGGCTGACGCTGCCGCAGATGCTTCGCAGTCGAGGCTATGCCACCGCCTGTGTTGGCAAGTGGCATGTGGGCCTGACGTTTCATGACGCCGAGGGGAAACCGATCAACGAGGACGGTCTGGAAGCGGTCAAGCGGATCGACTATTCGCGACGGATCGATGGCGGTCCGCTGGCGGTGGGCTTTGACTCGTTCTTTGGGACTGCCTGCTGCCCGACCACCGATTGGCTCTACGCCTTCATTGAAGGCGACCGTGTCGTGAACGCCCCCACGCAGCAGCTCGACCGTTCTGCCCTGCCCAAGCACCCTTATGCCAACGACAACCGGCCAGGGATGGTGGCCGACGACTTTGATCTCGAGCGGGTCGACCTGACCTTCCTCACACGCAGTCAGCAGTTTCTCAGAGACCACGCGGCGAGCACGCCGGAGAAGCCGTTCTTCCTCTTCCACGCCACCCAGGCGGTGCACCTGCCCTCGTTTCCCGCCCCGCAGTTTCAGGGTCGCTCCGGCAAGGGGCCGCATGGCGACTTCATCGTTGAACTCGACTGGATCGTGGGCGAACTCATGAAGACCTTGGAAGAAACTGGAGCCGCCGACAACACGATCGTGATCTTCACCAGCGACAACGGTCCGGAGGTGACCAGCGTGGTGCATATGCGAGAGGATCAGGGGCATGATCCAGCCAGACCGTGGCGAGGGATGAAGCGAGACAACTGGGAAGGTGGGCATCGGGTACCCTTTCTCGTGCGGTGGCCTGGTGAGATTGCAGCCGGTGCGAGCAGTGATCAGCTCATCTGTCTGACTGACGTGATGGCAACACTGGCTGACGTTGCCGGCGTGTCCCTGCCTGATGAGGCCGCCGAAGACAGCGCGAGCCTGCTCGGCGTGTGGCGTGGCGAGCAGCAGGAGCCCGTTCATGACTATGTGATCCACCAAGGCTTCGGTGGAGATCGCTACCTGGCGATTCGGCAGGGAGACTGGAAGCTGCTCGCCCATCAGGGATCTGGTGGAAACACCTACGACCGCCATCCGCGGCTCAAGGCCTACCAGCTTCCAGATGATGCCCCCCAGGCCGCCGGTCAGCTCTACAACCTCGCGAACGATCCTGATGAAGCACACAACCTCTACGACGCTCATCCAGAGCAGGCGGCAGCGCTTGAGCGCCTGCTGAAGGAGTCGCTGGCGTCGGGACGCAGTGTGCGGAGCCGGTAGGGCAGTGTGCCGAGCCGGTAGGGCGGGGGGCCACAGCAGGAGGAAGGAGACCCGATGACAAAGCGACGGATTCTGTTGGCGGTGGGGAGCGTGGTGGTTGTGGCGAGCCTGGTCGCGTTTGCCCGACCTGCTCCAGATCTCTCAGTGCATATCCCAGCACCGGGCAGCTACGACGTTGAGATCCTGCGAGACACCTGGGGCGTTCCGCATGTGTTTGGCAAGACCGACGCTGCAACGGCCTACGGTCTCGGCTATGCCCATGCTGAAGATGACTACGCCACGATAGAGGAGGCGCTGTTGCAGTCGCGGGGAACGGCGGCGGCCAAGCTTGGTGCCGAAGCCGCCCCTATCGACTACATCGTGCAGCTGCTTCGCGTGCGAGAGACGGTCGAGGCCGAGTTTGAGACACAGCTCAGCCCAGAAGTGCGGGCGGTCTGCCAGGGCTATGCCGATGGCGTCAATCACTGGGCGGCGCTGCATCCGGAGAAGGTGGCGGCCAACGTGTTGCCCTACACCGCCCAAGACATCGTGGCTGGCTTCTATTTCAAGTCCCCCTTTTTCTTCGGCGTCGACAATGCCGTGAAGTCACTGATGGGGTCTTCGCGGCCAGGTGAGGTGTCGAAGAAAAAGCCCACAGAAGAGAACGCCGACGGAGAGGTGGCGACAGGCACGCCGCCGCCGACCGCTGGTGATGGCGTGGCTGGCATGGTGGCGACTCGCCGTTGGCTGACCCAAGAGATGCCCGTGGGCTCCAACACCTTTGCGGTGAGCCCGAAGCGTTCTGCGGATGGCAGCACCATGCTGAACATCAACTCGCACCAGCCCTGGGATGGTGTGGTGGCCTGGTATGAGGCTCATCTTGTCAGTGACGAAGGCTGGGATGTGGTGGGTGGCACGTTTCCCGGGGCGCCTGTGATTCTGCATGGTCACAACCGGCATCTCGGCTGGGCCCACACTGTCAACAAGCCCGATCTTGTCGACATCTATGTGCTTGAGATCAACCCTGACAATCCAAATCAGTACCGCTTTGATGGCGAGTGGCGAGACTTCGAGGTCGGCACTGCCAGGATGAAGGTCAAGCTCTGGGGGCCGATCTCCTGGACATTCACACGCGAAACGCTGTGGTGCGACTACGGCCCTGCGATTCGCACCGACCATGGTGTGTATGCGGTGCGGTACGCGGGGCTCGGCGACATTCGTCAGGTCGAGCAGTGGTATCGGATGGGTAAGGCGTCGACCTACGATCAGTGGCTCGAGGCTGTGAAGATGCAGGGGTTTGCCAGCTTCAACATTTCCTACGCCGACGAGACCGGCAGGATTGGCTACTTCTACAACGCCCGCATGCCGAAGCGACATCCTGGCTACGACTGGAAGAAACTACTGCCAGGCGACACCTCGGAGACGCTCTGGACGGACTATGAGCCGTTTGAATCGTTGCCTCAGGTGGTCAATCCGGAGTGCGGCTTCCTCTACAACTGCAACAACACGCCGTTTGAATGCACGGACGGATCAGAAAACCCACAGCCCGATGACTTTCCAGCGAGCTACGGGATTGAAACGCATATGACCAACCGGGCGCTGCGAGCTCGCGAACTCTTCAGCGATGATGAGGAGATCACGCAGGAGGAGTTCATTGCCTACAAGAATGACCACGCCTACGCAGACGACTCGGAGGTTGTCCAGAAGATCCGCGAGCTGCTGTCGGCCACGCTGCCAGACGAACCGATCCTGCAGCGGGCGCGTGAGGTGATCGCCAACTGGGACTTTGGCACCGATGCGGACAACCGCGGTGCGGCGATGGCGTTGCTGGCGACTCGGCCAAACCCGGATGGTGGGGCGTCGTCTGGGAGCCTTGAGCGGATGCTTGAGAACATTCGCTCGTGGGCCCCTGTGCTGGAGGAGCATCATGGCCGGCTTGATCCTCGTTGGGAGGAGGTCTGTCGCCTCGAACGTGGCAACCTCGACCTGGGCCTCAGCGGCGGGCCGGATGCCTTACGGGCGATCTACTGCCTGTTTCCCGAGGACGGCGGTCTGCATGGCTTTGAGGATGGCGATGTGCCGGGCAAGGGGGGCGACTGTTACATCCTGATTCCTCGTTGGAGCAAGGATGGAAAGCTGCTGTCTGAGAGCATCCACCAGTATGGCGCGGCCGCAACCGTGCCTGAGTCACCACACTATGCCGATCAGTCGCCTCTGTTTGCCAGGATGGAGCTGAAGCCTGTCTGGATGGACGAGGAGGCGATTCGGGCGAACCTCGAGCGGGCGTATGCACCTGGCGAGTGAGGGGCTGATGTCACTGGCGAGGGAGGCTTAGGCTTAGGCTTCGGAAGAGGCTGGCTTTCGCAACCGGCGGGCTGCGTCGTCAAGCAGCCAGGCAGGGCCGATCAGGAGAAACTGCAGGTCTTTGAAGAAGGCCGGCTTCTGGCCCTCGATGGCGTGGCCGATGAACTGCCCGATCCAGGCCACGACGAAGAGAGCAAGCGACGCGATCCAGACGGGCTGGCCGGTTCCCCGTTCAACAGCCCATACGATGCCCAGCGTGACAGCCAGCCAGGCCGCCATGCCGATCGCCAATGGCAGCGACAGCCGCAGATAGAACAGCAGGCTTGCTGCCGCCACCACCATCGCCCAGTTGAGCCAGGGCACCGCCGCGGCCCACGGCACCGGCAGCGACCAGAGCAGGCCCACGAGGGCCGTCATGATCGCTGGGATGCAGAGCCAGTGGATCAGCTTGTTGGTGGGGTTTTGGTGATACGCCCCATACTCGGCATACCACTCGTCTGCAGTTTTTGTGGCCATCGTGGGATGTGCTCCCCAGCGGGAAAGAGATCTCCCAAGAGCCTACTGCACACCGCCACCCTGCAGCTGCTTCTGGATCTTCTCCAGATTGAAGGAGCCGGGTGTCTGGCTCGGTGGATACTCTTTCATCGTCAGCAGAAAGCGGGCCGCCATCTGCTGCAGCGGCACGAGCACGTAGGGCCGATCGAGGAACCAGTCGTCGTAGGTGTTGGAGTTGTGCTGGGCCTTCTCAAACGGGTCGCGGCGCAGGTTAAACAGCAGCGGCACCCGCAGGGAGGTGAAGGGCTCCCGCCAGACGCCAAAGGCTTGGCCGCGGTTTTCCAGAAACACCACCTTCCAGTCGTCGTAACGAATCGCCACCACCTGGCCATCGTCGTTGACGTAGAAGAAGTTCTGGCGTGGCGAGTTTTCCGCCTCGCCCCTGAAGTAGGCGAGCATGTTTTCGCCGTCGATGTAGTTGCGGTAGGTCCGGCCGTTGAGCTCCACGCCGGTGGCGAGTTTGTCTTTGATCGTTGCATCGCCAGCCGCGGCGGCGAGGGTGGGCAGCCAGTCTTCGTGGGCCACGATGCCGTTGAGCGTCTCGCCTGCGGGGAACTGCCCCGGCCACCGCACAAACGCTGGCACGCGGTAGGCACCTTCCCAGTTGGAGTTCTTCTCGCTGCGGAAGGGCGTGGTGCCGGCGTCGGGCCACGTGTTGTAGTGCGGGCCGTTGTCGGTGGAGTAGATCACGATCGTGTCGTCGGCGATGCCAAGCTCGTCGAGCATCGCCAGCAGCTCGCCCACATGCATGTCGTGCTCAACCATGCCGTCGGAGTATTCGTCTTGGCCACTGATGCCACGATGGTCGTCTTTGACATGGGTGCGGAAGTGCATTCGGGTGGCGTTCCACCAGCAGAAGAAGGGCTCGCTTCCGTCAACCTGACGGGCGATGAAATCCTTGGCGGCGGCGAGCGTCTCCTCATCGATCGTTTCCATCCGCTTCTTGGTCAGCGGGCCGGTATCTTCGATCGTCTGGCCACCCTTGCCGTCGGCGGTGCAGCGAAGCACGCCGCGAGGACCGTAGGTCTCCAGGAAGGTCTTGCCGTTGGCGAGCAGCATGTCGCCTGGGTAGTCCTCGTTCTCCGGCTCCTCCGACGCATTGAGGTGGTAGAGGCTGCCGAAGTATTCGTCGAAGCCGTGCATCGTCGGCAGGTGCTCGTTGCGGTCGCCCTGGTGGTTCTTGCCGAACTGGCCGGTGGAGTAGCCGAGGCTCTTGAGCACCGTGGCGATTGTCACGTCGGTTTTCTGCCAGCCTTCTTTGGCTCCGGGCAGGCCCACCTTCGTCATGCCCGTGCGGACGGGCACGTTGCCACCGAGGAAAGCGGCCCGGCCGGCGGTGCAGCTCTGCTGACCGTAGTAGTCAGTAAAGGAGAGGCCTTCGCGAGCAATCCGGTCGATGTTGGGCGTGCGGTAGCCCATCATGCCGCGGTTGTTGTGGCTGATGTTCCAGGTGCCGATGTCGTCGCCCCAGATCACCAGGATGTTTGGCTTCTTTGTGGGCGGTTGGGCGAAGGCGGGCGTTCCGCTGAGGAGAAATGCTGTGAGCAGGAGAGAAGTCAGCAGCAGTCGCATCGTGGATGCCTTTCGAGAATGGTGCAGCTGTGGGAAGCGTGGGCCAACGAATGGCAGTCGCGACACCCCTTCCGTGAGCCGAAAAACAGTCTGACGGAATCATGCGGTGATGCAAGCCGACGGAATCAGCCAAAGGGCTGCTATTCTGTCGTGCTGGCCGATCCTCAACGCCCGCTTCCCGTTTCGCGAGACTTCCTCCCATGCAGACCAAGCAGCTTGGCAACTCCGACCTTCAGATCACACCCGTCGGCTTTGGAGCCTGGGCGATTGGTGGGGGCGACTGGTCGTTTGCCTGGGGGCCGCAAGACGACGGCCAGAGCGTGGCGGCGATTCATGAGGCGCTCGACCTGGGCGTGAACTGGATCGACACCGCGCCGGTGTATGGCCTTGGCCACTCCGAAGAGGTTGTCGGCCGGGCCCTCGCCGGGCGGGCCGAGCGGCCGTTGATTTTCACCAAGTGTGGCCGCATCTGGGATGAGACGCGGACGGTTGGCAAGCGACTCAAGGCCGAGAGCATTCGCAGCGAATGCGAGGCGAGCCTGCGGCGACTGGCAGTCGACACGATCGACCTCTACCAGATGCACTGGCCGGAGCCGGATGAGGATGTGGAAGAGGGCTGGACCGAGATGGCCCGGCTGCAAGAGGAGGGGAAGGTTCGCTGGATCGGGGTTTCCAACTTCAGTGTTGCCCAGATGAAGCGGGCCACCGCGATCGCCCCGATCACGTCGCTGCAGCCTCCCTACTCAATGCTCCGCCGCGATGTGGAGGCGGAGATCCTGCCCTATGCCCGCGAGCATGGCATCGGGGTGATCGCCTACTCACCGATGGCCTCGGGACTCCTGACCGGAACCTGGACGAAGGACCGTCGGGAATCGCTGCCTGAAGACGACTGGCGGAAACATAAGAACCCGCTCTTCCAAGACCCGGCCTTCGACCATGGCACGGCCGTCGCCGAAGTCTTGCGGGAAGTGGGGGCAGCCCATGGGGCCACGCCAGCAGCGGTGGCGATCGCCTGGGTGCTTGAGAATCCCGCGGTCACTGCGGCGATCGTCGGCGCCCGC
Organism: Pirellulales bacterium; assembly: GCA_016779265.1. GTDB lineage: Bacteria > Planctomycetota > Planctomycetia > Pirellulales > UBA1268 > M30B53. The sequence continues at coordinate 29 of JADHNY010000114.1, read as the reverse complement.
GCACCGGGCCAGTATGCCGATATCGCCGT
>JADHNY010000017.1 GCA_016779265.1 Pirellulales bacterium | reverse complement strand
CCCTGCTGTCCTTCGCCCTGCTGTCCTTCGCCCTGCTGTCCTTCGCCCTGCTGTCCTTCGCCCTGCTGACCCTCGCCTTGCTGTCCTTCGCCCTGGCGGCGATGCTCGAGGATTCGCTCCATCGCTTCACCATCCTCGGTGCCGTCACTCGCGATCGGTTCGTTAGGCTGCGATTCCGCGTTGTTTCCGTCTCCGCGGCCGTCTCCGTTGTGCTCCTCCTGGCCGCGATCACCACCCTGACGCCCCGCTCCTTGCGTGTTGTCTCCCTCCGCTCCGGGACGCTGCCTGCTGTTGCCCGCCCCCTCGTCTTCTGTTGACTGGCCTCCGTCGGCCTGGCCCGTGCCGTCACCTGGGGCCGTGCCTTCGCCCTGCTGACTCTCGCCCTGCTGGCCTTCGTTGGGCTGCCCCTCAGAAGTTCCGCCGGCCTGACCGTCCTCGCCCCCCTCACCTGGCGACGACTGGCTGCCCTCTCCAGACGTTCCCTGCTGTCCCTCGCCTGCGTCCCCTTGCTGGCCGTCTTCCGCCTGCTGTCCCTCAGCACCAGCCTCTGGCTGCTCCGCTGCTGATTCCTGGTTGCCAGCGTTTTGCTCGCCGCTGTTCTCGCCCTGCTGTGGCCCGTCCTGCTGGCCCGGCTGGTCCTCGCCCTGCTGTGGTTGCCTGCCTTCGGTGTCTGCAGGCTCCTCACTGCCAGGCTCGTTTGGCTGCTGGTCCTGAGAGGCTTCCGGATCAGGTGTGTCGGCAGGTGGCGGTGGCTGCTGCTGAGGCTCCGCCTTGACATCGATCTCAAACTCAGGCCACGGCTCACCGTCGCTGTGCGAAACGCCACGGTTCGGTTTCGGCTCGCGGTTGTCTTCCACCACGGCACGGTAGGCAATGCGATGCCCAGCGCCTGCTCCGAGATCAGCGGGAGTGAACACGAGCGTGGCTGCGAGCGGCCCTTGATGCTCCATGTCCGGCTGCCACACAAAGCCGTCGGCGATCTGCTGATCTCCAGCCACAACGCGATACTCCAAGCCAACGCGGGAAATCGCGAAGTCGGGATCTCGGGCTGCGACCTGCACAGCCGCCGGGGCTGCAGGCGGCACCCGCACAAGCTGCTCCGCCGGCTTCACAATCCGTACTTCGGGCGACAGGTCTGCGATGACTTCAATGCGATGCCGCACCTCTTCAGTGAGCACGTCGCCCGCCTCGGCAGATGCCAGCTGCATCTGCAGCTGATATGAGTCAAACCAGGGACCGCTGCGTGTCTCGTTGAGTCTCAGAGGAAAACTCGCCCGGGCTGTCGCGAGATCGTGCTGCGGCACAGAGAACTCCCAGTCGTGCTTGCCGTCGCAGCCAAAGTCGATCCAGGCTTTTGCCAACGGCAGGCTCGCCTCGGCCACCAGCGTCGCCCGCGTCCCCTCGAGAGCACGCAGGTCACCCTGCCACTCGACCGTTTCCGGCGGTCGCTTCGTGTACTCGGGAAACTCGTAGCGAACCTCGCGGACCAGCAGCGATGGCACGTCGATCAGCACCACCCGTACAGGCTCGGTCTTGCCGTCACCAGCCGAGACAGAACAGGTCACCGAGCGGTCCATCCCACGATCACCGCCGGGGAGCACCACCTCGTACACCTCGCGTCGGGCTGTCGGCTCGTCTCCGTCCGCTACCTCGTCACCATCGACGCCTGCCCCGCGGCGAACCATGTCCACAGTCCAGGAAGAAGCTATGTCAGGCCGACCGTTCTCGCCTAAAGGCACGATCGTTACCTGTGGCTGCTCTCCCCGACGTCGGCCACGAATCGTCGCACTGACGATCAGCTGCCGACCACGATGGAGCGTGACCTCACCTCGCTGCACCGTGAGCGGTCGTCGCATCACGTCATCCCCACGCCCCTCTCTCGGCGGCACCCGCCAGGCAAACTCCGGCGGCGCAATCTGCACTCGAGTTGGAGGCATGATTCGCGACCATGGAGCCGCGAGTCTGGCGGCTGAGACAAAGAGGTTCTTGGGTGAAACGATCTGGTAGAGGCAGGCAAACACCACCAGCGCCGCCAGCACATACACCATCATCAACAGCTGCGAACGATCCGCGACGAGATCACCTGGCTGACGGGCAAGGCCACGCGCTGTTCGTCGCCGCAGGGAGTGGGTGACGGTTTCGGGGATCCCCTCGGAATGTCCCTGGAGCAAGACCGTGTTGACGAGATCGTTGTGAAGATCGGGGTGGCCTTGTTCGATGGTACGAGCGGCGTACACCAGATTGATCCGGTACCGCAGCAACGGCAGCAGCCACTTCCCAGCCGCTGCCATCAGCCCAGCGATTGCGGCCACCAGCCAGCCGGCTCGCGCCCACGCTGGCAAGCCGCCAGGGACCAGCCAGTGCTCGGCAATCACTCCGACAAAGAGCCAGCCAAGCAGGCCGATGCCACTTCCGACGAGGAACGTGCTCCAGGCGACGCTACGATGATCTGCCGCTGCGGCTTTCAGCCGCTTTGCCAGATACCGCTCTGATTTGGAAACACGTTCTTCGTCCTCGCGCCAGACTGGCACTGCGAGTGGACCTTCGTGTTTCTCTGTTGCCGTCGCCACTGGTCGATCCTCCATGCCATGCGGCAGGCCCGCAGAGACCGACCCCACCGGTGAAGTATATCGGCGTTTGCCGCCTCAGACCTCCTGCCAAGGCGTTTGACGCCTTCGGGGCCTGCCACGTAGCGTTTTCGAACGCCCGCACCCCCGCTGGGCTCCGCGTGCCGAGTCAATTCATGCCACATCTTCCAGATGCCGCCACTTTTCGTGCCCTTGTGGATGGCTCACAGCGTGGCCTCACTCCATCGCTTCTGCGAGGACTTTTGGCTGCCTGCGCACTCCCCTACGGAGCGGCCGTGGCCGCTCGCAATCGGCTCTATGACGTTGGCTGGCTCCCTTCCGAGGAGGCTGACGTGCCGGTGATCTGCATCGGCAACCTCACCCTCGGTGGCACGGGCAAGACACCTCTCGTGGCCTGGCTGGCACGGCTTCTGACAGGCATGCATGCCACGCCTGCCATCATCAGCCGCGGTTATGCAGCCTCCACTGAAACAACCAGCGACGAAGCCGCCGAGCTTGCCATGCTTCTGCCAGGCATCCCGCATGTTGCCAATCGTGATCGGGCCGCCGGCGTGCGGACCGCTATCGAAAAGCACAAGGCCCGGGTGGCCGTTCTTGACGATGGCTTCCAGCATCGCCGACTTCGCCGTGCCCTCGACCTGATCGCCATTGATGCCACCGACCCGTTCGGCTGCGGACACCTCTTTCCACGTGGCTTGCTGCGGGAACCAGTCGCCGGCCTCCGGCGGGCGGGCGGCTGCATCCTGACTCGCGCAACCTCCGTCGACCACTCGCGCCGAGCAACCATTCGCGAACATGTGCAGCAGATCACTGCTGGCCGGCCGCTCGTCTGGGCGGAAGCGTCTCACACCGCCCGCGGTCTGAGGTGCGCCGACAGCAGCACACGCCCGCTAACGGATCTGGCAAGCCGACGCGTGGCAATCGCTTCTGGCATCGGTAATCCCGCAGCATTTCGTCGCACAGTCGAAGCGGCGGGCGGCGAGGTGGTCGCCGAACTGATCTACCCTGACCACCACCCATATCCACAGCGTGACCGGGAGCAGATCGGCCAGGCTGCAAAGCAAACATCTGCAGAACTGATCGTGACCACCGTCAAAGACCTCGTCAAAATCCAGCAGATGTCGTTGCACGACACGCCTGTGGTCGCCGTGGAAATCGCCATCGACATACTCGAGGGTGAGCCTCAACTGGAAGCACTGATCCGCGACGCGGTCTCTCCCCTTCCGCCCGCTCACTCGTAAAAGCCCACTGTTGGCACGAGGACTCACGCCGCATGTCTTCCCGATCCCAGGCTCCCGAGATCTCACTGATCGTGAACACGTTCATGAAACCTCGGCACCTCGGACTTGTTCTCGACTCCATCGAACGACAGATCGGCGTCGAGGGCCGCTTCGAAGTCGTGATTACGGATGACGGGTCCACCGACGAGACTGAGCGGCTTGTTGCCCAGCGGGCTGCCAAGGCTTCCTATCGGCTCGCGTTCACCTCTCGTCCTCACGACGGCTTTCGGCTGGCACGGGTCCGCAACGACGGGGTCCGCATTGCACACGGCCAGCGATTTCTGTTTCTCGACGGCGACTGCATGCTGCCGCGAGATCACGTCGCCGTTCATCTGGAGCGATGCCAACAAGGCGTTGCCACAGGAGGCGACTGCGGCCGGCTGACCGAGTCTCAAAGCCAGGGAGTCGATCCAACCGCCCTCGACGCCGCAGCGATTGGCCAGATGCTCACCTCGACAGAACAGGCTGCCCTGCGTCGCAAACTCCGCAAGTGGCGGTGGTACTCACTGATTGGCCACTCCACCAAGCCCAGACTCGTCGGCAACAACATCGGTATTCATCGCCACGACTTCGAACGCATCAACGGCTTCGACGAACGGTTTGTCGGCTGGGGCCAGGAGGATGACGACATCTCGCTGCGACTCCGTGCAGTCGGCGTCCGACTCGAGACCGTGCTCGACAGCACATGTTCACTGCATGTCTGGCATCCGACGGACCCAACGGCCACGCCTCGCTGGCGAGATGGCCCAAATGTCCAGTACTTCCTTCGTAAGGGTCGGCTGTCGCAGTGCCGCCAGGGCCTCGTCACCAGGAACCTGGAGAGCCTCCGCTGGAGGTTCCCGCCCGATCTTGAGCAGACGGCTCTGGGACGCGGCATTGCCGAAATGCTCGGCCCACACGCGGAAACTCGCGTGCCTGACGACCAAACGGCAGAAGTCGACCTCGTCATCTATCCCGGACAAGGCCGTTTCCTACCCCGCAAAAAAACGCGCCAGGGGAGTCGTGGTCGGCACGCATACCCCGAATGCCGGGTGCTCCTGCTCGCCGACAACCCAGGGGGTCAAGGCAGCGGCGTTCCGCGGAAACTCCGGGCAGCTGCAGACGTCATACTCCAGGCGCCCGCGTTTCGGGAACCCATGAGTGTGTGGCTCAGCGAACTCAACGCTGTCCTGGAGCAGGTGGGCTGATCGCCCACAACCGTTGAGAAGAACTACTGAGAAGAACTACTTTTTCTTCTCAACATGCAGCGTATGCCGCCGCAGCCGCGGGCTGAACTTCTTCAGACGCAGTTTCTCACCGCCCGTCTTCCGCCGGAGTGTGTAGTTGTAGTCGCCAGTTTCCTCACAAACGAGGTGCACGACTTCGAGCTTTTTCTTTCCCTTAGCCATAAAACGAGATCACACGAGGGGTTGCGTTTCGGGGGTTGAGGTCTGGACTCGCCAGAGCCTCAAGAGCGTACCTCAAAGCGTGCCCCTCCGCCAGACGCCCTGACGACGCGGTCTGAAGCCGCTGCTCCACGCCCCCCAGCCAGAACAGGCCCCCGACAGCGGGTGGTGGCAGCGGCAGGGGTGCGGAATGGTAGTATTGCGTACAGGGGAATGCCGCTCTGCGGTATTTTTAGGGGCGAGGATTGCCCGAAAGCGAGCATGTAAGCCATGGCCAGCGATATCTCCGCAAATCCAGCCGACAGTTCTCTCGGGCAAGATCCCGCTCCACGCGACGGCAGCCGCGAGCGGCTCGGTTCGCCGAAACATCGGTCAGGTAATGGAGCTTCAAGCGATGGGGCCCCAAGCAAGGCGGGGTTAAGGCCAAAGGTCCGTGAGCGTGCAGTGCCCGGATCGCGTCCGCGGTCTTCACAGACGTCATCTTCCCAAACCGCGAAGGCCCCAGTCACGGCGCGGCCGTCATCGGGTATGCCGCCGCCAGTGCCTGGCAAGAACGGCGGCGAGCCGATCGCAGCTGAAGCGACAGGCCCTGCAACTGCCGAACTCGTGGTCACGGCTCCTCCGACCGGAGCCCCTCCTCAGGATTCCCAACCGTCTTCCCCTGAGGAATCCGACGGAGACCTGACCGCCCCCCATACCGTTTCAAGACTGCCGGCCTTCGCCATGAGCACCCTGCTGCACGTGGTCGTGTTGCTGGCTCTCGCGTTGATTGTCAGAGATCCACCGAGCCTAGAACCGCCTCGACTGATCACCTCAACGCCATCGGAGCAGATCGAGGAGTTTGTCGAAGAGTTCGAGGCGGTACCTACCGACGACCCAAACCCTGAGATTCCCGATATCTCGGAAGCGGTTCTCGTCCCTGAGACGGTCACGGAGATCACCGAGGTCAAAGTCGAAAGTCTGGCAGATGATCTCGACGCGGCACCCATCGACGTTGAGTTGACCGACTTCAGCCTTGATGCGGCTCCCACCAGTGATTTCTTGCAGCAGATTGGTGCGATCGGCGGGGAAGCAGGGGGCCTCGGTGGCCGCAGCGCTGGCCAGCGAGATCGGCTTGTTCAGGCCGGCGGCGGAAGCAAGCAGAGCGAACAAGCTGTTGAATCGGGCCTCAAGTGGATGCTGGCCCATCAGCTTCCAGACGGAGGCTGGACACTCGATCTCACGCAGTGCCCAAGCTGCCAAGGCCAATGCTCGCACAGCGGCACCCGTGCCGACCGCAGCGCCGCCACAGCTCTGGCCCTGCTGCCATTTCTGGGTCGTGGGTACACCCACCGTGAAGGTCCATACCAGCTGCAGGTCGAAGCCGGGCTGAACTACCTTGCGTCGGTCACCGTTCAGGGAAAAGGGAAGGCCTACACGCAGGGTGGCTCGCTCTATACCCAGGGTCTCGTGGGCATCGTCTTGTGCGAGGCCTACGCAATGACCCAAGACCCACGGCTTGCAGGCCCAGCTCAGCTTGCCTTGAACTACATCATGGAGGCCCAGGATCCTGTCGGCGGTGGCTGGCGATACACCCCCCGACAGCCCGGTGACACCTCGGTCGTTGGCTGGCAGCTGATGGCGTTGAAGAGCGGCTACATGGCAAACCTTCAGGTTTCACCGATCACGGTGAAGAAAGCCGAACTGTTCCTCGACTCCGTCCAGTCGGAAGACGGAGCCGCTTACGGCTACGCTGACCCCGGCAACAAGCTGAGCACGTCGGCGGTGGGGCTGCTGTGCCGGATGTATCTCGGCTGGAAGAAGGATCACCCGAGCCTGCAAGCAGGCATAGACAGGCTGAGCAAAGCCGGTCCGTCGGGCGACTTGTACTACGACTACTACGCGACGCAGGTCCTACACCACATGGAAGACGATCGCTGGGATGCGTGGAATGCACAAATGCGGGACCAGCTCATCAGCGCTCAGGAAACTTCTGGTCATGAAACCGGAAGCTGGTTTGAGGGCTTCGGGAAGGGACACGCGCCTGAGGTCGCAGGCAGGCTCTACTGCACGTCGCTCGCAACCATGATCCTCGAGGTCTACTACCGTCACCTGCCGATCTACGGCCAGGAAAGCGTCTCGACGGAGTTTGAGGAATAGTTCTCACGCAAGTTCCTCCTCTCTGCCGGGCAATCGCGATGATCGGCATGACCGGCCCGCCCGATCGAGCCGAGTGACAAGACCGCCGATACTCCCATGGTGTCCCGCGGTAACCGGCCGGTGGCATGACGGTTTGTCCGGCTGCTAGCCTCTCCACAAGGCCGCAGTCTTCCCGCAAACCTCCCAGTCCCTCGGCAGTAGCGTCTCCCGTGATGCGGCTTTGTTCCTCGTGAGCCTTCGGATGCCAGCTAACGACCGCACATCTCGCGATCGCCCGCAGCATGCCGTTGGCGGCCGTGTTGCCGAGGTTCCCACGCTCAACGTCGGCCACCGACTCGAACGCGTGGTCCAGAGCACGTCTGTGCGCTCGGGGTATGTGAGCCTGATCGGCCACCTCATCCTGGCAATGCTGCTCGCGGTGCTCGCAGTCCAGCCGCCCGCCTCTTCACGGCTGAGGCCGCTTGTGCTCGGCTTCTCTGGCGACGCTCCACAACTCGAAGCCGCGTTTCAGGTCGCCGCCAAGGATGCCAGCACACCCGGGACTGCCGAGCCAAACGATGACACCGTTGCCGATGAGCCTGCCGAGGCAGCCGACGCTCCCCTTGAAGCAACCGCGGAGTCAGACGAACAGGCTGACGAAGAACCACTCGCTGAGCCCAACGATCCGGCGGAGATGATCGTGGTGCAGCCGTCCAGTGACGGAAGCCATCAGGCACTCCGTTCAGCTGACGATGAGCCTCTCGCAGCAGCCGCGACAGACACTGGTGTACCGATCACTGCTGTCTCAACAGCTCAGCCTTCAGCACGCCCACCTCGGCCGACGCAGCCGCGACGTGGTGGGGTGTCCGGAGGGGTTCAGGGCGTGCCGTTCGCGAACCGGAATGGCACTGCCAAACGTGACGCGTTGCGTCAGCACGGGGGCTCGGCCGCCAGCGAAGAGGCTGTCACCCGTGGCCTTGACTGGCTCGCTGCTCATCAGGGCCCCGACGGCAGCTGGCGGTGTGACCTGGCCAACTCCCGCTGCCGTGGCGGCTGCCGCAACCCCGGCTCGATCACAGGCTCGATCGGCCCGACTGCCCTGGCACTTCTCCCCTTTCTCGGCTCTGGAAGCACCCACCTCGATGGCCCACACCAGGCCACCGTCTCCCGCGGCCTCTACTTCCTTGCCACCAGCATCCGGCCGACAGAACGCGGAGGAGACCTCTGCGAAGGCTCGATGTATGCCCATGGGATCGCCCTCCTGGCGATGGCCGAGGCCTACGGGATGACCAACGACGACTTCCTTGAGCCCCTCCTGAAGGAAACCGTTCGGTTCACCGAGACCAGCCAAGATCTGCATGGTGGCGGCTGGCGATACCTTCCCGGGCAAGCGGGCGACACGACCGTCACCGGCTGGCAGGTGGTCTCTCTCAAGAGCGCTGCCATGGCCGGCATCCCAGTGAGATCCCCAACACTCGACGGCGTACAACGCTTCCTCGACCGAGTGCAGACTCAGGGGGGTGCTGCCTATGGCTACCGAACCCCCGCAGCCAAACCCTCCACGTCGGCCGTGGGCCTGCTCGCCCGCATGTACACCGGCTGGACTACCGAGGATGAGCCACTGGTGCGGGGCATGACTCAGCTCGCCGCTCGCGGCCCCGACCCCAATGCGATCTACGAGAACTTTTATCTGGCCCAGGTGCTGATGCAGGCCGACCACCCGGTCTGGCCACGGTGGAATGCCACCAATCGAGACCAGATCATTCGCCAGCAGGCTGCGCATGGCCACGAAACCGGGAGCTGGTTCTTCGCAGATCCAGATTCCGCTCCCGGTGGTCGGCTTGCCCACACGGCCCTGGCAGTGCTCACGCTCGAGGTCTACTACAGGCTGCTGCCGATCTACGGCGAACAAGCGATCGATGGCGAATACTAGCGGTCCCTTTTCAAGCCGCTGCCATCTACACTAAAGCAGTCCTGTTTTTACCCACAGCTGCTCCTGCTTCCGATGAATCTTCGCACGTTCTCCTGGATCACCGTCGTGGTCGGTGTCACGGTCGCGGCCGTGAGCTGGTTTGGGATCGCCGGCACACTCGCTGTGGTGGTGGGAGTCGCCTGCCTTGCCGCTCATGTGGCCGGCAACGCCATCGGCACCAGCATCCGCGATGCCACCGACCGCGAACGAAGCGATCGCCCAACCGGCCTGGTCACGATTCCGGAGCGACAGCCCCCCACACTTCTCGAACGAGGTGAAAGCCTCGGCCGACTGGTTCCTGTCTCAGCGGGCATCGGGGGCCTCATCGGTGGGCTGATCGGCACCTTTTGCCTGCTGGTATTTGTAGGCAGTTCACTGCCAGGAGCGGTTCTGGGTGGCATTTCATCTGCCGTGATCGGCGGAATCGGCGGATTCCTCCTTGCCAGTTTTGTCGATGTGATCCGTTCAGCCTTTCGCGAGGCAGACGCAGCCGAGCAGATGCATCAGCGGAGACACTCGGCAGAGGGATAAGAGCCATCTGCCGCCTTTTCCGGTGTCTTTTGTGCAAGATTTCATGCAGAGCGAGGCCCGCTGTGGTCGCTTCCCTGCGATGAAGAGAGTTGGTACCCTCGACATGCTCGGAACAGTTTTTCGGGCTTTGTGACCCGATCAGCGGTCCGACCTCATTTATTGGAGACATGCAGAGTCATGGCAAAGCCACATCGCGGCCTGAAGAAGGCAAATCACGGTGCCCGTCCAGCGAACAGTAAGGCACGCAAGCAGAAGCGACGTCACGTCAAGACCTGAGACGCCATCTGCCGATGACGGAAGGTGCAGCGAGGCTTCGCTGCCCTTCCGTTTTTTATTCGCCGCGTTTCCCGTGCGTCGCTCGTCGCGGGTACCCAAGAGAGAGTGGAGCCCGCGTCGTGCCTCCCCGAGACCTGATCATCCAGCCGAACGAGTACGACCTCGAGACGTCGCTCGCTGACATTGATGAAATCCGCCGCTGGAACATGCAGCGGTTTGAGATGGAACAGCTCACGGCCATCGTGCACGAAGATGTGCCTCGTGGAGTCTGCGTCGGCTACAAGGATGTGTCGTCTGATGAGTTTTGGGCACGAGGCCACTTCCCATCAATGCCCCTGATGCCGGGAGTGTTGATGTGCGAAGCCGCCGCGCAGCTTTCAAGCTACTTTGCCTCAAAGCACAACCTGCTCGAAGCTGAAGTAATCGGCTTTGGTGGACTTGAAGAGGTCCGCTTCCGCGAACCTGTGGTGCCAGGTGACCGCCTTGTGATCGCTGTCGAGAGGATTCGTGTGCGTCCCAAGGCGATGATTGTCTGCCGCTTCCAGGGACTCGTGCGGGATTCACTTGTCGTTGACGGCAAGATCAAAGGCGTGCCTCTGCCCGTCGAGAGCCTGCCTACGGCTGGCAACCAGCAGCCGAGCACCGGCCCTTCCTGAGGACCGCATGCCCGGCCGTGGTCCCAAAAAACGTGCGGTTCGTGGAGATGTGTCTGAGCATCTCTGCGCTCTCGCCGATCTTTTTCCCGCCGATCAGCCGAGCATCGACGAGCCGGCCTGGCTCCCAACGCCGCTTGATCCAGCCAGTCTCTTTGCGTCAGCCGCTCCGATTGAGCTCGAGGTGGGGTGCGGCAAAGGGCTGTTTTTGGCAAGTGCAGCTGCCGCTCATCCAGACCGCAACTTTCTTGGCGTTGAACTCGCCCCGGGCTACGCCCACATGACGGCAGCTCGCTGTGTTCGCCGCAACTGTGAAAACGCTCGCGTGGTTTCCGGTGATGCCACGCTGATGATTCGCAGCCTGGTTGCAGACCAGTGCGTGCAGGCAGTCCACGTCTACTTTCCAGATCCTTGGTGGAAAGCGCGACACCGCAAGCGACGCGTGCTGTGCGAGCCTTTCTTTGAGCAGGCAGCTCGCATCTTACGAGCTGATGGCACCGTCCACGTCTGGACGGACGTGGAGGAGTACTTCCACGAGGCAATGGATGCAGCTGCCAGCACAGGACTCTTCCTGCCTCCTCGAGATGTGGCGGAGCGGGCAGCCGAGCACGACACGGACTATCACACGCACTTCGAACGGCGAACAAGGCTTGCCGAGAAGCCCGTCTGGCGTGCGGAGCTCGACCGCAGCGAACAGAAGCCGCCAGCCCGCCAACCGATCACGTCGTATGAACGGATCCGGTTGTTGGCAGGCTCAGCTCCGGAGTCCGAGCCAGATCACTCTGCGTGATCCGCTGCCCTTCTCGCGGTCACGCCGCACGCGACCAAGCAGCCCATGCTCTGCTCCAGCGTCGAAGAGTTACGAAATCACGGAGGCAGACGTAGATTCGTAGGTGCGGCCGCCACCAGCGACCACCGATTCACTTGAGGCGATCTGGTAGAGCCTCTCGCCAGCAGGCGTTGGATACACGCCGCTGATACAGGCCTGGCAGAGCCATGAGGCATCGAGATCGATCGATCGAGACACTGACTCGACTGGCAGATACCGTAGCGAGTCCGCCCCGAGCACCTCGGCCATTTTCTTTTGTGACTCGTCTGTGAGCAGTCCGTTCTCCAGAAACTTCGGTGCAAACAGCTCGTCGATCGTCGACATGTCGATCCCATAGAAGCAGGGAGCGATGATCGGTGGACAAGCGATACGGACATGAATCTCCCGCGCCTTACCGAGCGACCGCATCCGCCCCAGCAGCACCTTCATCGTCGTGCTACGGACAATCGAGTCTTCGACCAGGATCACCCGCTTCCCCTCGAGCACTTCACGTAGCGGCGTGTACTTGCTCTCCGCCTTCTGTCGGCGGCTCGATGCGCCGTCGATAAAGGTCCGTCCTGTATAGCGATTGCGAATCAGCCCTTCGACCGATGGGATCGACAGGCGATACGCCATTGCATCGGCGGCCGCCTTGCTGGTGTCTGGCACGGGCACGACGACCGTGTCAGCATCGATCGGCGTTGTTTCCAGCCGAGCAAGCTCCTCACCGAGCCGCTTGCGACTGAGATAGACGCTTCGCTCATCCATCGTGCTGGCCACGTTGGCGAAGTAGACCCACTCAAAGAAGCAGTGCGCTCGTTTGGTGCTCTCTGCAAACCGTTCAATCCGCACCTGATCGCCATCGACAAGCAACGCGGTGCCTGGCTCCAGGGAGTGGATCGACTCGGGAGCAAAGCCCAGATTCAAGAGGGCGACACTCTCGCTCGCGGCAGCCACAAGCTGACCTTCCTGGGCGATCTCCATCGGCCGCAGCCCGAGCGGATCGCGGGCAACCAGAAGTCGCCCACAGGCATCGAGCATGGTCAGATTCCAGGCACCGTCGAGACGGCCAGCAATCCCTCGCAGCACGTCGACAAGCCCGGGGTTTCCCTCACCAGAGAGGGCCATCCCCAGCAGGTGCATCAGCACCTCAGTGTCGTTGTCACGGACGAGGTGGTTGTCGGTACCCGCCAGCACTTCATCGCGAAGGGTCGCGTAGTTAGCCAACTGACCGTTAAAGCAGAACGAAAACCACTTCCGCATCTGGATATGCGGCCGCTCCAAAGGCTGTGCATAGCCGCGATCTTCAGCACCACACGTGGCGTAGCGGACATGGCCAATGGCCGCCGGCCCAAGGTGCTGCTCCATCAGGCTTTCGTACTTGCCGCGATGGCTCATACGAAACACTTCGCTGACGCTGCCAAGCTCCTTGTAGGTCGCCAAGAGCTGGTTGCGGTGGGGATTCCAGACGGTCATGCCGGCGGAGAGCTGGCCGCGATTCTGGATATCCAGCAGCATGCGGGGCACGAGCCGTGAGACTTCACCAGGCCCCTGGGACGGTGCCAGCGGGCTGGTTTCACCTCCAGGGAGATGGCAGATGGCCACGACGCCACATTCGTGCTTGAGTTCGCTCATCGCTGCGGAGAGAAGGGCACAAACGGCGTCGTGATGACCGCCGACTCAACGCAAGACGGCATCCCACATAGCCGGACTCACTGAGCCGCCGGAGTCTACACGTGTGGTTCTAAAAACTCCATGAGCCGGCCGTTTCACAGGCCTGCGGTGGGCGGAGACCACTCTCTGGCTGTAGGATACGAGGTAGTGGCGGAGGGGTTTCCGCCTGTCGCCGCATCTCCCCGTCCACAATGCCCGTTGCCGTCCGCGAGCAGATCGCCAGCCGCTCCAGAATCGTCGTCGTCAAAGTCGGCACGCGTGTGCTCACACGCCCAGACGGTCTTCTTGATAAGCAGCGAATCGCGTCTCTCAGCCGCCAGATTGACCAGATCCTTGCCACTGGCCGACAGATTGTGCTGGTCTCCTCAGGTGCGGTGGCTGCCGGCATGGGGCGGCTTGGCCTCACAGCACGACCGCGGGAACTCGCCGACCTCCAAGCGGTGGCAGCTATCGGGCAGAGCTCGCTGGTGGAGTCGTATGAACGAGCCTTGCGGGAACACAGTCGGCATGCCGCTCAGGTGCTGCTTGTCGCCGATGACCTCCACGATCGCCGCCGCTACCTCAACATCCGCAACACGCTGCGAGCGATTCTCAGCCATGAGGCGGTGCCGATCGTGAACGAGAACGACACCGTCAGCGTGGAAGAACTGCGAACGAGCTTTGGCGACAATGACCATCTCGCAGCTCAGGTCGCCACCCTGCTCCCTGCCGAACTGCTGGTGCTGCTGTCGGATGTGGAGGGCCTCTACGACCGACCACCTACAGACCCAGGAGTCCAGCTGATTCCACATGTCGACGGCATCGACGAACGGGTCGAAGCGTTGGCACACGACCGTCTCGGTGGCCTCTCCAAGGGGGGCATGGCAAGCAAAATCGCGGCTGCACGCATGGTCACCGAAGCGGGTGGCAGCTGCGTGATCGCGTCGGGACGACAGGACGATGTGCTCTCTCGCATCTTCAACGGGGAAAACGTCGGCACGCTATTTACGACTCGCGGCGACGCCATGCCTGCCTGGAAACGCTGGCTTGGCTGGTCCGCCGATTGCCGTGGCACCGTGGTCGTCGACGCAGGTGCTCGCGAGGCGATCGTCGAGCGAGGCTCGAGCCTACTCGCTGCCGGTATCTGCGGCGTTGAAGGGTCCTTTGCCGCGGGCGATCTCGTTCGCCTGGCCACGATCGACCCGAATTCCGCCACACAGCACGAGCCATTCGCCCGAGGCCTCGTCAACTACACTGCCGAAGAAGTCCGTCGCATCGCAGGGCTCAAGGCTGAGCAGATCCGCGACGTGCTTGGCACTTCTCCCTACGAAGAGGTGATCCACCGCGACAACCTTTCGGTGATTCGACGCGATTCCATTGGCTCTCCGGGAGCCGACAGTCCCTCCAACGCCTCGGCGTGAGCCCATCCTTGCCGCCATGTTTCCCGAACTGTTCATCATCCTCGGTCTGATTCTCGCCAACGGCTTCTTCTCCGGAGCTGAGATGGCCATCGTGGCCAGTCGCCGCGGGCGTCTTCGTCAACTAGCCGACGAGGGTGACTCTGCGGCGGCGAAAGCCTTGGAACTCGCCGCCTCGCCCGACCGCTTCCTGCCAACAGTCCAAATCGGCATCACGCTCGTCGGCACGCTGGCGGCAGCCTACGGCGGTGATCGCGTGGTCAGTGAGCTGGCCAACTGGATCCGCGATGCGGCTCCAGCTCGCATTGCAGCCGTGGCCGACACCGTGGCGCTCACTGCCTTTGTCGGCCTGCTCTCCTACTTCACGCTGGTGCTTGGAGAACTTGTGCCGAAGCGACTCGCTCTGCGAAGCGCTGAGCCGATCGCTCGGATCGTGGCGCCGGTGATGATGGGCGTCGCCACGGTGGCCAAGCCGTTGGTCTGGCTGATGGGCATCTCAACCTCGACGGTGCTGTTTCTCCTGCGGGCTCACCGCCAGCAGGGCCCGAGTGTGTCGGTTGATGATATCGAGCATCTGCTTGAAACAGGACGCGCAGAAGGCGTCCTCGAAGCAGTTGAACAGGCCGTGGCCATTGAGGCGTTGCGACTTGGTGAACGCACCGTTCGCGACATCATGCGGCCCCGCATCGACATCGATGCCCTCGACATTGCCACGCCGTCCGAGCAGGTACTCGGCGCCATCGCCATGGCAGGCTACTCACGGCTGCCGGTCTACGATGGGTCCCTAGACCAGATCCTGGGCTACCTTTCGATCAAAGATGTGCTCCGCCAGAACTGGATGGGCTGGCCCATCGAGCTTCGGAAACTGCTTCACCGGCCACTCTTTGTGCCAGAATCGATGACGCTCGATAGGCTGCTCGAACTCTTCCAGAAAGAACGCAACCAGCTCGCGATTGTGCTCGACGAATACGGCGGCACGGAAGGCCTTGTCACCCTTGAGGACATCCTGGAAGAACTCGTCGGTGATATTCACGACGAGCATCAGGAGGAGGGCTCTCAAGAGCTCGTTCAACGCGACGACGGCTCGTGGCTCGTCGATGGCGGGATGTCGTTTGACGACTTTGGCGAGCGACTCGGCATCAAGACGGACGGCGAGTCTCGCGACTACTCGACGGTCGCAGGCCTTGTTCTATCCCTGCTCGAGCGTATTCCGGCTGTTGGCGACACGATGACCTGGCGTGGCCACTCCATCGAGGTCGTCGACATGGACGGTCGACGGATCGACCGGTTGCTCATCCGCCGGTCAGCAAACTAAACCGACATACGAATGAGCTTCTCGCGTAACGAAGCCAGGGTCGCAGTGAAGCCCAGCCACGGCATTAGTCAGGCCCGGTTTATTAGTCAAACCGAAGCGGGCACCAATCTGTTGGCTGAGCCTGATCCAGTCGATGCCTCAATAATCAAGCACATCCTGAAGGATGAACGGACTGGGGAAGGTTTCGTCGAGCTGATCAAGAACCTGGCGGTAGCGGCCCACGACTTCCTTGATGTCATCCACCGTCAGGTCATCGTTTCTCAGCACCTCATACTCATCAAGCACACGCCGCCAGGCAGCAAACGCCTCTTCGAAGGCTTCCTTCGCCGGCTGCAGTCGCGCGTTCTCGAAGTCCTGCTGAGCTCGCCAGGTGGCTTCCCGCGCCACTAGCAGGTCTTCGGTGATGCCGGCCTCGCATGAGGCTCTCCAGTAGTCAAAGTTCACGATGTCGCGATAGCGACGAATGATCTGAGCCGTCTCAAAGGCTTCCTGGAAGTCACGAGCCAAACGAATCGCCTCATCGCGAATGTCGGCAGGAGCCTCACGAGCCACCATTGGCCAGTTGACCTGCGTCTTCTGCTCTGCTTCGAAGCCGAGCCGCTGCTGCTCATCCGTCCGCAACGTGATCGATGTCTCGAGGGCCACCCGCTCTTCCTCGGGCAGTTCATCTCGAAGACGTTTGCCAAGAGCCTTAAAGCTGCCCGGCATCATTTCTTCAAGCTGTTCCTCAAGACGCTCCGCCTGTTCCCGCATCTCCTCTTCAAGACCGAGACGGATTGGCAGGTCCCAACTTGTGGGAATGTCACGAACGGAGTACCGCCGCATTTCATCACCCGCGAGCGTCCAGGCATTGCGGCCCTGCTCTCCAAATACACCTTCGTCCTGAAGGGCTCGGGCA
This sequence comes from Pirellulales bacterium, assembly GCA_016779265.1. Lineage (GTDB taxonomy): Bacteria > Planctomycetota > Planctomycetia > Pirellulales > UBA1268 > M30B53. Next base: position 32,211 of record JADHNY010000017.1, on the reverse strand, counting down.
TAGTTAATCGCCGTCATCATTGGCTCGCTGTGATAGATCAGCGGGGTCGTCTTCAGAGGCGCACCGGAGTCGACCAACTCCTGGCCAGCGATGTACTTCTCACGCCCCACGAGCCAGTTGTCACGCTCAGGCAGTGTGCGGCCAGGACGATCACGTTCGTGAAAGTCCTCGTCCTGCTTGAACAGGCGACGGTACTGCAACTTCTCGTCCGCCTTGCCAATCTTCTGGCCGATGAACCAGCCCATCCGACCGAGCAACCGGGGCTCTCGCGTGTTCAGGAAAATCCCGTCTCGCAAGAACTCGATGCCCTTGATGACCCAGGCATAGCGGTCGTGGTAGTCGTCGAACTCAACCGAAATGTTGTAGGAAAGGTTGTGCGCCTGAAAGTCCCAGACCGAGTAGAAGTTGGGCTGCAGTTTCGTCATCTGCTCCAAGGTCGCAGAGAGATTCGTCCAGTCCTCAACCTTCTTGTAGTGGTTAGCCCGATCCCAGAGCAGCGTCACCGCCACATTCTTCAAGCCAAGGGTCGCCAGCCGCATGGTTTCGCTGGTGGGATCGATTTCACCCAGGTTGGCCTGCGAGAGGCCTTCTTCGGCTCGCATCTGCGCGAGCACTCCACCAGGGCTAATCGAGTCTGCCGGCTGGCTGAGCACGGATAAAGGAATCAGCAACACACCGATCGCGACAAGCATCACGAGGGTGACAGGCCGAAGGCCAAGCCATCGACCTTCTCGGTCAGAAGCCACAGGGCCAGTTGCACCAGTCGGTTCACTGCTCATGACGAAGCCACCTCTCTCGACCTGAGGAAGAACGCACCAAGCACGAACATCACGAGGACATACCCGGCGGTCTGTACGGCCTGTTCCGCAACAAGGTCGGCTGGAATATCGAAGCCACTCGCGACGAAGTTACTGGTATCGAGATTCGACAATGACGGGAACAGCCCTGCCCCAAGCCGCATTGGTGCCAGCAAGAACGTGTCGAGGGTCTTCATCGCCGCAACGACTGGCGTCTGCTCGAGATCGACCGTGATGCTCATCTGCGTGGCGATGCGGTAGAGCGACTCGATCGGACCACCACCGGGGGCAATCGTGGCATCACCCGTGATCTGGCTCGCGAAGAGCCGTTCGACAAACTCGCGGAACTGGCCAATCAGGATCACCATCAGCGACGCCAACAGGGCGATCGGTCCGGCGAGGAAGGTGCTCAACCCAACACCCATCGCGGTCACCACGAGCATCGTCAGCCAGATGCCAAAGCAACACTTGGCGTAGTTCCACGCAAAGGAGCCCGAGCCGGCCCTCATGTAGAAATCCGCCTGCGCGACACCGTAGTACTGAGCAGGCTCAAGACACTGCAAAACAATCTCAACCTGGCCATCCTGGACGAGGTCGTCGTAGAGACTGATCTGGCTCGTGCCACCGTCAACGGTTGTCGTGTTGACCACCGTCGGGATCAGCAGCGAGTCGATCGTGAACTCCTTCGCCGTGAAGTAGAAGGGGTCGGACTGCTTCAGCGTCTGTGGGTTGCGAATCCGCACGCTGCCAGCAATGCCTTTCTCAATCTCACCTTTGTAGGTCCGGAAGACACGAATCAGCATCTCAAGCGGCAGTCCGTCGGGGAACCGCTCTTCGGTAATCCCCGAGAATGTCCAGACTGCAGCGGCAAGCGTGCCACCCTCGATAAACTCGCGGTAGCTCCACTCCGCACCGACGTTAATACCCTTCGCACTCGGCTTCCCTTCGCGGTCGAGAAACCGCAACTGGCCCCGCAACGGGCGACGAGCTTCGAGCATGCCTTCGGGAGAACTGATTACCACCTTGGTGCCATTTTCGGTCATCGTGACCGCGTGGCGGTGTCCCTGCTCAAACTCGGTGTAGCCCACACCGTCGGCGTCGAGCGTAAATCGATGCCGATGCCCACGGTCAAGGCTCGTACGTCCCTCGTAGCCAGTCAGCACGCCGTCTTCACCACGGATCTCGATTAGGTCCGCGATCTCAGTGACATGACCGTGGTCGACACTCCGCAGCACAAACGCCCAGCCAGCAACGCCCATCACCAACAGGATGGCTGTCCCAACCGCTGCAAATCCCAGCATGCGACCAGCCACGATCTCAGCTGGCCGCACCGGCTTGGTGGTCACCGTCTGAATCGACTTGGCCTTCACATCTGCCGGCAGGCTAAACACGGCGAGCACGAGCACGACCAGCGAGGCCAGCAGGTTCGTCGCCCCAAGAATGAAGCCCAGGTAGAGCCTTCCGGGGTTCACGCTCTCGGGATCGAGAAACCATCCCGCGAACAGCACAATCCCAGCAAACAAGGCTAGGACGACAAGCACGTTTCTGCGGACCGCCTCCTGAATCGCCAGCCGAGCCAAAGCCCAGACGCGGCGGGGAGAGAGCGAGAAGAAGTCGCCCAGCCCAGACAGCGTGCCACGGTAGACGCGATCGCCAGCGGTCAGTGGTCCATAGAGAACGGACTGCACCAGCCACGTCACCGCAGCGGCGGCCACTGCGAGCAGCGACGCCGAGAAGAGGAACCACAGGATCGCCGGACCGATCCAGGTGGCAAATGCCGGGATCTCCTGTTCAAGCACCATGGCTGGACGACCTGCTCTCCGAGTTTGTGGTATCCGATCCGCTCGCCCGGCGGCCAGGCCGTGCCTGCGTGTCCCTTACGATTTCGAGGAACAGGTCCTCAAGCGTTGTACTGGGGTTGCCAATATCAACCTCTGCCGCCTGCTCAGCGGTAAGAATGCTGCGAATCTGCTCGACGGCATCAGACGAGAGGCCTCGCGCTCGTATCTGCGTGATATCGGTGACTCGCAGCAGATCGCCCACCCGGCCGAGCTCCTTGAGCTCACCCTGGTGGAGCACGGCAATTCGGTCACAGACATCTTCCACATCCGCCAGGAGGTGGGAGCAGAGAACGACGGTTTTGCCCTTCCGCTTGAGCTCAAGGATCAGGTCCTTCATCTCACGCGTGCCGATTGGATCGAGACCACTCGTCGGCTCGTCAAGCAGCACCAACTCCGGATCATTGATCAGGGCTTGGGCGACGCCGATACGGCGTGTCATGCCCTTGGAGTATTCCTTGAGTTGCCGTTTGCGATCACGGGTTAGGCCGACCATTTCAATCAACGCCGCGGTCCGCTTCTTCCGCTCCTGTGGCGACATGTTGAACAGTCGGCCGTAGAAGTCGAGCGTCTCTTCGGCGTCGAGAAACTTGTAGAGATACGACTCCTCAGGCAGGTAGCCGATCCGCTCGTTCTTTGAGACATCCGTCGCATCCCGGCCAAACATCAACGCCTGGCCGGTGGTGGGGAAAATCAGGCCTAACAGAAGTTTCAGCGTGGTCGTCTTGCCAGAGCCATTCGGCCCGAGCAGGCCGAAGATCTCTCCACGGCGAACCTCCAGATCGAGCGACTTCAGCGCCGCCTTCTTACTCCGTCCCCAGAAGTCTCGGTATGTCTTCGAGAGGTTGCGGGTTTCGATCACGACGTCACCCGCACCGCTGGCCACAGATGCGACTGGCGAGACAGCCTCACTCATCGACTCCACTCCCTCTCGTGTCACGAATGTTGGGCGGGGGCAGCAACGCCGTCCACCGGTGTGTGTCTGTTCCTACCCCGATACGTGTTTTTTACCACCGAAAACCCGAATGGGTAGCACTGGGACGTTGTTTCCCACGTTTTCCTAGCTTCGCTCTGTCGCCAATGCACGGTCAGCCAGAACGAGCTGTTTTTTTAGGAGGCGTTTGACGCTGCCCGCGGCACGCCTACAATATGATGTTGTTGAGACTGAGTCTCACTTTCATCAACCGGCCCATGGTTCCTTTGAAAATCCACCTGGTTGAAACATGCCACAACTTCGCCTGCAACGCCGAGCAAGCTCCGGTTTCACGCTCGTTGAGCTGCTCGTTGTGATTGCCATTATTGGGACGCTCGTCGGCCTGCTGCTGCCGGCTGTCCAGTCTGCCCGCGAGGCCGCGCGACGGATGAGCTGCCAAAACAACCTTCGGCAGCTGGGGCTCGCACTGGCAAACACTGAAAGCGGATATGGCAGCTACCCGCCGAGCCTCGCCTGGCCAGGCACCGCTACGGACGACGCGACGGCCGGTGCGGTCTGGTCTGCCCAGGCCCGTCTTCTGCCGTTCGTCGAGGAACTTGCCATCGGCGCAGAAATCCGTCGACAGCTGACCATCCCCTACAACGCGGCCACCCTCCAAGATGGTCGGCAGATTTCGGGGCTTGCGATTTCTGTACTTCTCTGCCCGAGCGAACCGGAGATCGAGCCCCGCGTCAACGCAAATGGGCCGTACCATGCACCACTCAACTATGCGATCAACCTTGGCACATGGATGATTTTTGACCCGACCAGCATGCGAGGCGGAGACGGCGCCTTCTATCCAAACAGCCGTCTCACGACGGGCAGTTTCCGAGATGGCATGTCGAAAACGATCGCTTTGGCGGAAGTGAAGACCTACACGCCATACTTCCGAAACGCCGGCCTCACGGCCCCGTCTCCCCCAACGTCGACCGGCAGCGTCTGCAGCCTCGGCGGCGACTTCAAGGCCAACACTGGCCACACTGAATGGGTTGATGGACGTGCCCACCAGACTGGGTTCACGTCCACGTTTCCACCGCTGACCAATGTTGCGTGCACCGTCAATGGCAGTGAAGTTAACCTCGACTGGACCAACCAGCAGGAGGCGAAATCACTTTCGGCACCGACCGCCGCGGCCATCACCAGCCGCAGCAGTCACCCCGGAATCGTCAACTATGTGCTCATGGATGGGAGCGTCCAGACGGCCAGCGAAGGCACTGATCCATTGGTCTGGCGTGCACTCTCCACCCGGGCAGGCGGCGAAACCGTCTCGACTCAGCCCTGAGAGCCGTAGGAATCGCTCGATGAAGAGCGACTGCCGTCAGAACTCTGGCCGACAATCTGTTCCACACGGGCAACGACGCGAGACGCAGCAGCGAGTTCTGCAGGCGTGAAAAATGGCTCATCGGCACCAACGAGGTGTTCGATGGTTTCGGCGGCAAGCTGCTGCCAGCTGAGGCCGTTTGTCATATGCCATGCTGCAGCCTGAGCAACCTTTTGCGGCAGCTCTCCGCGTCCAAGGCTGGCGAGAAGCACGGCCACACGGGGATCACTCGAGAAGTTGTCGACCCGCTGCATCCGATAGGTCATGCGGGGGTTTGGCTCATCCTTAGCATATTCGAGGCAGACCGTCTGCACGCGGGCGACGCGGGTTCGCTCTGGTGGAATCGAGAAGGCGCCACCGCCCATGCCCATTCCTCCCATGCCACCGTTCATACCGCCCATACCCATGCCGTTCATGCCTTGGCCGCCGAAGCCACCACCGCCGCCAGTGCTCTGCATGCCACCGCCACCGATGCCACCGGCACCAAACCCGCCCATGCCGCCACCGCCTCGGCCACCCATGCCGCCCATACCCATCCCCATCTGAGCGAGCACAGGTACGCCAACAAATGACTCAGGCAGACGCAGGGTGACGGGACGATCCGTGATGTTCTGCACGACGACCTGCGCCGAACGCGAGTCGTTGGGGATGTATTTCACTTCAACGAGCTTCTCGGACTCTGCGTCGAGCACGTCGAGGGCAGCCGAGACCGGCGTTCGCCCCGGTGTCGACGCCGCACGCTTCTCATTGGCTTGAGCAAGTCCGCCCATCAGCGGGAGCAGCAGCCCTGCTCCACAGCCGCCAGCAAGCACCTGCCGCCGTCGAAGATTCTGTTGCACCCCGTATGACGCCATGTCTGAGTCCTCCTCCAGCTCGGCAATCTGCCGTGATCTCTCGAGACCGCGGCCGCCGTACCTTAAGTATCGCTTCGGCTACACGCTCGAAGCAAACATAGACCACAAAACGGAATGCAGCCTGTGCCGGTCTTAAGCGTTACACGACACGCCAAAAGGAGGAACTACAGCGGCTGTAGCGAAAAAACTGGCTGGCCGTCGCCACGACAATCCTGCCAGAACACCGAGAAAGCCACTCATATGAAAAAAAGAGGGCTCGGCAGCAACCGCAACCTGAGACAGCAACAGAAGTGTCGCACGCTTCGTGAACTAACGCTTCGAGAACTGCGTGCCACGACGGGCACCACGAAGGCCGTACTTCTTGCGTTCCTTCATCCGGCCGTCGCGCGTCAGCATGCCCGCAGCACGCAAGGCCTCGGCAGCCTCCACGTCGAGCATCTTCAACGCTCGAGCAACGCCCAGCCGGCAGGCCCCGGCCTGGCCAGCAGGCCCACCACCATCGACGCGAATCCTCACATCGACGTCAGTCGCATGGCCGACATGGGTCAGCACGCCAGAGACCTGGGTGCTGTCCTTAATGGCAGGAAAGTACTCGTTGATGGGTCGGCCGTTGACAACGATCTGGCCAGTTCCACTCTTGACCCGCACCCGTGCCACCGCTGACTTCCGTCGCCCGGTTGCGGTCACTTCGCCTGATGCTGTCGCCGTCGCCATCGTCATGAGTCCTTGTCGTCTCGGAGCGTGCCACAGATCTCTGGGCACATGCCTTTTAAGTGATTCTGGGGCTTACTTCTTTGAATGATTCTGGGCTTACTTGATATCCCGCGGCTGCGGCTGCTGCGACGCGTGCGGGTGATCTGAGCCGGCGTAGACCTTGAGCTTCTGCAGCATCGCTCGCCCGAGCTTGTTCTTGGGCAGCATCCGCCGAACCGCCTCCTGGAGGATCAGTTCGGGACGACGCTCCAACCGCTCACCGGCAGTCTCCGTGCTCAGACCGTTGTATCCGGTAAACCAGGTGTAGACCTTCTGCTCCCACTTCGCCCCGCCAAACTCAACCTTGTCGGCATTCACGACGACAACGTAGTCACCGGTGTCGACGTGCGGAGTGTAGGTTGGCCGATGCTTGCCCATGAGCACCATCGCCAGCTCAGTGGCGAGACGCCCCACGCGCTTGCCCTCAGCGTCAACAAGCCACCAATGCTGCTCGACTTCGCCGGGCTTAGCCATGTAGGTCTTGGCGGTGGAAATCATCTGGTCTGTTACTCGATTCGTGAATTGGCAACCGTCATGCTGGTCCGATATCGGCACCCGCGGACCGCAGGCACCACCCTCAGACACGGAAAACGCAGGGAGGCCGGAGGCTCTACACCCGCGAGCCCCGAAGAGTAACAGGGCTACTCGTCGTCCACAAGCCTCTCATGCCCAGGTCGGCGATTATGGCACACCGCTCGAAAACAGGTGGATTTCAGTCGATTTTCCTACCCGCCCGCTCCCCCATGCACTCCGATCATCGTCCAGTTCCCGAGTTGTCGTCTCGGCCTCTGCCGACGACACTCTCGGACACTTGATTTCATTCCCACCGCCCGTGAAAGTCCTGGCAAACTCATGAAAGTCGCCGTCGCCAAGGAGAGTTTCCCCGAAGAACGCCGTGTCGCCCTAGTGCCGGCGGCCGTCAAACCGCTGATGAAGGCGGGGGTGGAAGTTCTCATCGAGTCTGGAGCCGGCGCTGCTGCCGGGTTTTCCGATGAGGACTACCTCGCCGCTGGAGCGACGATTGGCAGCCGGGAGGATGCATTCGCGGCCGATTGTCTGCTCGCGGTACGGACCTGCGGGGCTGGCGGAAGCAGCTGGAGCAGCGACTGCTGCCGGCTTCGTGAGGGGCAGATCCTGATCGGCTCGGCAGACCCTCTCTCCCATCCCCAAGCCTGCCGTGAAGCAGCGGAACGTGGCGTCACGCTATTCGCCCTGGAACTGGTGCCACGGATCACTCGTGCTCAGAGCATGGACGTGCTCTCGAGCATGGCGAACATCGCTGGCTATCGGGCTGTGCTCCTGGCAGCGACCGCCCTCCCGCGGGTGGTCCCGATGATGACGACTGCTGCCGGCACGATTACCGCCGCCAAAGTTCTGATCCTGGGCGCTGGCGTTGCTGGCCTGCAGGCGATTGCCACCGCCAAGCGGCTCGGCGGACAGGTTCAGGCCTACGACGTGCGGCCGGCCGTGAAGGAGCAGGTGCAAAGCCTTGGGGCGAAGTTCGTCGAACTCGACCTCGAGACCGGCAGCAGTGAGACCGCTGGCGGCTACGCCAAGGCGATGGGAGAAGACTTTTACGCTCGCCAGCGTGAGCAACTCGGTCGCATCATCGCCGAGTGCGACATTGTGGTTTCCACCGCAGCCATCCCAGGCAAGGCTGCTCCAATCCTGGTCACTGCCGATGCCGTCTCCAAGATGCGTGCTGGGAGCGTGGTCGTTGATCTCGCCGCAGAACGAGGCGGCAACTGCGAGGCCACCGTGCCGGGCGAAACCGTCGTTGTCGATGGCGTCACCATCATGGGCCCAACGAATCTGGCCAGCGAGGTGCCCTTCCACACCAGCCAGCTCTACGCCCGCAACGTCTCCACCTACCTGTTGCATCTGCTCAAGCTGGGGCTTCCTCAGCTTGAACTCGATGACGAGATCTGCCGCGATACCCTGGTGGCCCGCGGTGGTGAGCTGGTGCATTCGAGAGTCCGGGAGGCTGCCGGCCTGCCACCGCGTGAGCCCGCGACCACAGAAGAGCCCACCGCCGAGGAGCCTCCAGCCCCCCAGGCCACCTCCTGATAATCGACTCTGTTAACGATCGGCTGCAGCAACACACCCGCTGCATCGATCAATCGTTCATTCGTTTTTTCCATAGGTCGACCGAAGGTTTTTCCGATGCCCGCGATGCTGACCACGCTCATTGCCGACGCTGCCGCCTTGCCGGCTGCAGGTGAGGATCCTTATTCCCGGTTCGTTCGTCTGTTGACGGTCTTTCTCTTAGCCATGTGGGTCGGCTTTGAGGTGATCACCAAGGTGCCTCAACGTCTCCACACACCGCTGACGAGTGGCTCCAACGCCATCTCCGGCGTGACAGCTGTCGGAGCACTTGTGGTCACCGCAAGCCTCGCGTCAACCGCAGGCACTGCGATCGGTTTTGTTGCAACGACGCTGGCCATGGTGAACGTGGTCGGTGGCTTCGTGGTGACTGCTCGCATGCTGCAGATGTTTAACCCAAAGAAGAAGTAAAGACGCCCCTTGAGCCGTGCGGCGATGCCGCGACCTCTCTCGCACGAAAGCCCTCATGACGAGCCACGCCTGGATCAATCTCGCCTACCTTGCCGCCTCGATGCTGTTCATCGTGGCCTTCAAGCTGATGAGCGGTCCGAGAACCGCCGTTCGCGGCAACGCCATCGGTGCCGCCGGCATGGCGATCGCCATCATCGCCGCCTGCTTCGACCCGAAGGTCACCTCTGCCGTCGCTGAGCAAGGAGCGTGGCCTCTGATTCTGATCGGTTCGGCGGCAGCGATCGGCGGCAGCATCGGCGGCACGATGGCCCTTCGCTATCCCATGACCGGCATGCCGCAGATGGTCGCGTTGCTCAACGGCTTTGGCGGTGCCGCGTCAGCGTTGGTTGCTGGCGCTGAGCTCGCCAGCACGGTGGCTGCAGCCGGTGGAGTGTCCCGCTGCGCCACAGCGGAGGCCAGCCTGGTCTCCTGGTCACAGTTTGGCATCGCCACAGCACTGACAGGCCTGATCGGCGGTCTGACGCTCTTCGGTAGCCTGGTGGCCTTTGGAAAACTCGAGGAACTCAAACAGTTTAAGAAGGCCTGGACCGATCCACGCCGCCACTGGATCAACGCGATCCTCGCGATCGCCATGGTCGGCCTGGTGATCGCGGTCTGCAACGCCCCATCTCAGCAGCTCTTCTTCTGGCTGCTCGTCGGCGTTGGCTGCATCCTCGGCTGCACACTCACCCTGCCCATCGGTGGAGCAGACATGCCGGTGGTGATCTGCCTGCTCAACAGCTACTCCGGCTTGGCCGCCGCAGCCGCCGGCTTCGTAATCGACAACTCCGTGCTCGTGATTGCCGGGAGCCTTGTGGGGGCCAGCGGTCTGATCCTGACCGCGATCATGTGCGAAGCGATGAATCGTTCGCTTGTCGGCGTGCTCTTTGGAGGCCTCGGCACCACCGCAGTCGCTGACGGAGACGATGTCTACGCAGGCAAGATCAAGAGCGCGGGCGCTGAGGAGATCGCCATGATCCTCGAGGGAGCCGACCGCGTTGTCATCGTGCCAGGCTATGGACTGGCGGTGGCTCAGGCCCAGCATGCCGTGCGTGAGCTCTCCGATGTCCTCGAAGCTCGCGGCTGCGAAGTGGAGTATGCGATTCATCCAGTGGCTGGCCGTATGCCAGGCCACATGAACGTGCTGCTCGCCGAGGCCGATGTGGCCTACGAGAAGCTGCGTGAGATGGACGACATCAATCCGACTTTTGCGGAAACGGACGTGGCGATCGTGATCGGCGCCAACGACGTGGTGAACCCATCTGCCCGCACCGACCCCTCGAGCCCAATCGCGGGCATGCCCATCCTTGATGTGGACAAAGCCCGTACTGTGGTGGTGGTGAAGCGATCTCTCTCACCAGGGTTTGCAGGCGTGCCGAATCCACTCTTCGCTGCCGACAACACGCTGATGTACTTCGCTGACGGCAAGAAGGCCATCCTCGACCTGACCGCCGCAATCCAGCCGGCGGACTGAGCGACGTCTCATTGCTCTTCGGTCATTGCTCCTTGGTCTGCCACGCCCCGGCGTGTTGCCCCCCAAGGAGTCTGCTCCTGATGCGAGCTATCAGAGGACATCAGCCCAGAGGCTGTCCGAGACCAGCAGACCGTCGCGGGTGAGCCAGAGTCTGCCCTCTTCCTCGACGGCGAGCCCGTCAGCGATCCAGCGATCGATAGACTTTGCAGCCAGCTGCCGTGGGGTAAACCCGCTGACGGTCTCGAAGTCGGCGACCGTAATCCCGGCCCGCCGCCGCAGGCCCACCACGAGCCGCTCGCGGGCAGCCTCTTCTGCCGACATCGCATCTCTATCACCTGTCGGATCGTGGCCGCCGAGAACCCTCTTGATCCAGGTCGTGGTGCTGCGATGGTTGGTGACCCGAGTCCGCCCATCAAACCGGGCAGCCCCTGGACCAAACGCCTCCCACGGACGCAGATCCCAGTAGGCCTCGTTGTGTCGACAGCGATGTCCGGGACGTGCAAAGTTCGACACCTCGTAGTGCTCGAAACCTGCATCACCAAGCCGATCGATAGCAGCCTCAAACATCGCCCGCTCGGCCAGATCGGTGACAGGCTCCAGCAGCCCTTTCCGCCGCTGTGTCTCAAAAGCGGTGCCCTGTTCCCAGGTCAGGCAGTAGACCGACACATGCTCCGGCTCGAGCGACACGATTGCCTCAAGGTCTCGCTCCACATCCGTGACGGTCTGGCCGGGTGCGGCGGTCATCAGGTCGAGGCTCCTGCTCATGCCTGCTTCGGCAAGCATGCCCGACGCACGCCGCACATCGTCAGGCATATGATCACGGTCGAGTACCCGCAGCGTCGCGACATCAAGCGACTGGCTCCCCAGGCTGACCCGTGTCACGCCACACCTGCGAGCAGCTGCGACGAAGGGCTCGTTCACATCGAGCGGATTGGCCTCAAGGGTGATCTCTGCGTGCTCGACTGGATGCAACGTCTGTCGCAGCATCGCGAAGAGCCGTTCCAAACGTTCGCCACCGAGGTGAGAGGGAGTCCCGCCACCGAGATAGAGCGTGTCGATCTCCAGTGGCTGTGTGAGCCGTCGAAGCTCTCGCTCAAGGGCTTCGAGATACTGGTCGATCAGGTCGTCTCGGCCGGCCACCAACGTGAAGTCGCAATAGCCGCAGCGGTGCCGACAAAACGGAACATGCAGATATACGCTCCGCGGCAGCCCGCTCACAGCCACACCTGGAGTCGCCCATCGAGCAAGTCTGGGATCTTCTTGGCGATGATGCGATTGATCCGATCGTCCGTATAGCGAGTGGAGTAGTGGGCCGCCACGATCACCTCGTTATGAAACCGCTCACGCCGTTCCAGGATGTCATCCAGGTGGATGTGACCATACTTGTGGATCTTCTCGCGACGATGGCTGCGTGCCACAAACGTCATCTCGGTGATCAGAATCATCGCCTCATACATCGCTGGACACCGATCGAGTCCTTCCGGAGCACTGTCGCCCAGGTAGGCCACCAGTGGTGTACGAATCTCGTGCGTGACGTCGACGCCTGAGTGCCGCAGGTCACGGATCTTGTCCCCGGGCAGACCCTGATACTCGTGCTTCAGCTTCCGACGCCGATCCCAGACGACATAGCCAACACTGGGAATCGTGTGTGCCGTCGATGAGACGGTCACCACATGCTCCCGGGAGAGCTCGATCTCGTCTCCAGGGCGGGCAGGCAACAGCCGACAGGGCAGTCGCCCACGGTCAAGCCGTGAGACCGTGCGGAGCAGCCGTCCAACCGGCTCAATCGCCGACTCCGGCAAATAGATATCCGGGGGCTCCATCTTCATCATTCGCCGTCGAGCGACGTAGACCGGCAGCGCTGCAATATGGTCGAGGTGCGTGTGCGAGATGAACCAGGTGCCGGTGGCCATAAAGCCCCACGGCTGGCCACCGAGGTCAAACCCGAGTTTCAGTTCAGGAATCCGCCAATAGCTCTGCACAGCTGCCCGCGAGTAGCCCTCCACCGTGAGCCCTTTGTGGGTGAGCGTTCGCAGTGGTGCGTTGTCGATCATGTGGTTCCTTCGGGAGGCGGATCGTGCAGCCCAGGCGGCGGTGGACTTCCCGGCTTCAGTGGAGCCAGCCACAGTTCTTCGAAGAGCTGCTCCTGGCGGGTCGTCACCCGTCCGCGTCGGACAAGTTCAAGTATCGCCAGAAAGATACCTACGACCCGCATGCGAGGCATCTCGTCTTCAAAGAGCTCGGAAAAGGCGACCTGCGGGCGTTCGGCGAGTAGGCCTTCAATCCGTTCGATATGCACCTCGATCGGCGTGTCATCGTGGATGATCTGCCTTGGCACGCGGGCCTGCCGCTTCTTCATCACCCGGCTCATCGCGGCCACCAGGTCCCAGACCTGTGCCTCCGCAAAGGCCACCTCTCGCGGTGGACTCGGTCCGGGATCGTCGCTGGTGTCGAGCCGCGGAAATCGCTGCTCCTGCCTGCGAGCGCGGTCCTCAAGCAGTACCGCAGCGTCACGATACTGTTTGTACTCCAGCAGCCGCCGCACAAGATCTTCACGGACCTCCTCGACCGGCTCTTCTGTCTCCTCTGGTCGTGGCACAAGAGCGCGAGCCTTGATCTCTAGCAAGACGCTCGCGAGTTCGACAAACTCTCCCACCTGCTCAATCGCCAAAGCCTCGAGCACCTCGAGATGACCGAGAAAGTCTTCAGCGATCTGCGAGATCGGCACTTCCGTGATCTCGACTTCATGCCGCTTCACGAGATAGAGCAGCAGGTCGAGGGGACCGGCGAATACGTCGAGGGCGACTTTAAACTCCACGTGCCTCGGGTTTCCGTTCGGGAGGTGGGTGGCAAAAACGTATTTGCGGCCACGGTCACGGCCATGTCAATCGGGAAGGCCCTGGAGCCGCCACGTCAGCCCTGGCCACGCTCACGAGACAATCCGCCGGGCATCCTTCTCGAGCCGTTCAACAGCAAACCGCACCGCTGCGGCGGCAGCTGCGGGGAGCCAGCTCGTCGCGTCAACGAGGCCCGCCAGTTCGGCTTCGTGAAAAATGCCAAGGGCGATCAGTTTGCTGTGCAGACGGTCAGCCCCATCACTGGCAAGCATGTCGCCCGCATGTGTCCAGAAGGCCTGATGACGCGGCCAGTTCAGCGGATGGACGTGGAGGATCGCCGTCTGCTGACGAGCTACCTCAACGTCGCCGTAAACCTCCCAAAGCGTCTGACTTCCGGGCTCTCCTGTCTCCATGGTTCGATGAAAATCGATCGTCGGCAGGACAGCCGCGGCGACAGGAAACAGGTTCGGGTGCCGGTAGGCCAGTCGCAGAGCTCCCTGTCCGCCACTCCCCTGCCCGAGCACCGCCATCGCTCCAGCCGCCACGCCAAACTGGTCCTGCAGCCACGTCTTGAGCGAACCGAGCAGATACGCCTCAGGAGACACCTCCGCGTCAAACCCTTTCACAAGGCAGTCAATCCACCACGACGTTCCTCCGGCGACTGACACCACAGGCAGCGGCGACGCTTCGATCGCCTGCTTCCAGGCCGGCTGCTGTGAGGGGGGCGTGTCGTCGAGGTCTCGAAGATGCACGAGGGCTCCATGAGGCCGCCCCTCTTCGGGATTGGGCACAAACGCCTCAAGGGTATGACCAGCAACCTCGCAGCTGGTCCAGGCAGGCATCGCAGTAGGCAGTTCAGAAGTCGGCATGAGAGAGGAGCCAGGAGGTTGCGAATCAAGCCGGAGGGCGGGAATCAGCCGGCACACCCTTTGGGTTGGGGCAGCTGTGCGTCTTAGCATAGGCTTGACGCCAGGTCCCGCAGACAGCGGGATCTCCGTGCCCTCTGCAGACCGAAGATTTATGCAGATCCTGCTCAGCGAAGAAGAACTTTCCCAAGGTGTCGCCCGACTCGCCGAGCATGTTCGCCACGACCTCGGCCAGCAGCCGCTGACGGTGGTGGGCGTGCTAACTGGCAGCATCGTGCTCGTGGCTGACCTGATCCGACGTCTCGACTGTCCGGTGCGGGTGGGCATGGTCTGGGCGAGCAGCTATCGCGGCACCGCCACACGCCCGGGACAGCTTGATCTGCGTCTGGACCTGCTGCCTGACCTCACCAATCAGCATGTGCTCGTGGTGGATGACATCTTCGATACCGGCCACACACTCAAAGCCTTACTCACCGAACTTGAACAACGGGGCGCAGCGTCCGTACGGTCGCTCGTGCTGCTGCGGAAAATCGGCCGGGCCGAGGTGGCGATTGAGCCCGACTATGTCGGCTTTGAGATCCCCGACCGCTTCGTCGTGGGCTACGGCCTCGACTTCGACGATGGCTGGCGACACCTGCCTTACCTCGCGGCCCTCGATGCAGATGAGATCGCCTCAGGCAAACCCCGGGCCATCTCTCAGGTCGGTGCCATCGAGAGGTCTACAGACACGCCATGAGCCGCCGCATCCTGCTAGTCGCCCGTGGACTCGATGCCGTTGGGAGCGGTCGTGAACTTCTCCAAACGGCTCACCGCCTACGTGCGGAGGGCGACGATGTGCACCTGGCAACCATCACGCGACCAGCCGGTGTTGCCACACGCTTGGCCGAGTGCGGTGTCTTGGTGCACCCTCTCAGCCAACGCCCCGAGCCGAGCACTGCTGGTATTGCAGGCATCGCCCGCACCGCCGTACGCCTGCGACCGCAGCTCGTGATGTCGTGGGGCTCCTCAGCAATGCAGGCAACTGCCGCGGCCCTGCTCGCAGCTCCCGGCCGGTCGCGACCACGTTGGCTTGCGTCGCTCGCTCGCCCACTGATTCCGAAAGCTCCATCACACAGGCAGTTGACCGGGCGTCTGCTGCAGCACTGCGACCTGATTCTTGCGTCCACCGAGGCCACGGCACTCGCCTGTGAAATGCTCGGTGTCGCCCCGGGACGGCTGCAGATTTCCCCCGCAGGCATCGGAGAGCCCAGCCCACCACGGCTCAGCCGCGAGGAGGTCGCCTCCCAGCTCGGTCTCCCGCTCCACACCACCTGGACCCTGTGCGTTGCTCCCCTGGTAGCCCGCAGCCGCCTGGAACGCCTGGTCTGGGCAGCGGATCAGCTCGATGTGGTTCTCCGTGGCCTGACGCACATCCTGGTTGGCCACGGCCCACTCGGCCCACAGATTGCACGTCGAGCGCGGGCACAAGAAGCGAGTAACCGCCTTCATCTGCTCCCGAGCTGCTCCCTCATCGCAGACCTTCTCACCCACGTGCGGCTGGTCTGGCAGACCGGAGAGGTTGCCTACGGTGGGGCACTCGTCGATGCACTCGCTGCTGGCGTTCCATCAGTGGCCGTCGCGGGAGACGCCGCCACCAGCATCATCGCCGACCGCATCACCGGCCGACTCGTGCCTGCCGATCCACCCAGCGAACTCCCCCGTCACGGGCTGCCCTACCTCGAAGACGACGCCCTCTGCCACCAAACCGCGACCGCTTCGCGAAGGCGTGCTCGAGAAGCCTTCCCACTCGAGCCCGCCCTCCAACGGCAGCTGACCGCCATCAACAGCCTCATCAGCTAGCAAACGCTGAGGCCGCGGAGGCGGCACACACAGATCAGCGAGGGGAGTGCCCGATGCCGATCCAACGGCGTTGTTCTTCGAGCGAAGCCCGGAGGGCGAGAGCGAGAAAACCCGAGTGAGCGAAGGCCAAGGAAGGCCGCAGCGAACATCCGGTGGAGTGGCATTGGACGCTCCCCGAGCGGCCCTACATGGCTGCCAGGACGTGGCCTGGTGATGCCTGACGGAGGTGGCCGTCCTCGGCGACAAGCAGGCCTGCTTTGTAGACCTGAGCCGGCATGGCAAACATTGCTGAGAGATCGGCGTTGGGCCGGTAGACCGTAATGTCAGCGTCTGCCCCAACTCCCAGATGCCCCTTCTGCGGCAGGCCAGCGAGCCGCGCGGGGGCAGCTCGTGTGATGATCGCCAGTTCGTTGAGCGTGTACTCGCGTGTCAGATGAGCCAGCGGGCTGTTGCGGCGAACAGTGGGGTGGAGACGTGCGAAAGCTTCGCGACGAAACGCTTCGTCACCGAGGAGCCGCATCAGCGTGGGGTAGGCGGTGAAGTGTGCGCCGTTGGGGTGATCGGTGGAGAGGGCGATCCGCCATGGATCGGCGACCGTGAGAAACCACTCCAGCCCCACCGCCCATTGCCACGCGTGTACCAGACTCTTCTCTCGATAGGTGACCGGCAGAATGCCACAGCCACCTTCAAGAAAACCGTCATGCGCCGACCAGGGCACACCTGTGACCGAGGCGAGATGTTCAGCAGCGAGGGCATCGCCCGTCATGGCCATCGTTGAGCCGAAGAGCACCTGGCCGACGTCGAGCGAGAGCTCGGGGTGTTCGTTGAACCATGTCACCAGCGGCTCGACTCCGGAGCCAAAGGTGGTCTCATCCGCATCTCCGCCGAGGTAGCTATGAAACTGGATGTGGGCCAGGTGGGCGGGCAGCCCATCGAAGGCCTTCATTGTTTCAAGGGTTGTCCGCCAGTTTCCGGGAAGTCCAAGGTTGATCGTGTGGACATGCAGGCGGTGTGGCAGCCCAAGATCGCTGACGGCCTGGGCAAGGCGAGCGAGCATCTCGCGACCGGAGAGATCCAAGCCCGGGAGAGGCTCGTGGAGATCACGCTGATCACCACGCCGCCCAGCCTTCCAAAATCGGTTCCCGCCAGGGTTGGCCACTTTCACAGCCCAGGCCCGCGAAGCCTTCACGCGGTCACCAACACAACGAGCAACCTCGTCGGCTGTGCCTCGAGCGAGAGCCTGCACCACCTCATCATCATCTGCAGCGAGCAGATAAATCCCCTTATCGAGGACTGGGAGTTCGGCGAGTTCCATGTGGGCCAGGCCTGCGGCAGACGTGGCAATCGCCGCATCAAAGACCGTCGTATAGCCCAAGGCTGCGTAGAGCCGGCCAGTCGCGTGAATCGTTGGAACGGCCTCAGGCATGCCAGGTTCGGCTGGCCGCTGCATACGACGGCCGGTGGCAACCTTGGGACCAGCCACATGCGAATGGAGATCGATCCCACCCGGCATCACCACCCGACCAGCAAGCGACACCTCACGATCCGCCCGAAGCTGCGGCTCAACAATGCGTCCGTCACGCACCCACAGATCCGCGATCTGCCCATCGATGCCATGCGCTGGGTCATGCAGCCGGCCTCCGCGGAGGAGGAGTGTCTCGGAAACACTGTTGCTCATCGCGTCTCCTTCGCTCTGAGCTCAGCGAGAATCCGATTGAGCAGCTCCGCTGCCGACGGCGTCGCGATAGGCCGCACCGCCTTCAACTCCACGAGCCGTCCATCATCCCGCAGCACCTGGCCGTCACTCGCCAACGACGTGGGAGCAGCATTGAGCCAAATCTGGGGGGCCACCGAGGGAGGAGGCTGATCACTCACCGACACCTTCAGTCCGTCGAACGCGGCGAGCGATGCCGCGATCGTGTCTGGTACGCGCCCCACCACCACGACACCATCGACCTCACCGCGTGACAGGAGACGATTGGCATCCGCTTCGGCGGCCGCGAGCCGACGCCCCTCCCGATCTGCAACGGCCACGGCCCCCGCTCCTCCGAACCGCCAGGTACTCACCGCCGCGGCCCCGCTCGGCCCAGCACCGCTCCCGCCTGAGGAGAGCGGCACTTCAAACGCGGGTTTCTTATGGGCAAGCCAGGCAACGAGTTGAGAGATCGCCGCTGCCGCAACTCCTGACGATTCGCCGGATGAATCGGCCGTGACCACACCGATGCACTCCGCTTCTAGGCAGGCAGCAGCGACTTCTGCCATAGCCGTAAACAGCTCAGTCGACGATCTCACGGACGATGACACAGCCGGCCGGGACGGGCCGAACTGCTCCTGGAGCAACAGCTGCAGACACACCGCCGCCTCAGCCGCCTGGCCTTCTGGAAGCTCAATCTCGACAGTCCCCTGCCCAGAGAGCCTCTCCAGAGACCCGTGCAGCTCAAACACACGGCGTTCACGTCCACTCGCCAACGGTGTAAGAAACCGCTCGCGAAACCGCGGGTGCGTCCCCGCGGGATCGGCAGACCACACCAGCACGCAGTCCGCCCTGTCACGAAGTTCTTCAAAGTCTGCGGTGATTCGCCCCGTCTGCGTGGCCGTCGGCCCAGTGGCGATTGCCGACTGTGCGGCGGCCGGGTCCCATGCAGCCCCAAGACATTCCGCAAGCGTGGCCGCGGCTGCAACCGTTTCGAGGGTCGCGTCCCAGCAGCCGGTGACGAGCACTCGGCGGCAGTCGTTCAGCCGCAGGGCTGCCGTCGCAATGGCCGTGTCACGGCCCGCAGGCTGGGCATCGACGCTGGCTTCACAGGCATCGTCGTGTCTGAGCGCCTCGGCGAGCCATTTCATCCCTCGTTCGCACGCCTGCTCGCAGGCAGACGGTCGATCCACTGCTGTCTGCGTGGCCGGCGTAGCTACAACATCAGCGAGCAGGATATCGTCGCAGACGAGCGGGCAGCCGGTGCAGACAGCCCGCTCGTCGCGACCTACTTCCAGGCCGCTCACGACTTCGGCACGATCCAGATGTTGCGATACCGCACAGGATTGCCATGGTCCTGCAGGTAGAGAGGACCTGCCTGGCCCTCGCCATTCGATCCACCAGGAGTTCCCTCTGGAATCTCCAGATTCTCATGGATCACCACGCCGTTGTGCCGCACCGTCATCTTGGCGTTGGCCACCTTTTTCCCATCTTCAAACCGAGGAGCGGTGAAGTTGATGTCGTAGGTCTGCCACGACAGTGGTGGCAGGCACATATTCACATCAGGCCGAGCGGCCTTGTAGATACCTCCGCACTCGTTGTCGAGTCCTTCCAGGCCAAAGCTGTCGAGCATCTGAACCTCATAGCAGCCCTGGATGTATGCACCGCTGTTTCCACGAGCCTGGCCGCGGTCCTGAGGCTGATACGGCAGGCGAAACTCGATATGGAGCGTCGCGTCGCCGAAGGTTGCCTTCGACTTTACGCCCTGCATCAGCAGGCCGCCGTCGGTCATCCGGCCACCTTCCACGCCGTCGAGGCTCTTTCCGTCAAAGACAACGACCGCACCTTCAGGGGCCGCCTTGCCAAGCGTCGGACTCTTCCGCTCCACCTTGGGAAGCCGAGCAAGTTCGCGACTCCCATCGAGCACAACGATGGCTCCGTCACGCACCTCGCCGCGATAGGCCACGCCGTCGGCGTCGACGCCCTCAATCTTCACAACCGCGTCCTTGCCTTCTCCAACACGAACGCCCTTGCCGGTGAACTTTCGCGACATGTCAGCCCCGGCACCGGGCAGCCCACCGGGATAGCCAACAGCCATGAAGGAGCCGTTGCCTTCCGCAACCAGTTGCACACCGTAGGAGAACCGCTGCCCGTCTACCTCGACCTCACCGGCATACTCACCCTGCACTGGAAAATCTGCATCGGTCGCAGCCGGATCGTCGTAGACCGGCTTCCCTTGCGAGTCCGCTGCTGAGCAGGACGCGGCCAGCATGATGGCCGCCATCACCGCACAGCAGCCGGCAACGGCACGCAGTCCATATGTTTCTCGAACTGTCCAGATCGACGCACTCCAGAAGGCAGCCATGTCATCTCCTCAGGAAGAAAAGGGTTTCACACATATTGGTGACTCATGCCGCTGGCTGCGCCAGGCAGCCTGAGTTCGGCGTGGCAAACTTAGTCCGGCTTGGCAAAGATCAGCCGCCCACCAGATCTCTGGAGCGTGCTGGTAACCGACACATGAATCGTGCGACCGACTTTGTCGCGGGCCCCCTCGACCACCACCATGGTCCCGTCTTCGAGATAGCCAACGCCCTGCCCGGGTTCCTCTCCGGCTTTGACCACACGAAGCTCGAAGGCATCTCCCGGCACAAACACCGGTTTCAGCGACACGGCGACATCGTTAATGTTGACACTCGGCACGCTTCGCACAGCCGCCATCTTCACAAGGGCGGGATCGTTGGTGATCACTCGACCGTCAAGCTGACGTGAGAGAGCGAGGATCCGCGAGTCCTCGGTGGAGTCGTCAACAACCGGTTCGGCCATCGACAAGACCTCGATGTCGATGCCTTGACAGGACCGCATGCGATCGAGCACGTCGAGCCCACGTCGAGCGCGGAGACGGCGGGCGCGATCATGGGTGTCTGACGCCGCACGAAGTTCATCCACCACAAAGCCGGGCACCACAAAACGACTCTCGAAGATGCCGGACGCCGCAAGATCTGCGATGCGACCGTCGATAATCACCGACGTATCGAGCACGTTGGGCCGCAGGCCTTTGACGTCGCGAGCAAACTCGACGTACGGAATCAGAAAGCGAAACTCGTTCTGCGTCTGGAGCAGCAAACTCGTGCAGATGTAGCACATGGCAGCCCCCAGCACGGATGGCAGCCAGACGTTGATCGGTGCCGCAGGATTTGTCGGAAGCATCGGCCCCATGGCCAGCAGCATCGCGTAAGTCAGCAGGATCCCGACAATCACTCCGAAGTAGACCGCCGTGATCACCGTCAGATTTTTCTGGCGGATCAGGGCATCACCGGTGATGACAAACAGCGGCAAAGCCAGACCGCCTCCAAACACCGCCCACGGAACCCACGGAGCGGATGCTTTGGCGTAGTCCGTGTTGATGATGAGTGCGGCAATGCCCACAGACACCATCACAAACACGGCCCGCAGAATAATTAGGGCCAGCGGCGTGCGATTCATAGGAAGCGATCGTCTTCAAAGTCTTCAATACACAGTGCGGCCAGAGTGTAGCAGCCCCGCGAGCCACTCGCGAGCAGCCGACAACCAGCCCAGCTGCACCGCGATTCACGGCAGAAACGCGGGCTCTCAGCCGCAGCGACGGGCGTGCTCGAGTTCAAGAAAGCGATCGGTCATGCCGGCGATGTAATCCGCCACAGTGCGTCGCACCCCGTGGTGCCGTGCCCGGACGAGGAAGCGGGCAGGCATTGCGTCTGGATGCTCAACAAGCCAGAAAAAAAGCTGCGAGAGCCGCTCCTGGGCCGGTTCTCGAACGGCCATCACCGCAGGACTGCGATAGACGCGTTGAAACAGGAAGCTCTCCAGCTCCCGCTTTCCTGCGGTCATCTCCGCCGAATGCGTGACAAGTGTGCTCGTGGCGAGGACATCGGCCGTTGAGCCGATTGTCTGCTCATGAAGATGCCGCTGCGTCCGCTCGATCAGCTCCACCACCTGCACGTTCACAAGATCATGCAGCACAGCACGCCGCAACTGATCCGCCCCGAGATCACCGAAGCGACCTCGCACCCGCTCCGCCGCCGACTTCACGATCGGAAGTTCCAGCAGATCTTCCAGCTTCACGAGCCCTAGTTCGATCGCATCATCCGCATCGTGGGTGTCGTAGGCGATCGAGTCCGCCGCATCGACCACCTGAGCCTCGAGAAGGCGGCCATGCTGCTTCGACTTCTCGCAGCGGGTCATCTGCGCTGCGAGCACCTCCCGCGAGAGATTTAGCCCGGGAAACTCCGGATAGCGGTTTTCCAGGAGTTCCATGATGCGGAGGGCCTGAGCATTGTGACTGAAGCCACCCTCATCGCAAAGCAGGGCATCGAGCGTGTCTTCACCGGCATGCCCCAAGGGCGGATGACCGATGTCATGCCCCATCGCAAGGGTCTCGACGAGATCTTCGTTGAGCGCCAGCCCGCGGGCCATCGTCCGGGCGATGCTCGTGACCTCAAGCGTGTGGGTCAGTCGACTGCGATGGTAGTCGCCGTGGTAGCCAGTAAACACCTGCGTCTTGTGGGCCAGCCGGCGAAAGGCCGCCGCATGCACGATCCGGTCGCGATCCCGCTGGTAGGGGCTGCGATGCGGATGCATCGACTCAGGATGCACCCGGCCGGCCGACTCCGCCGCATGCATCGCCCACGGAGCCAGCAGCGTGGCCTCCCGCTCACGCCATTCAAGCATCGGCCACTTCCTCTCGGTCGCGTGCCTCACGAAGCTGTTCCCAGAGACTGCTGAGGGCCTGCGGGATCACCTGCGTGCCCGCCACAGCGGGCATGAAGTTCACATCACCATCCCAGCGTGGCAGCAGATGCCAGTGGAGATGCCCTGGCACACCGGCACCCGCCACCTTGCCGAGGTTGAGGCCGATGTTGAAGCCCTGGCACTGAAGCGACTGCCGTGCCAGGCCGCACCACTTCGTCAGACACCGCTGCAGGTCGAGCAGCTGCTCATCGCGGAGGTCTTCGAGTGTTGCCCGATGATCGAGCGGGGCCACGAGCAGATGGCCGCTGGCATACGGGAAGCGGTTGATGATCACGAGGCTCAAGGCCGTTCGCTCCAGCACGCCGAGGGCCCGCTCGTGGCCCACGGCCGCCATCGCCCGGCAAAGGAAGCATCCAGGGTCCGCCCCGAGCGGCCACGCCTCCGGTGCGATGGACGTTGGATCTGGCTGGCCTTCAGAACCATCCTGAGCATCGCCTTTGACGTAGGCGAGCCGCCAGGGGGCCCAGAGCGTGTTGTTTGTCGTTGCCATAAGGGAAATAGCGTAGGCTTTTTCATGCAAAAACTCGCATCTTTTATCGTTGGAGGCCATCTCATGCTCAACCGCTGCCTACCGCTCGTGCTGTTTGCGGGATGCCTAACGTGGGCAGTGACCGCCGCCGGCACAGAGCCGTCGGCCGCCGAGCACGCGGCCGACGACCCGACGAAGGTTGAGTTTTTCGAGAAGCTCTACAAGACCGAGATCAGCGGTGTGAAACCGCTGGAAGACTACGACGATCCCGACAGCTTCTACGCAGCGATCGCCCAGCAGGTGGGTATCCCTGAACTGGCTTTTGAAGCAGTCAGCAAACGCTTCGGCTGGAAGAAAGACGATGGCTTTGCGTATTCCGCAGTCGTCAAGGGAGGCTCACTCTCCCACGACTGGGGCGTGATGGTCTCCCGCATCCCCAAGCCCAAGCAGAAGCCCAAAACGCGTGAGGAGATGCTGGCACTTTTTAAGCAGATGCAGCTGAAGTTCGTGGTGGTCGGCTACGACGGCACGATCACGTTTCCTAAGGAAGACGCGGATTCAGCCACCGGCAACGCATCTGCCCCGCCGAAGCCGGAGCGGTCTCGATAACGCATCCAGTTCCTGCGAATCGACCGCGCTGCCGTGCAATACCTCCCACCACGGCGGGCATTTTTTTCTTTCCGGGCAGTCCGAACCCATTTCTCGCACTGTTCTCCGTGAGGATGCTCGCACTGTTCTCCGTGAGGATGACCGTGCTCTGCATTTGGCACTTCGCCGCCTCCAGGTCGCACGCGTCAAAGCCTCTACTACGATTTGAACCTACGAGAACCCAAATGAATGTGCCGTCGCTAGCCTTACGTTTGTTGTTTCCCGCGTTGATGGCGGTGTTGTTGCCTGGAACCGCAAGGTCTCAAGAGGCAGACGCGAAGCCAGAAGTCGCGGCAAAACCTCCGGTCGAGCAGGTTCTTGGGACCTGGCTGAATACAAGGGTGAATATCGATGGTGATCGAGTCACCGATCGATTGGTGATTGAGTCGACCGGTTCAAAAGGCGAGTTTCATTTTAGCTATGAGCAGCGGAGTCATGATTCTGGAGAAGTCTCAAGCGGTGAAGGCGACGGGGTGATCATTGCCGGTGGTCGGCAATACGTGGTGATGGATGTGGATCGTATGCGAGTCTTGCTGCCGGAAGACGAAGCAACTGACTGGCAGGAGACCCCGTTTTCGATCGCTGCCCAAATCATTGGCGATCGGATGCACTCCACGCCTGGGATGGACCTTGAGGGCGGTGTTTGGACAAGGGAAGGATCGAAAGCGCCAATTGTCACCGCTGACAAACTAAAGGCGTTAGCTCCACTACTGGGGACTTACACCGGCGAACATGAAGACCCTGGCAGCGAAGGTTACGGAATCGCCGCGGGAACCAGTCAGATCGTTTCAACACACCGGCTGAGCCCTTCGGGAAAGCTCGTGATCGGTGAATGGACGAATACGCCGGCCGGCGGTACCGCCGACGACGCCTTTGAAGTCAGGGCAGTCTGTTCCTACAGCCCGACTGAGAAGTCCATCATCGTCGATTACCACACATCCACCGGTGTCTCCATGCACGGAAAAATTGTGGCCATGGACAAAGGCAAAATGTTGTGGGAGCGAAAAGGGAACAGTCCCGAGGGTGCAATCCACGAATACTGTCTGTTTGATTTCTCGGAGCCAGGTACGTTCGCACACACCATTGTTCATCGAACCGTCGATGGCATTCCGGCGGAAGCTGAGGAGGGGGTCACAATCACGCTGAAAAAGCAGGATTGAGATTCCCTTAACCAATCGCGCGGTCACCTATTTGATTCATTGTTCTGTTTTGTAAAAAGCGAGTAAAAATGCAATTACGAGAAAACGCATGCGGGGTAGCAAAGGCCCGCGTCTTCCATCGAACCAAGTTGTTGTTGGCACTGATTCTGACCGCCGCTTTACCACTGATTGTTTTTGGACCGACCGTCACGGTTGCTGCTGAAACAGAGACGCAGACTGATGGCAAGGAAAACAAGTCGGCAGCCGATCCTAACGCAGAAAGTGAAGCTCAGGGGCGTCCCCTGGCGATGCGAGAAAAACTGGCGAAACGCCCCTACAATTTCATTCAGCTCAGCTACATGAGTGTGCCCGAGGGAGGTGAGGACGAGTACTTGGCGGTGGAAGCGGAGTGGAAAAAGATCCAGGAAGCTCGGTGCCGACTCGGTGACATGTTGTTTTGGGGATTGCTGAAAGTCGAAAACCCGGAGCGGATGGGGTGTCAGTATGTCACCATGCAGGGATTCAATTCCCTGGACGATTCTCGACGATTTCTACGCTGGGGGATGATTCGAAAGCAGCTTGGTGGTGAGTTGGATCAAGAGGCTTTGATGCAGCGGACCATGGCAGCGCGTGAAATGCTTTATACCGAGACCTACGAGATCGTTGACTTCGAAGGTTCTGCGACGCCGGATGTCGACATTGCGAGGTTCGGATACTTTCAACCGGCCGAAGGACGTGAGCAAGAATATGTGAACGCTGAAAAAGAGCTCGCGGCTCCTTACTTTCGCCAGGTCATGGAAATCAATCCGGCGTTCAAGATGTGGGGGCTTACCCGCCTTGTCAGCACGACCGCCAGTTCCCGTTCACACAAGTATCGGATCTTCCATTTATTGGAATCTGCGAAGATGCCATCGACGGACGAAGAAAAAGCGGAGCTGGGTAAAAAGGTGAAGGCCCTGCAGGATCAGTCCTCGGATGACACTAAGTGGAATGAACTTCGCAAAGGTACCGGGGGTGGCCCGCTTAAATGGGTCATGAAGACCTCTCTTGACATCAACCCCGTGAATATGGAGTGGGAGAAGCTAAGAGGCGTCTGGAAGCATGTGCGTCCAGATGGCTCTTACCGAATCAAGCGAATCGAGGATCACCAGGAAACGCTTGAGCTATACGATGCGAACGGTGAGCTGAAAAACAAGATGTCAATGCCGATGCGGATTGAAATCAAAGATGGCATTAGCCACTTTTACACCCTTTATCCCGGCGGAACTTATCACTCGGTCTACAAGGTTCACGATGGTAAGTGGTACGAACAAGGGGGTGGAATTTTTCACAACAATGGGAAGAGCTCACCCGATCAGTTTTTGATCTATGACCGCATGGAAGACTAGCTAAATTCGCCTGGGTACCGTTTGTCCGCTAGCTCCAAGCAAGGCTGGCCGTTCGTGACGGCCTCGCCAGCGGTGTCGAGCGTGCGTTGCACTGGAAATTGATTTGACAGTGCTTCGCACTGGGACCTGATTTGACAGTGCTTCGCACTGGGAACTGACTTTGCGGGTGCGCGGCTTACCGAGCGAACGCCGCAAAAGCGCGGCCGTTTGGGTACCGCCGCTAGCTGACGTGTTACGAATGACCACGACGGTAGGCCCCGGCCCGATTCTCGAGACGGACTTACCCGAACGATTTGCTTGAATGAAGACTCGCCTTTTTCAAACATTGGAAACTTAGATGAATTTGCGATCCATCACTTTACGTTTGCTTTCTTCGGTGTTGTTCGCCTTGGTTTCGCAAGGGTTCGCGACCGCTCAAGAAGAATCCGACCCGTATTCGGGCGTTGCTGGAACATTTACCAGGGCCAGCATCAATGAGGATGGTGTTGGGGTCGCCATCAAGAGGGTGATTGCGGCGACCGATAAGCCGGGGACGTTCCTTCAGACGCGCACCGTCACTCCCGCCGACGGCTCTGATATTTCTCAGTGGAAATTCGAAATGAAAATCGAGCCGCTGAATTCGAGGGTTTTGAAATATCGCATCGCCCGATACAAGCGAGTGCTACCGCAATCAGAAGCAGGTGACTGGGTATCCGGTGAACAAACGAAGGACATGGTTGGTGTCATTGAGGTGCGTGGCAATTTTCATTACAGCACGAATCGACTGACTGAACCGGCTGAAATCTGGGTTCGACAAACAGATGACTACGCCACGCTCGACGCTGATGCGCTGAGCGTGCTTGAGCCGCTCACCAAGACCTATGTTGGGCGATACGATTCGGCTGGCACGGCAGCCTATAACGCCAATGCTTCTTCGACCCTGGTCAAATGCACTGGCCGAACAAATGCGACCGGTACCGTCCTCTCGTTCGACTGGACGATGAACGCCGATGGGGCGCCCACCGAGAGGGCTTTTGAGGCTCACGGGATCTGCATGTTCGACTCCAGCACCGGCAAAATCACATCTCACATTTACAACTCAGTGGGAGTTGTGATGAAAGCCGATTTGGTGCGAGCTCGTGATGGCAAACTGTTGTGGGAGCGTTCGGCGAAGGCACCTGCAGGGGAAATACGAGAACTCTGTTTGTTTGATTTTTCCAAACCGGGGGTATTTCGGCACAGCATTGTGCTGCGAACTCTGAACGGTGCAATTATCGATCAGGAGGAGGAAGACATTGTCCTCCATCTTCAGGAATCCGAAACAGAGTCAGCTGAAGAATAGCGAAGCCTTCCATTCGTTGCGGCTCGACGTCCGCAGAGTCTTGGATGGTTGTCCGGTACTTGGGATGCTGATTCATGGATTCATTCGGCCGCGGAATAAAGAAACGCGTCTGCACCGCTGCCATCGTGGCCAGGTGGCCGGCTTGGATTTTCTGTACCAGGCGATATGAGGGTTTAGGAACAGGTTGAGCCAACGGTTTCAGCGTGTGCGGTTGGAACCGAGGCCTTGGCCGAGGTGGAAACCGCACACGCGGCGGCGAACTCGACCGGGGTCAGGTAGTCCAGCGAACTGTGGGGCCGCTGGGTGTTGTAATCGTGTCTCCATGCAGTCGTGAGGACCCGAGCGGCATGTAGCCCGTCGAAGATCTCCATGGCCAGGAACTCGTCACGGAACCGGCTGTGGAAGCTTTCAGCATAGCCGTTCTCCCAGGGGCTTCCTGGCTCAATGTAGAGCGTGGCTACCCCCACATGCTTGAGCCATCGACGCAAGGCGTCTGCGACAAACTCCGGACCGTTGTCACAGCGAATGTGCCGCGGTACTCCACGCATCGCAAACAGGTCCGAGAGCGATGCTATGACGCCTTCGCTGGAGATCCCACAGCCGACTTTGAGAGCCAGGCACTCCCGAGTGTATTCATCAACGATCGACAGCCATTTCAGCGGACTTCCACTCGCCGTGCGATCGAAGACGAAGTCCAACGCCCACACATCGTTCGGTGCCAACGCCGAGCGGCGGTGACAGCCATTTTCGCTCGAACCAAGCCGACGCCTTTTTCGCTTTTTTACAGGCACTTTTAGTCCTTCACGTTGCCAAAGACGGAATACTCGAGATAGCCCTGCTCGCCAGCCCTCCTGTTGAAGAAGGCCACCGACTCGTCGATAGCCAAATCGGGGCCGAGACCTCGCCAACTCCAGCATCCTCTTCACCAGCGGCCCTTCGTCCTCACGAGGCTTCGTCTTGAATCGCTGACTACTCCGCGGCTGACCGACAACTCTGCACGCCCTTCGCTCGGAGGCGTCGAACTTCTTCCGAAGCGCGACGACCGCCGCTCGCTTCCGGGAAGGGCTTACCAGTTTCCCTCCGCAAGGTACTTGAGCATCTGGTTGTCCAAAGAAAGATCAGCGACCAGCCGCTTCAGGCGATCATTTTCGTCCTCAAGCTGCCTCAGCCGCTTGGCCTCCTCGCACTTCATCCCGCCGTACTGTTTTCGCCAGCGAGCCAGCGTGGCCTCGCTGATCTCCAGCGTCTGCAGTACGACTGCCAACTCCTTGCCAGCGTTCAGCATCGCGTCCGCATCTCGCAGCTTCGCGACAATCTCTTCTGGCCTGTGCTTCTTCCGTCGTCTCTTCGTCATCGAAAGCCTCCTCGCCACAAGGGCAGTAGACCTTCATATCGACTGGATCAGGTTTTCCAAAGCAGGCCAACAGCTCTCTCAGAAGAACTGAAAGGACCCGCATGGGTGAGAAACTCGCAGGGGCGGCAGCCCCGTAACTGTCATTTTCGTTTTGGCCACGTCGATCAAAATTGACGTCCGCCGTCCATCGACCGGAACCTTCCATTTGAGGTTATTGTCTGCACCCTATTTGATTGGCGGATTGGCCGTCTGAGGCACGCCCGTTGCTGCTGAACCTCGCCGCCGGTGCCTATTCCCGTTGAGTCAGACACAAGTTGAGGACCTATTTCGTAAGCAACTTGGAGACCAAAAACGCGACATCCGATTCGTATGCACATTTCGCATCGGGATAGTTTAGGTGAGCTTCCAGGTGAAGAGCGTCCATCTTCTCTTTCAGTGCGATGCCAAGATTTACGTGGTGAATCAGCCAGCCGCGCAGCCTTGCGGGATTGGTGGGTGGTTGGTCGGTCGGCTTCATTCCGTAACTCATGAAGATTGGCGGATCGTCGTCAGAGACAAGGTTTAAAGCAGCGTGTCGAGAAGAGATTTTCTTTGCTTCCTCGAGTGTGCTGGCCCCCCATTGCATCATGGCAATCATTTGAGGATCTGTTACTCCGTTTAGTGGATTTGCAAGCGATTCGATCGGCTTGTCATTGAGAAACTCTCCGATCTGTTTTTTCCAGAACTCAGGGCTATTTCCTGTTTGTCCGCCAGCGGACGCGACGCACGTGAGTCGGGTTGATTCTCGCTCGATCGGATCGGAGCTCTCCGGCTTCGCCATTTCATCGCTGAAGGCCAGCCACATGCATATTTGTGCTCCCGCCGAACCACCGAAAGCGGCAAGTCGCGTTTTATCAATATTCCAATCGTCGGCTCTTGAACGCATTACCTGCACCGCCCGCCGAGCATCGTGGTGCGCAGCTGGCAGTGGATTCGTATTCAGAAGCCGGTAGTTGATGGAGGCAACCGAAATCCCTGCGTCCAACAACTCCGACACTTTGTCAGACTTTAGTTTTTCTTTGCTGCCCGACTTGAAACCTCCGCCGTGAATGTAGATGGCTAGTGGAGTTGGCGTTGATGAATCCGCCAGCCAGATGTCAAAGACCTGTCGCTCGTTTTCGCCGTATTTAACGTTGGCGTAAGTCGGCTTCGTGCTCGCGGTGTCGGTTCGCGATTTTCCTGAATTCGGTTCCTTTTGTACGGCCCGTCTGGCAGCCTGCCGTAAGACTGTTTTGACCTCCGCATCGGAGAGCACACCGTCTCCATTCTTGTCAGCTTGTGGGAATCGGTTCACTATCTGTTGTCGGACCGCGGCTTCTTCCGTGTCGGAGATGACGCCGTCTTCGTCAGTATCAGCCTGAGGGAAGAGTTTGAGAATTTGGCGTTTGACCCCATCGTCCGCATAGGTGAATGATGCGACGACCAGCGATGCGACGGCCAGTCCTGTGATGATCACGGCGTACTTTTTCATAGTTAACTTTCGGCTATCGAACTCATGACGTGCCCCACGAACGCCTTTAATCTTAAAAGACACCTGTCTGCCCTAGAACGTGAAAATGCTGGGTTTTCACCAACTTCCGTGGCAAGCTGACATGGATTTCACCGTCCGTGTAATAGGACGAGCGGTGGCCATTCTCGCCCGATGCAGATGAGAAAGCGAGGAATACAAGAAGTCCCGAAAAGGTCATTCACGAAACGCGGGACTTTTGCGGTCTCGTAACTGATGATCCCTTCATCGGGGGTTGTTGCGATTTCTGAAGTAGGCTCGGACCTCTTTTGGCGTGGCGAAGCCATCCTTGTCGGCATCGATTGTGTTGAATGCGCCCGGCTGCGGATATTCGTCATGTGACAGTTTGCCGTCGCCGTTCTTGTCAGCGGCTTTGAAGGCTTCGTCGATGCGATTGGCGGTTGCTCTGCGACGACGCGGTGTGGCGTCATCCTTCAACTTGCCGCCGGGTTCGGCGTTACGCTGATCCTGGCGAATCCACTTCGGATCGATTGTGCCTGTCTCCCATTCGGCGAAAGTGGTTTGAAGTTCCTTGAGTTTTTCGGGACGACTCGCTGCAAGATCGTTCTGCTCGCCGATGTCGTCCTTAAGGTGAAAGAGCATCGATCCGCCGAGTTGCGGCATGGTCACCAGCTTCCAATCGCCCACCCGTGCTGCATGTTGCCGACCAGCACGCCAAAAGAGGTAGTCATGAGGGCGGCCTTCAGCCTTTCCTGCGACGAAAGGCAGCAGGTTCACGCCATCAACTGGTTTGTCGCCGGCTATCACGACTCCCGCTGCGGCCAAAGCCGTCGCATGACAGTCAAAGCCCATCACGGGTTCGCGATAGGTTTGCCCGGCCGCGATCTTCCCTTTCCACTGCATCACGAACGGTACGCGAATGCCACCCTCGAACATCTGGCCTTTGTAGCCACGTAGCGGATCGTTGCGGGATGTGGTCTCGGGAGTCGGACCGCCGTTATCGCTGTAAAAGAAGACTAGCGTGTTCTCTTCTTGTCCCAACTCGCGAACTTTGGCCATCACGCGGCCGATGGCGTCGTCGAGCGCGCTCAGCATGCCGGCGTAGGTCTTGCGCTTGTTGTTGGTGATGTGCGGGAAGCGATCCTGATATTTGTCCGTGGCCTCGAGCGGTGAATGCACCGCGTTGAAGGGAAAGTAGAGGAAGAACGGTTTGCCTTTGCTGCGACCGATGAACTTCACCGCCTCGCGGGCAAACTCGTCGGTGATGTAGTCAAACGTCTCGTCGACCGTCGTACCATTGCGATACAGCGCATTGCGGGGCGGATTCTCAGGAAAGAACGACCGCGCGCCCGAGTGGAACACGAGCGTGTGGTCAAACCCTCGCTCGTGCGGGCGCAGCCCCTCATTGAAGCCGATGTGCCACTTGCCAACCATGCACGTCGTGTATCCGGCTCCTTTGAGTTTTTCAGCCAGGCATGGAACATCGCGCGGCATGCCGAAGTCGGGCGATGCATAGCGTTCCGGCCCGGAGTTGTGTTCGAAGCCGAAGCGATGTTGATACATCCCGCTCATCAGCCCGGCTCGTGACGGCGAGCAGACCGGATGCGTCGCGTATCCGTCCGTGAACCGCACGCCATTATTGGCAATGGCATCAACGTGTGGCGTGGGGATGTCCTGGCAGCCGTACACACCGATATCGGCGTAACCGAGGTCATCAGCGAAGAAGATGATGATATTGGGTTTGTCAGCGGCAGTTCCAACTTGACACATCGCCATCGAGAGGCACGCCGTCCAAAGCA
>JADHNY010000113.1 GCA_016779265.1 Pirellulales bacterium | reverse complement strand
GGAGGCGACCGCGGCCGCGTTCATCGCCAGCCTTTCCGAAAACAGGGGGGCCGCAGACACGACCAGATCGCAACGACGGACAAGACTCAGCGCGTTTTCTGGGGAGATGTTTTCCGGAACTGCCTCCACGGCGACGTCGGGGTTCAGTGAAGCAAGGGTCGCCGTGGCCACATCTGCCCGCGACTGTCCCAGCCCGGGGGTGTTCATCAGAATCTGCCGGTTGAGGTCATCAAGCCGAAGGGGGCCCGCGTGCGCGAGAATGAGCCTGCCGATGCCGGCTGCTGCAAGGTAGATCGCAGCTGTGCCCCCAACACCACCCACCCGCGACACCAAGACCGTCGCGTCACGCAGCCGCTTTTGACCCTCGGCACCGAAGCCAGTGACAGCTTCCTGCCAGGCATAGCGATCCTCGCCGGATGGCGGGAGAGGCCGTGAGTCTGTGGAATCTGTCATTGGTCACTGATCTCCGTGTTGTGAAGGCTCCGGCTATCCGCCAGCAACCGGTGGCATCAGGCCCACTCGGTCTCCTGCCTTCAGCAGCCTTGCTTCCCCATCAGCAGCGGCGGCGACGGCGGTGCCATTGACGACCACAAGCAGGCTCGGCTGGAGACGACGGTCGCCAGCAAAGAGATGTGGTGCGAGGGCAGGTGTAGCAGCCGCCAACTGGTCAAGCAGGCCACGGAGTGTGGCTCCCGGTTCGACCGGGACGACCAACTCGGCACGGCCCGCTGCGGTGCGGAGCTGGCCGGTAAGTTCGACTTCGATTTCCATGCGTGTTTCCCGGTTTAGGGCTCTCGGTCTGTGCAGGGCTGTGCGGTGGTCGTGTCTGGTTCGATGTTGCCTTCGTTGCCCTCGGAAGCGTTAGCCATTCCATGCCGAGTGATGTGTCCAGCCTGTGGACGTTCACAGACCACGATCTGGTTGTGTGTGAGTTGGAAAAAATGCTCGCCGACCGCTGCGGCCTCGTCACGGTAGTGCGTGACATGGAGCGTGGTGACCCGCTCGCTGCGATGGAGTGACTGCAAGAGCTCGACCAGTCGGCCGCGATGGTCTTCATCGAGTGCGGAGAGCGGTTCATCGAGTAGAAGAAGCTGAGGATGAAAGGCGATTGCTCGTCCGATGGCCACGCGGCGTGCCTCGCCACCGCTGAGATGATGAGGCGTTCGCTTGAGCAGATGGGCAATGCCAAGAGCCTCCGCAACTTCGGCGACACGATTCGCAATCTCAACACGGCCGACTCTCCGCAGCTTGAGTCCCAAAGCGAGATGCTCCCACACACTGAGGGTGGGAAACAGAGCCGCGTCCTGCGGGACGTAGCCGATGCCGCGGCTTCCCACGCTCCAGGAAGTGACATCGACGCCGCCCAGCAGCACCCTTCCCGAGGCGATCGTCCGAAGGCCGCAGATCGCTTCGAGGATGGTGGTCTTGCCGCTGCCTGTGCTGCCCATCAACACCCCGTAGCCGCCGGTGGGCACCACAAGGGCGAGGTTGGTCAGCTGAAAGCTTCCGCTTGTAACGCTGAGATCGCGGAGTTCGATCATCCGGCAACCCTTCCGCCCGCGAGTCGCACGATTCCAAGCACCACGACAGCTGCCGTGACCATCAGAAGAGAAACGGCCACAGCCGCCTCGAGGCGGCCGACACTCAGCTCCAGAAAGACCGTGGTTGAGAGGACCTCGGTCTTCATGCGGGTCGCACCGGCAAACACAAGAATCGGTCCGAACTCTCCAAGTGCTCGCGCCCAGGCAATGCTGAACGCAGCAATCGCGCCTCGCCACGCCTGCGGGAACGCAACCTTCCAGAATGCCTGACTTCGACGACAGCCAAGCGTCATCGCGATTGCCTCGGGCCGAGGATCGATCCGCGAGAAGGTGAGCCGCATTGAGTGGATCGCAAATGCCGCCGACACCACAAACTGGGCGAGCACGACGGCGACCGGTGCGTAGGTCACCTGAATGCCCAATGTTTTTTGCACAGTGGCCTCGAGTGTCGTGCCAGCGATCGGCAGGTGGAACAGGATCAACAGGCTCAGGCCGAGCACCAATGGCGGTAGCACGACAGGAATGTCGAGCACTGCATCGATCAGGCCCCGTCCTCGAAATGAGAACCGCTCCAAGAGATACCCCAGCGGCACCGCCACCCATAGCGAGAGCACTGCGGCGAGCGTGCAGCTGATGAGCGTCATGCGAACGGCAAACAGAATCTCCGGCTTGGTGAGCGCGGCGGTGATGTCAGACCATGACGTGGAGGCGACGTCAGCGGTCAGCAGCGCGACGAGTAGCAAGATGTAGCCACCGCCGATGCCGCCGCTGATCAAGAAGAATGGCCAGTCCGACCGCGTGCGATGGGGGCTGCCTGACAGATGCGGCTTCGATGCTGACGGCGGCCTGGATGATTCAGCAGGCATGCGGCGGATCACTCGGGGGGCGTGAGAGGTTCTGGGAACTCCATCCAGCGAAATCCTTCCGCTTCGAAGATCTCACGCGAAATCTGGGTGCGAAATGCCTCGCCGAGCCGTTCGGCGAGACGACGATGCGGAGAGCTGGCAGACACGCCGTAGGGCTGGCTGGCAATCGAACAGGGGAGGTCTTTGATCCGAACCGCATCGAGCACGTCACCGGCACCAACGGCATTGCTGAGATAGACGACTGCGGCATCAAGCGAACCGCTCCGCATCTGATTCACCAGCATGTCACCGGTGGGTGTCTGTACCACCACATTTTCCATCACCCGTTCCTGGACACCGCTCTCAGTGAGTGTTCGCTGTGTCAGCCAGCCCATCGCACACTGCTTCTCGTGCCCGATGCCGACACGCAGGCCAGGCTGACTCAGGTCAGCGAGACCGGTGATACCTGCAGGGTTGCCTTTCGCCACCAGAATCACGAGTTCGTTCTGCGAGATTTCTTCAGCATCAGGAAAGCGGTCGGCTACCTGATTCATGAACTCCACGTCGCAGGCAAAGTAGGCATCGGGCACGCGGCCGGCAGTCATCTGAGCCACCAGGATCCCGCAGCCGTTATAGATCCGCGTCACCGTGACGCCCTCTCTCTCCTCAAACGCAATCACGGTTTCCTCGATGGCCGGACGCAGCATCGAACCGGCGTAGAGCGTCAGTTCTGGCGAATCGGCCCAGGTGTCACCCGAGAGCGGTGTGAAACCGTGGTCGAGGTAGTGCATGAGCCCACGGTCTGAGGCGGCGATGTAGCGAGCCAGATGCGACGCCGCCTGCGGCTGCCGGGTGTCGGAGGCGACTGCGAGGCCAACCTGAGAGCGGATGGTGGTGAGCGGCTCGATCGGAATTCCTTCCAGGTCCGGATAGTCGTGAAGAACCGCGTCGTAGACGATGCCCGCGTCAGCAGCTCCAAGTTTCACGGCGTTTGCGACTTCGTTGACGGTCGTGGTGAAGACATCGACGGCGGCCTCCACACGTTCCCAGTCTCCGCTCTCCTCAAGGAGTCGCTTGGTGACCATGCCGATTGCGGCGGCATCAGGGTTGGCAACGGCCAGGCGGGTGGTGTCTACGGTGAGATCATCGAGTGTGGCGATGCTCAGCGGATTGCCCCGGGGGACCGCAATCACAGCTCGCATCTCCGCCAGCGGAAATGGTGCGTCGATCAGTGACTGCTCCCGTGCCATCGCGAGATAGGAGTCGTCTGCCGGGAGAAAGAGGTCGGCGGTGCCGCCGATGGAAAGGGAGGCAAGCAAGGTCTGCGATGGGCCGTATTGGACCACGACGTCGCGACCAGTCTCGCGACGATAGTCCTCCAGAATGGCGTCCATGACCGAGCGATTGCTGGCAGCACAGAAGAGAACGACCGGTGGTGACGCGGCGATAGTGTTCGTTTTTTGGCGGGTTGGTTGCTGAGAGATCAGCAGACCGCCAAGTCCGACGAGCACCGCAAGCGACACGGCGACGCTCACGATCGCCAGCAGACGACCGCTCCGTTGTGGGCAGCCAGCCATGCTCACGGTGTCGTTCCCTGTACGCGGCGGGCATTTCGCGACCGTCCGGCCGGTATCGGTACGAGTTCAGCCTCGCTGCTGCTGGCAGGCTCCGCCGCCTTCGGAGGCAAGGCGGCCAGGCCCTCACCAAACAGGACCATCTCCCAATCGACGGGGAGAAGGAGGTCAAATCCCGGGTTCAACTGTTTCACCTGGCAGGAGCAGGCGCCGCAGAGGAAACCGGTCAGCTCGGCAACGGCATCCAGCGAGAGTGTGGCGGCAGGGAGCACAGCGGCAGCGCGGCCTCTTCCAAAGACGGGCACGACGAGCGCCGCATCGCTATCGATCGCTGTGTCGGCTGCAAACGTGGACGCCCTGCCTGCAAGCAGCGTGGCACGCAGGAGTTTTTCACCGTCAGCGTCCGACGGCACCTTGAGCACGGAAAACCGCACCTCGAGCGGGATGCCCGTCATCAGCTCTGAACCAGGGAGACCGATTCCGCGAGGCAGCGGCGTGTCTTCGGCAAACTGCGGCAGTTCATCAGTTAACAGGTCTGCAGCTTTCTTTGCTGACGCAGGATCGGACCCCTCGAGCACGAGCCACACGACGGAATCACCACTGGCAAGGCGACGGACAAGGTCATCCCGCCATGGGCCAGCGGTCAGCGCAGCCTGTGCCTGCTCCGCGGTTCCCTCCCAGAGCATGCTGGGATCCCTGCCGTGGCTCGGTGCACTCAGTGAGACGAGAGCCTGCTCGGCTGCCGTGCCTTCTTCTGTCGTGGCAGCACGGACGACTGTCAGATTCAAGGGGCCACCGTTTGGCTGGGCCTGGTCTTCCAGCCAGTTGATCGCCCGTCTGCCATCTGCACCCACACTCGACGGCACCTGGGCGTCTGCCACGAAGAGGTCGGCGGGCCAGCGCTCAAGGGCGTAGCGAAACACAGGGATCGAGCAGCTGATCGCAGGAGTTGCCACCAACGCCACAGCGCACGCGAGCACACCGCCGAACGCGCCTATCGAACGCCTGCCCGAGATCATGGCTTTTCTCCCTGGCAGATGAGCCGGCCGTCCGTGGTGGAAACGTAGAACCGGCCACCTGCGGCAATCATGCCGTCCCAGACAGGGAGATAGTCGATGGAGGTGTCAAACACATGACTGCCGTCGGACGTTGAGAGGATCCGAAGCATGCCTCCTTCCGTGCCAGCGAGCGCGGTGTCTTGTCGTTCAAGCAGAGCGAGGGTTTCCTGGTCGCCCGCCGCGAGTCCCTCAAGAGCCTTCTCCGAGTCGACCAGATCTGGTGGCCCCGCGACGGCGATCCGACCATCACCGACCACCATGCCGCGGGCAAATAGCGGAACGAACCGGGTCCACTTCTGCTCAAATCCCAAGCCGTTTTCGCCGATCGCACTCGGCGGTGCGGCTGTCTGCCGGGCAACCCGCTTGGGAAACACCACCGCCTCGCCGACTCGCCCAGCCGCAGTGGGCAGGTCACCCATCGGTGGGTTCGGGCCGTTTGGCCTGGATGTGTCGCGGGCGTCGCCCTTGTCAAACGTGCATAACAGCACAGTGTCTCCTGCCGCAGCGTCTTCCTGTGCAGCGGCCGGATCTTCATACACCGCTTTCGCCTGCTCAGGTGTGACCGACTGATGACTGATGCGAAGGTCGTCGATGCTGCCAGCGAACCTCGGAGCCGCTTTTGCGTCGGAGAAGATTTCGGCATCGACGATGCTGCCGCTATCACCACCAATCTCAAGCGCATCGCTGGGATTACTTGGAATAAGGCCCGGGCCTTTCCCTGTGGCCACCTGCTCGCCGTTGAGGATGATCGAGAGGCTCCCATCTTCGTGCAGCTGGCAGACGAGATGGTTCCAGCCGTCCTCAAGCCGTCGGTCGGCTTCGACCCGAGCAACCTGGTTGCTCACGCGGACGGAGAAGATCGGCTGTCGTCGTCGGAGCGAGACGGCATAGCCCTGCACGCTGCCGCCATGTGCCAAGAGCACACCCCCCGGACTTTCTGGCTTCACCCAGAGCGAAACGGCCACCGGCTTCCCTGATGGATCCGTCGCATCTGTCTTGGGGAAGGTGATCAGGCCCGGCTCTTTCTGCTGACCATTGCGTCGGCGTGGTGCCGTTTTCTGCACGGTCTGCACGGCGGCATCAAGATCGGCTGCGTAGAGCTGGTGCTCCAGTGGCGTGGTCCAGCGGTAGTACTCGGGAAGCCGTGCGTAGCCATACACGGTGTCGTCGTCGAAACAGAGAATCCGTCCGCCCGGCGTGTACTTGCCGGCTTGCCAGTAGCCGTTGTGGCCCCCGGCAAAGTTGCGGCCGTAGACCCAGTAGGAGCGGTGGAACCAGGTGTCGTCGAGATACCCCATCGGGGCGAACAGATGCCGGCCTTCGCCTGCCTGGCTGCTGCCATGCTCGGCGGGATCGCCAGAGATCGGGCCGAGGTTTGTCCGACGGCCGTCCATTTCAAAAGCCTGGGAGCGAAGGTAGATCTTCTCACCGTCACTCGAAAGGATGTCAGAGAGTCCTGCTGGCATCTGCAGTGTCTGAATCCGGTCTTGAATTTTTCCACCGGAAGGATCGTTGGCATCGATCGTGGTGACAGCGACTTTGCTGCCCGTGCGGGCGTCGAGCCGCACGTACTGCATGCCACCGTCGAGGAAGCAGGAACGGCCAACGATGAAGTGGGCGACGTCGTTTTCAACCAGGATCGTGCCATGCACGGGCCAGACCGACTCAATCTGATCAAAGGCGGTCAGCCGACGGTCAGCAGGTGGAGCGAAATACCGCCAGAGCAAGGCGCCATCTTTCGCTCGCAGACAGGTGACATAGCCATCTGTCGAGCCGAAGAGCACCCGCCCTCGCCAGATGGTGGGAGGTGAATCAACGCGTCCGCCAGCAGCATGCTTCCAGAGTGGCGTGCCATTCTCGGCATCAAAGACGTGCACCGTGTGCGAGTCGATTTCCACGACATATGTGCGGCCGCCCGCGACCACTGGTGGCGAGAGCCGGCCCGAGAGCTGCGCCGTCCAGAGTGGTGCGGCAGCGGCGGGAAGCGGCCCGCTTGAAGAGCCGCTGCGACGGGAATCGTGGCGATAGGTAGGCCAGTCGGTCGACTCGCCGTCCTCTTCGTCAACCGGCTCTCCGTAGGCCTCCCCAAACACCATGCGGTCTTTGTCATCCATCGGCACGACCTCAGACGATGGCCGCTCCGGCGCCAGAGCGTTAAACCCACTCAGCTTGGCCTCGGGGTAGCAGGCGCAGTCGTGGGGCGGTGCGTAGAGAAGGCCGTTGCAGGGAAGCACTCCATAGAGGCAGCCACCACGGACCCAGTGGTTGATCTCCCAGTGGCTGGCTTCAAAGTCGACAAACTCGATGCCAGTCCGCGATGGAATGATGAAGTTGTCGGTCGCCTTGGCGATGTGGCAACGGTGGTGAAACCAGTAGGTGTCGACATCGGGAGGAAACTCTTTCTTCACCTCGCCGGTGATCGGATCACGACCAACGTAGATGCCGGTATCGTTTGTTGAGGTCGTGGGCGCGACCCAGACGAGGCCGCCGGTGATAATCAGATCCTGCGGTGACTGGTAGCCACTGCGGGCATGCTCCGACTCCCAGAGCTGCTCACCATTGTCGAGCGAGAACGCCTGCATCCGGCCTTCGCCACCGGCATAGAGTGCGACAGATTCGTAGAGCACCAGTCGCGGAGCAAAGTGAAACGGCAGGGCTTTGCGGCGTGGCGCCGCGTCGGACGTCCACCTTTCTTTGCCAGTGCGGCGGTCGTGACAGACCAGCCGTTCACCGTCGTGCCAGACGACATGGTCGGCATCCATCGTCAGGGTGAGTGGCACGACGCGGCCTGTGTGGCTCCAGAGGAGATCGCCACTTGCCACGTCAATCATGCGAACTTCTCGGGGCTCTCCGTTCCAGAGAAACTCCTGGGCCACGCGTCCCTGATCACCGACACGCAGCTGCGGCGCATAGGTCTCCAGCTCGCTCGCCCCGTGGTTCACAAGGCAGAGCAGACTGCCGGAGTCATGGAGCATCTCCTCGGTGGATTCAGTGCCCTCGTAGGTGGCCTTTGTTTCCCCGGTGCGGCCATCGAGTCGGGAGACCGCAGCATCGAGTCCGAGCGTGACGAACAGGTCGTCGCCATCGGCAACGAGTCGACGTGCCAGCTGCGTTGGCCCACTCTTCAGGGGCCACATGTGGTCGTGCCACGACGGGATCGAACGCTTCCAGAGCAGCGTGCCGTTGAAGGCATCGCGAGCGACGAGCTGCCAGTGGGCGGGGAGTTCGATCGAGACCCGCGAGCCTTCATCATGAATCAGGTAGAGACGGCCGGATGCGGACACCAGCGACGTCATGCTGGCCATGCGGTCGTGGTGCCGTGACCACCGGGGATGTGCGACCCATTGAAGATGACGCGGAGGTCCGACCTCGGTGTCGTGCGCGACAGGATTCCCATCTGCTCCATGGAAGTAGTGGGTCCATTCATCGATCGAGCGGGAGCGAGGTTTGGTGAGTGACTGCCACGCGTCTGCCGAGTCGCCACTCCCCTTTGCCGTCGCGCGATCGGAACGCATCAGCACCATGCCACCGGGGCAGAGCACCCGCAGCACCTCTGCCTCGGGCACGTCTCGCTCAAGAATCACCAGGTTGGCAATGTTGTCGATAAAGGGCAGTGTCGTGCCATCAAACTCTGCGACGTTGGCAGCTCCGAGAAAGCCGGCGTCTGCGATCGTGTTGCGGGCAGCGACGACGTTGTCGCTGTCTTGGTCGAGCCCAAGAAGGAGCACGTCGCCTCCCACACCATCACCGCTGCTGTCTTTCGCGGTGGACACGCGATCGATGGCCGCCGCCATCAGCGCCCGGGAGAACTGTCCGTCACCACAGCCCACGTGTGCGATTACACCGCCATGAAACGCCGCTTCCTCAAGGAGTGCCGTAGCGAGCTGTGGGAGGTCTGCGGTGTCTTGGGCCGTGGCGGTGCTCGTTGCCAGCAGGCATCCGAGCATCACGCCGGCTGTCAGGAAGCTTGACTTCAGAACCCTTCTGCAGTGTGCCACTTGGCCGTGTCGCTGGTCAGTTGCCATCCGTGTCCCCTTGCCATGTGAACGTTGTGGAGTTGTTGCGCTGCGTAGACGGCCCTGCGTAGACGGCCATGGGCACCAGAAACAGCCCCCAGAAAACCCCGACCTGCGATGCAGAATACCAGGGCTGTCAGCAGGGCGTCCACGCTCACGTCTGCGTCGGCCACGGGAGAGGGGAAGCCGCGATTGCCGCGAAAGGCTGCCAGCGTAAGGTGTTGCAGCTGGCTGCGGGCACCGCAGAAACGGGCCGCTTACTTCTTCTTCGTGACGCCGGTGGCAACTGCCCACGCTTCCCACTTCTCGGTCAGCGATGACACAAGGCTGGGATGCTCGGCGGAGAGGTCGTGTGCTTCGGTGCGGTCCTCAGAGAGGTCGTAGAGTTCCCAGGTCTTGGCGTGCTTATCCCAGACCAGTTTCCAGTCTCCTTGGCGAACGGCCCGGTTTGAGGCCCAGTGCCAGTAGAGCTCGTCATGGGCCTCCCGCTGTTCGCCCATAAACACTGGCAGCAGACTGCGGCCGTCGAGGGGCAGCGTCTGCTGATCGAAGGCAGGGTGTTGCCGCGGGTAGTCCGCGTCTGCCATCTCCAGAAAGGTTGGCAGGAAGTCGATGATGTGGCCCACCTCTAGTGATCGGGTGCCTGCTTTGATAACTGCTGGCCAGCGAGCGAGGAGCGGTGTGGCGATGCCCCCCTCGTGGCAGTACTGCTTGTATCGCCGCCAGGGAGTATTGGAGGCTGTTGCCCAGCCAGGGCCGACATGGCTGTAGAAGTCCTTTGGGCCGGGGATCTGCTGCGGATCGTTGCCTCCGGGGGTTTCCGCACAACCGCCGTTGTCAGCAAGAAAAAGGAT
This sequence comes from Pirellulales bacterium, assembly GCA_016779265.1. Taxonomy (GTDB): domain Bacteria; phylum Planctomycetota; class Planctomycetia; order Pirellulales; family UBA1268; genus M30B53. The sequence goes on along the minus strand of JADHNY010000113.1, from coordinate 1,452 downwards.
CAGCGTGTTGTCTGCGACACCGGCGTCGTCCAACGCTGCGAGCAGCCTGCCAATGTTTTGATCGACAGAGTCGATCATCGCCGCGTAGACCTCCATCCGCAGCTGCTGCCAGTCGTCGTCGATGGTCTTCGCTTCATTCCAGGGCTTCGCCAGGTCATCACGGTCAACAACGAGCCAGCCGTCATCGATCAGCCCCAGTTCACGCTGTCTGGCGAGTCGCTCCTGACGAAGCACTTCCCAGCCTGCGGCATAGCGGCCCTTGTACTTAGCGATGTCGGCTGGCTTCGCATGGAGGGGATAGTGTGGAGCGGTGTAGGGGAGGTAGTGAAAGAACGGCTTCCCTGAGGTGGCATGACTCTTGATTGTCTCAATCGCGTGGTCAGTGAAGGCGTCGGTGGTGTAGTAGTCGTCAGGGAAGTCTTCGAGTTCGAGGGCTTTGTCGTTGTGGCCGAAGGGGCGGACGCGGCCTCCTTTGAAAGCGGGATCTGGGATCTTGGGATTAAAGAAGTTGCAGCAGCCATCCCAGAGGCCATACGACTCATCAAAGCCACGGTCACAAGGACGTGTTCCTGCCTTGCTGCCGTTGTGCCACTTGCCAGACATGCCGGTCGCGTAGCCTGCGTGTCGCATCGCCTCCCCGAGGGTCAGCATGTTCTTGGTGATCAGTTCGTGCTGGCCGCGGCCACCGTTGCGAGGATAGAGGCCGGTTAGGAGAGAGGCTCGCGTCGTGGTGCACTTAGCGTTGTTGTAGAACTGCGTGAACAGCATTCCTTCGCTGGCGAGGCGATCGATGTTGGGCGTGTGGATCTCGGATCCGTAGCAGCCGATGTCGGACCAGCCCATGTCGTCGACCATGATCAGCACGATGTTGGGCTGTTGGGGCTCGCGCGAAGCCGGTGTTGCGGCCTGCAGGGAAGCGACGAACGCCGCCGTGTTGCCGAATGTGATCGCAATCACCAGGCATGCGAACGCGCGTGTGATACGAGAGCGTTTGTGTGATCCTTGAAACTTCATGACTGCCATCGCCCCTGGTTCGTTGCCCCGTGGTTCATCAGCTCACCGCGTCAGTCTAGCAGTGGCAACCAACAGCCGTGGATGCGGCAGGAACGAGGTGGAGCGTTGCCGGTGCGGAAAGCGGGCGGTGCGGAACACTGCAGCTTTCAGAGGAAACGACTGCGTGAAGCTGCGACTGCGTTGTGCGAAGCTGCTGTATGATGAACGCATTCTTGGGGAAGGAGTGATGCGATGCGTGTGACGGGAAGATTGTTTGGCGGTGGTTGGATCTGTGTGCTGGCAGCTGTGGTATGGGCGGCGACCGCTATTGGTGCTGCGGCTGAGCGGCCGAACGTGGTGCTCATTCTGGCGGATGACTTGGGGTATGGAGATGTCGGCTTCAATGGCTGCCAGGACATCCCGACACCGCATCTTGATGCACTCGCGGCAGGCGGGGTT
>JADHNY010000112.1 GCA_016779265.1 Pirellulales bacterium | reverse complement strand
GCCGCTGAAGCGGCAGAATCCGCTCTTCGGCGATCATGGTTTCGTCGGCTGGCCCGTCCTCAGGATCGGGAACGGGATAGAGCGAGTCCCACTGGCTACTGGCCATTACCTCGACCATGGAAAACCCGCACGCAAGCCCGATAAAGCCATCGGTGCGGGCCAGAGCTTCAATGCACAGGGCGGCGAACTCAAGGTCGTGGGAACGTGTTTTGAGCACGTCGATCGCCTGATCCCGCACCTCTTTCCAAATGCTTCGAGCTGCTGGCCAGCCACCGTCCGAAAGATCGCCTTCGTCTGCTTTCCGCTCGATCCGACGGGCCTCCTCCCGCAGGTCCCGCAGCGAGGACCTCAGAGCTCGGCCCTCATCGGTGAGCCGCATGTTCTCACCAGCTGGACTGTCGCCCTCAAAGTCAGCACTCGGATCAAAACCTTCGATGTCAAAACTCAGAGGCATTGCGATTCCCCAGTTCCCACAGCCAAGTGATTCCCCACGCTCAACACACGCGTTTCCCTGCCTCGAACTGATTCCGCCCGAAGCGGCGGGGCACGTGAGTTGGCTGAGGCGTTTCGCATGACGACGACGCCACCCATTTAGGCAAATCTAGCCCTTGAGAAACACCACTCGCCCAAAAGACCCGAAAATGGAGCCGCCGGAGTGGGCTGCCCCTGACGACTGTATCGATCAAAGTCTTTAGGACGCGTTGAGACGCCCCGGCTCCTCGCCAAAGCCATACTGCTCAAGTGCTGTTCTGAGGTCGGCGAGCGTGCGGTTCTGCAACCGGCTCGCCCAGGCTGTGCTCACACCTACTCGCTTCGCTGATTCAGAAAGCGTGCGACCCTCGAAAAATACTCCCCGTAAAAGATTGGCCTCGCGTTCAGGCAGGTCTGCTACCGCCGCCATCAAGACCGCAATCGCCTCCCGTTTCTCGATCGCTACTGACGGAGGATCCTCAAACGCTGCATGAAGCTCTTCGGTAAACGAGCAGCGTTGTGGCCGCCGCTTCACGCATCTGTCGAGCGAATCGCCCGCGGGCATCGCATCCGATGGCTGCTCGTAGAGGCCCTTCTCAAAAGAAACGCGGTCGAACCAGTTCATTTTGGTCAGGCCGTCGAGAATCGCCCCACGAATCCGGTGCCAGGCAAACGTGGCGAACTTCATGCCACGGTCTTTGTCAAACCGCTGCAACGCCTCAAGCAGACCGATCTGGCCGTAGGCGACAAGGTCATCAAGTTCCACCGAGCACGGCACTCGACAATGGATCCTCCAGGCAATCGTCCGCACAAGGCCTTGGGAGAGCAGAAACACGCGATCCGCATCGACATGGCTACGTGTCGCGGCGGAACGCTCCTGATTGCTCACTCCCCCCCCTTTACGACGCCTTGCAGCCGAAGGCTTTGCTCGCGGTGTTGAGGTCTATTTACCCATAGAGGCTTTGCACAAAGCGCCCGGGGGTAGTCTTCACGATTTCCAGCCGCACTTCAACGATCCGGTCGAATGTTTCAGCATCCAGCGGCCGTCACAACCTGATCACGGACGAACGTCAGCGCAAGCATGACGAGCAACCCTGACAGCGTATACTCAGCAACTTTGTGTGGGTCTCGTGACCCCTCTCTTTCCGCTGGAACTCTCTTCACGTCCCCCTGTTTTGATGCCATGGCCACTGACACCACTGCTTCGACTTCCGCTTCCGACGACCCCTGGTTCCAGGGCCACTTCGCTGACCGTATTGGCGGAGCGGGCTACGGCAAGGGCACCCAGATCTACAAGTTTGAGAAGATCAAGCGTGCCAAGCGGAAGGCGATGGCGGACTACCCAGACCGGGTGATTCTTGATTTCGGTATCGGTGAGAACGATGAGATGGCCCCCGAGAGCGTGCGGGCGGTGATGCATCACGAGATCGACCAGCCGGAAAACCGCGGCTACGCCGACAACGGGATTGCGGCTTTCAAGGAAGCTGTTGCCCGGTTCATGCAGCGGGAGTTTGGCGTCAGCCTCAATCCCGAGAAGGAGATCAACCACTGCATCGGCTCCAAGACCGCCTACGCCATGCTTCCGGCGGCCTTCATCAACCCCGGTGATGTCACGCTGATGACCGTGCCCGGCTATCCCGTCGCCGGCACCGCCACCAAGTGGTTTGGGGGCACCGTCCACCCGCTGCCACTCCTGCCCGAGAACAACTATTTCCCCGACCTCGATGGCATTCCAGCCGACGTGCTGGCGAAGACCAAACTGCTGGTGCTCTGCTACCCCAACAGCCCAACCGGCAAGGCGGCAACGCGGGAGTTCTACGAGAAGGTGGTGGCGTTTGCGAAGCAGCACAGCATCATCGTTGTGCAGGACGCCGCCCACATCATGCTCAGCTACGACGAGAAGCCGCTCTCTTTCTTGGAGACACCCGGCGCCAAGGATGTGGGCGTGGAGGTGCATTCGCTCTCGAAGGGCTTCCACATGATTGGCTGGCGACTCGGCTGGGTCTGTGGCCATGAGAAGCTGGTGCAGGCTTTTGCCGACGTCAAAGACAACTGCGACTCCGGCCAGTTCATTGCCATTCAGAAGGCTGGAGCGGCGGCGCTCGACGACGCTGAGATTCCAAACCTCGTGCGAGCCAAGTATCGACGTCGCCTGGAGAAACTCGTGGCCGTCCTCAAGAGCGTTGGCTTCGACTGCACCGTGCCTGGTGGCACCTACTTCCTCTACACGAAGAGCCCCGTCGGTGCCGGCAGCGAAGACTTTGCGACCGCCGAAGATGCCAGTCAGTTCCTCATCCGTGAACAGTCGATCTCGACAGTGCCATGGGATGAGGCTGGGCCGCACCTGCGTTTCTCGGTGACCTATGTCGCCGAAGACGAGGCTGCCGAAGATCGCCTGATGGCAGACCTCAAGGGCCGCCTCGAGCAGGTGGCACTCCGCTTCTAAGGGTGCTCCTCATTGTTCAATGCTTCCGCTGGCTCCACACCATCACGTTTCTTCACCTTCTGTTTCCGACAGTCTTGGCTCTCACGATACGGTGACCTTCATGCCCCGCCTGCCACACACACCGAAAGCCACCTCGGATCATCAGCTTGCTGGACTCACGAGCCGAGCAGTTCTTCGGCTGACAGCACCTCCGCTGACAGGAGCGTGGCTGGGCCACACGGCATTGCTGCTGGCTGCCATGCTCTGCCTGGCAGGTTTGCTGACCGGCTGTGGAGGATCGGCAAAGGGCCCAAAGTCAATCAACGACCAGCTGCAGCAGGCCCGTAAGCAGTCGTCTCCCGACCGGCAGGCACTGGCGCTGCTTCGTGTGGCCAGCAAGCAGAATGCCGACAACGACAGTGGCGGAGCAATCAAGACGGGCAAGGAGGCGGTTGAACTGCTGATCAGCATGGACGACGCGAATGCCACCGCCCCCAGGCTCGTCAGTGCGGCAGGCTTTCTTGCTGCCATTGGCGACAAGGCGACCGCACGCAGGGCGCTTGGTGTCGCCACTGAACGAGCCGGCTCGATTGGTGATGCCGTCCGTCAGGTGAGCGTGCTGGCCGAGGCTGGTGGAATCTACGGCAATCGCGAGACTGGTCTGGCCGACTCCTCGGCCGCCACCGGCACACTGACCCGTGCTCGCGATGCAGCCCTTGAAGTTGAAGAGCGGTATCGAGCTGAAGCGTTGGCTGCTGTTGCCCTCGGCTACACGAAGGGCAACGTCGCTGCTGAGGCAGCCTCCATGGTCGAGCAGCTCCTGGAGACTGCCCGTGGCAATGAGAACCCTCGAGCCAAGGCAGAGGGCCTTGCTGCTGCCGCCAACGTGAAGTCGCGGGTGGGTGAAGGGGAGGAAGCGAAGGCCTTACTTGAAGAGGCCGCCGGCGTCGCTCGAGAGATCGAGCGGACCGAAAGCCGTGCGTACGCCCTCCTGGCGGTCGGTGAAGCCACAGCCGAAAGTGGCGACACGGCCACCGCTCAGGCCGTGCTGGAGGAAGCCTACGCAGCCGCGGACAAAGTTGGCGACCCAGAGCAGCGAAAGCTGGTCCTCGCCAAGGTCTCGCGAGCGATTGACGGACTCAAGTAGGCACCGCTGACCGCAGCCGCCTACGACTGCTTGAGCGTTGCCAAGGCCGCGAGCGCCGCCTTCCGAGCCTCGGAGTGGTCGACGATGGGCTCTGGATACGTGGTGCCAATGGTGATGCCTGCGGTCGCCAGCTGGCTGCCGGCCACCACCTCTGGCTGATGAATCACCGAGGCGGGCAGCTTCGCCAGTTCCGGCACGTACTGCCGCACATAGCTGCCGTCGGGGTCAAACTTTTTGCCTTGCGACGTCGGATTGAAGATGCGGAAGTAGGGAGCCGCATCAGCCCCACAGCCTGCGGCCCACTGCCAGCCGAGGGTGTTGGCCGCGAGGTCGGCATCGACGAGGGTGTCCCAGAACCACTTCGCCCCCGCATGCCAGCTCACCCGCAGGTCTTTGACGAGAAAACTCGCCACGATCATCCGCACCCGGTTGTGCATCCAGCCGGTCTGCCACAGCTGCCGCATACCCGCATCCACCACGGGAAAGCCCGTCTGTCCACGTTGCCAGTCTCGCAGGCCTACCGGGTCACGCACCCAGGGAAAGCGTGCGTAGTTTTCTCGCAGAGGTGCGTCGGTGGTGTGCGGAAAGTGAAACAGCAGGTGACTGGCAAACTCTCTCCAGCCGATCTCCCGCAAGAACACCTCGGCCGATCCGGTGAGCTGGGCTACCGGCCGCCCCCCAGCCGCCTCGCGGGCGGCATGCCACACTCGTCGTGGCGAGATCTCACCGAAGTGCAGGTATGGGGAGAGACGGCTCGTGCCCAGATGGTCTGGCCGATCACGTTCGTCCCCGTAGTCATGCAGACCAGCCTTGAGAAACCCCTTGAGCACCGTGCTGCCAGCCGCTTCACCTGGCGTCCAGGTCGCTCGCATCTGGGCATCCCAGTCGATCGTGGGCAGCAGGCCGAGTGTGTCGATGGCGAGGCTTGTGGGCTTTCGTCTTCCCACCGCCACGGCAGGCGTGAGCTTCTTCGGGGCTGCCCGCGGCGTGTCTGGCTCATCACGCTGCAGCAGGGCTTTCCAGAATGGGGTGAAGACCTGGTAGGGGCTTCCCTGCTTGGTCTTCACATGCAGCGGCTCAAAGAGCAGGCCGCCGTTGAAGCTCTCTGGCTCAAGCCCGTCCGCCTGAAGTGCCTGCTTGATCTTCGTGTCACGAGCCACGATCGCGGGCTCATAGCAGCGATTCCAGCTGATGTGCGTGACCCCATACTCCTCTGCCACGCTCCGCAGTGTGTCAAGCGAGGGACCGCGTCGAATGACCAGAGGCGTTCCCTTGGCTGCGAGCGACTCAGAGAGCCGACCCAGCGACGCATGCAGCCACCACCGTGACGCCGCGCCCGGCTCCCACGGATGCTCTTCCTCCGGAGCCCAGATAAACAGTGGCACCACCGGCCCGCGAGCTGCCGCGGCAGCCAGTGCGGGATTGTCATCGAGCCGCAGATCGCGACGAAACCAGACGAGCGTGACAGGAGGCATCGGCAAAGTCCTAAGAGCCCGGCGTGTAGTCAGTCGCTTTGTCGTCGAGCGGACGGATCCAGAGGTTGCGGAACTGCACCGGAGAGCCGTGGTCCTGGAGAAACAGTGGACCTGCGCCGGTCGCCTTGAGGCTCTTCTCCACACCCCGGAGGTAGTCGGTGACGCCATGCCGGTAGGGGATGTAGGGCGAGCGAGGCTTCTCGAAGGTGACACCATCCTGCACCAGCTGGCCATTGAGCCATGCGGTGATGCTGCCTGGCTCGGTCACATTGCCCTCGGCATCATGGCGGGGCGCCCGGAAGCGGATGTCATACACCTGCCATTCTCCCACCGGCCGCGAGGCGTTCACCAGCGGCGGTGCGAAGCGGTAGAGGCTGCCCTCATCTTCAATGGTGAAGTCCTCCACGCCAAACGAGTTCAACACCTGCATTTCGAAGTGGCCATGGATATAGAGCCCGCTGTTGCCCTTCGCCTGTTCGACAGTAGCAAACTCGGCATGGATATCGGCATCGCGAAAGTGGACGCTCGAGACCGCATGGTTGGCATGACCGGGGCTGCGAGTCACCTCCAGCACGCCATTGTCTGCCTTCCAGTTCGATGGCCCACCATCCATGGCGATAAAGCGGCCCGTGCCTTCACTCTCGGGCCCGAAGAGCACGATCGCATCCTCCGGGGCCGCGACGGGCAGTGTTTCTTGATTGGGTGCAAACGCCTCTTCAGCCAGTGTCACGTCTGTGGAGCACGGGCTGACGGTCATTACCGCAACACCGACACACACGGCCCAGACTCGCCCACTGATCACCCCTGTGCTCCAACGCATTGGTCGCTCCTCGATTCGCTTACCAGTCTCATCGCCGCTCTCACACAGCGTCACCGACACCCTGTCACACGGACACCCGCTCACGCTGCCTCATTCGATTCGCACGCCGCCCGACGGCTCGCTCGGCTACAGTCCGCCACTCATCAGCTTCGCTGCCACATCGGGAAAGACCACGCGGAAGGCCAGGTAGGCCATTACAAAGGTCAGCGTGATGTTTAGCGTCTGTCCACAGATATAAAGAATGATCGGCTTGACCGAGCCCATAGCCGACGCCAGACGTCGAATCTCGGTCTCCAGGCCGATGCTCACAAACCCGAGACAGAAGCACCACGACTGCATCATCTTGATCGGCCCCTTGAGCGTCGACTGCACCATCGCTTCTCGTCCTTCCGGGCCTGTCGAGGCGAGGGTGGTGAAAATCGCTGAAGCCGCAAGAAACCCGATCACAAACTTCGGCAGTCGCTTCCAGATTTCTGCTACTCCGCCAGCAACGCCCATCGCAGGAGCGGCCTGCCCATCCTCTCCCATGCGTGCCCAGACTGCCGCCACGACCAGCGAGATCACACCGATCAGCACGTTCTGTATCAGCTTCACACTCGCCGCCACATCACGGGCCACAGGACCAACCAGCTCGCCAGCCGCCACGACCGCTCCGGTCGAGTCGACCGTGCCTCCAATCCAGGCGCCGCCAAGCACCTCATCGAGGCCAACTGCATTGATCACCGCAGGCATCGCAAACATCATCACGACGGTAAATGCCAGTGAAATGCCGACCGCAATCGACAGTTCTTCTTTCTTCGCTCGGCAGGCGGCAGCGGTGGCTACGGCCGCCGATACACCACACACACTCATGTCGGCGGAGAGCACAAGGTTGAGCGACTTCGACTTGATCTTGAGCACCCGTTGGCCGAACTGATAGGTCGTAATCAGCACGATCGGCGTCGTGATCCAGCTGATCAGAATGCCCGGCGGACCGAGTTTCATCAGCGTGCCAAAGAGCAGGCCAGACCCCATGAAGATCAGCCCCGTCTTGATGTAGAGCTCACCCTTCAGAGCCGGCTTGAGCCAGCGAGGCACGCCTATCACATTGCTGACGAAGAGTCCTCCAGCAAAGGCCCAGAGGACATATTCCAGCTGCAGTTTTTTGACCCCCACCTGTGTGCTTGCCAGCCACGCCGCCACCGCGAGCATGGTCACGCCGCACAGGGCTGGCACACTCCGCGACACGGGCACGCCCACGCCAGCGAGTGCCAAGGCAAACACCACCACGCAGCCGATCGAGGTCGCGACCACAGCAGCCGCCTTCGAAGGCCCGCCGTCGCCACTCACACCGGCAAAAGCATCGAGCGGATTGGTTTCCCAGCTTCCCGGCTTGGTGATCCAGGGCCCGAGCAGATTCTCATACTCGGTGACCGCCGCCTCGGCTCCATCAGCCGAGGGCTCACTCGGTGTGACTGCCACATTGGCCCACCAGGCAGCCACCAGCAGCACCGCCGCGATCAGCATCGCCCAGATGTCGTCACTCTGCATCCAGCCAGAACGCCGCACCGCCCCCGTCTCGGCATCACTCGTCTCCGCTGGTGTTGTGGCGTCGTGCGTCATGGCTGGCTCTTCTGCGTCGGCGGTGGCTGTCCGGACGGTGCCTGGGGCGACTTGAACGCTCCACGTGTGACACGACCCATGCATGGCACGTCACCATCTTCGGGACGCATTGTTTCGTCGTGATCCACGGTCTGTCGAGGCCTGCCGTCACCTCGAGTGGCCGCAGCCCCGCCACAGCCAGGGCGTTACGATGACTTCCAAAGGCTTCTCCAACGCCCTTTGCGCACCCCTCAAGGCTTCGCCATGCCGCACCTCTCACGAGAACAGGTCCGTGACATCGACCGACGTGCCATCGATGAGTTTGGGCTGCCGGGGGTGGTGCTGATGGAGAACGCCGGGCGTGGTGCTGCCACCGCGATCCAGCAGCACTTTCCGACGGGAGCTGTGGCGATTCTCTGTGGCAAAGGCAACAACGCCGGTGATGGCTATGTCATCGCTCGACATCTCGAGCTGATGGGACGCACCGTTACGCTCCTGACAGCTGTGGAGCCGCAGTCACTCACCGGCGACGCTCTGATCAACGCAACGGTCGCCAAGCGTGCAGGCATCCCCATCACAACACTTGGCAATGCATGCCTCGCTGACTGGCAGGCCGCGGTTGAGCCTGCCGCGGTGCTGGTCGATGCCCTGCTCGGCACTGGTGCCAGCGGCGCTCCTCGGGGCAATCTCGCCACGGCGATCACAGCCATCAACGCCGCAAAGACGCAGCGGCCGTCAACCGCGGTGGTTGCCATCGACCTGCCTTCAGGACTCGACTGCGACAGCGGCACTGCTCCCGGCGACTGCGTGCAGGCCGATCTGACAGTCACTTTTGTGGCGGCAAAGCAGGGATTCTCAAACGCAGCCGCCCAACCGCTCCTGGGAACGGTTGAGGTCGTCAGCATCGGTGCCCCTGCCTGCCTGCTGCGATCGGCAGGCCTCATCACCGCCAAAGCCGCTTCACGCTCGCGTACTCACGCTGGCCGCCTGTAGAGCGGGCTGTCGCGGAGGTATTCTCAGTGTCATGAGAAACACCATCCTTGCGATCGCTGTTGTGGCCAGTCTTCCCGTAGCTGCGTTGACGTGGGCTGCCGACGAAACAGCCGGCCCGCTTCCCGGTCACTCGCTGCATGGCGAAGGCTTTTCCGAGGGACCGCGACGACGGCTGCCGCTGATTGCCGGCTGTGGCGACGTGCACTTCCCTATCACGACCTCTTCAGAAGAAGCACAGCAGTACTTCGATCAGGGTGTGGGTCAGCTGCACGGCTTCTGGTATTGGGAAGCCGAGCGGAGCTTCCGCACGGTGCTTCAGCTCGATCCCGACTGCGTGATGGCAAACTGGGGCTTGGCGATGGCCAACCTCGAGAATGAATCCAGAGCCAAGGAGTTTCTCGCGGAAGCGACAGGCCCCCGGCTGGAGAAGGCATCAGCCCGTGAGAAAGCCTGGATTGACGCCTCGCGGAAACTCTTTGGCATCAAGGACACCGCTGGCAAAGACACCGACAAGAAAGCTGAAGGCGACGCCACAGCTGAGAAAAAGCCGGAAACAGAAGAAGAGAAGCAGGCGCGTCGCAAGGCGTTTCTCGAAGCCCTTGAGAAGCTCGCCCTTGACTATCCCGACGACCTCGAAGCCCGGGCGTTCCTAGTGGGCTTCTCCTGGATCAACCGCAATCGCGGTGTGCCCATCTCAAGTCCTCTGGCCCTTGACGCACTCGGCAAGCAGGTCTTCCAGAGCACTCCTGCACACCCCGCCCACCACTACCTGATTCACCTCTGGGATCGTCAGCGAGCGGCCGAAGCGTTGCACTCGGCAGCGATGTGCGGTCCGGCGGCTCCGGGCATCGCCCACATGTGGCATATGCCCGGCCATATCTACTCCAAGCTTGAACGGTGGCATGACGCCGTCTGGCAGCAGGAGGCCGCCGTCCGCGTCGACCACGCCCAGATGATCCGGGCACACGTCTATCCCGATCAGATCCACAACTTTGCCCACAACAGCGAATGGTTTATCCGCAACCTCAACCATCTTGGCCGTGTCGATGATGCCCTGACGGTCGCCACGAACATGATCACGATGCCCAGGATCGCCCGTTCCAAGGAGGTCAAGCCAGATCCCGACCAGTCATTTAAAGAAGGTGGCAGCTGCTGGCAGTTTGGTCGTGACCGGCTGTTCGAAACGATCCTGCGATGGGAGCTCTGGGAGGTGGCGGCTGGCCTGGAGAACACTCCCTATCTCGCACCAGGCGAGGAGTTTGAAGATCGCTGGAAGCGAGAGCAGCTGCTTGCCGTGGCAGGATTTTTGCGAGGTGATCACGAGGCCGGACTGGCTGCCCTCGGTCGGCTCGAGACGCTTGAGGCTGAACAGCGAACAGGTCGCACGGAGGCCGCCGATAAGGCGGAGTCAAAGGCCCGCGATGAGGGCAAGCCGGCTGCTGAGATCAGTAAAGCGATGGCGGACGCCATGCAGCCTTTCAGCGACAAGATCGAAAAGCTGCAGGGGCCACTCGCTGAGCTCCGCGTTCATGCAGCGCTCGCCGCGGGCAACCTCGACGCCGCCCGCGAGCAGCTCGAGAGCCTGACAGATAAAGAAAGAAACCGTCTCGACAAGGCGAGGCTCACGGGAATCTATCTCGCCCTCGGCGATACGGAGAAGGCTCTCAAGACCGCTGAAGCCCATGGCAATAGCGGCAAACAGCAGCTGCAGCCACAGGCTTTACTGGCCCATGTGCAATGGGAGGCTGGCAAGAAAGATGAGGCCGTCGCCACCTTTGATCGTGTGCGAACGCTCGCGGCCGATGCCGATGACACGCTCCCTGTGCTCACCCGGCTGACGAGCCTGGCAGAGGCCGCAGGCGTGGAGGGCGACTGGCGAATCCCACACAGCGAAGCAGAGGACATCGGCGAGCGACCGCCGCTCGACACCCTCGGCCCACTCGCCTGGCAGGCCTGGCAGGCTGGCGGCTGGACCGCCCTGGCGACCGATGGCACGCCCGTCTCGGCAGGTGACTACGCCGGCAAGCCTCATCTGATCCTGCTCACGCTCGGCATGGCCTGTGAGCACTGCAATGATCAGGTCAAAGCCTTTGTCGATGCCGCCGCCCGCTTCGAGGAGGCCGGGCTACCCGTGCTGGTGATCAGCACCGATCCTGTTGAAGACGTGGCAATGTCGTCAGAGACGCTGCCTTTTGTGGCACTCTCAGGGGTCGATGGCGAAGCCTTCCGTGCACTCGATGCCTGGGACGACTTCGAGGGCATCCCCCTGCATGCCACCTGTTACGTGTCGGCAGACGGCCGCATGCGTTGGCAGCACACGGGCTTCGAACCCTTCATGCTGCCTGACGTCCTGCTCGATGAAATCCGTCGGCTTGAGGCGATGGATCCGCAGCCCGACTGCCTCAAGCAGAGGTAAGGCTGCGGATACGGTTTCCCTGCCATCACA
>JADHNY010000111.1 GCA_016779265.1 Pirellulales bacterium | reverse complement strand
GAGGGCCTCAGCAGTGGTCGTTCCGAAGGGGAATGCGTAGTGACTTCTGGCGTTGGCTGCGTAAGGGCCAATGACCACCTGCGGGCTGGTGTTAAAGGCGAAATGTCCTTTCGTCCGCGACGTGCCAGGAATGCTGGGCGAGAAATACGGGTCGTAGCCGACTTGGGCATAGCTGAACGCTGGCGGCCAGCTGCCATTGCCGTCCGCATTACGGTGCTCGATCCCCAACTCTTGGTCGGGGCCCGCTGAGAAAATCAGCGGGAAAAGCGTGGTGCGGGCCATCGGGTCAACGCCTTGAAGGTCAAAGGCGTCGTGGCTTTCGGCCGCGACGTTTGTTGCGGCTGGCTGATATCGTGAGACAAACGCCGGAGCGGAGCGGAGGAAGAGGATCGGATTGCCCCACCCGTCGAGGAAGTGTGGCAAACCATTACCGTCAGGGTCGGCAAACTCATCATCGCGGAAGCTGCCGACAATGCCCGGATCGGCAAAGCCCGCCCGCATCACGATCGCCCACAGGCACTCGCCGCTGCCCGAAGCAGTCGCTGTTAGTTCGCCCTCTTTTTTTCCTGAGGCAGCGGCAATACTGTAGAGCCTGCGGGCAATTGTCGATGATGCGCAGAATGGATCAGCTGTCGCAAACAGGCCGCGATTTGCCATTGCCAGAGGCGGGGCGTTGCCATTCTTGCCAGCAGCGATGATATCGCTCCAGCCGTCGGGTAACTCGACGGCTTGGAGTGCGCGACGTGCGGCGAGCGAATAACATGCTCGTGCATAGTTTGTATTCGGATTGGTGTTTGCCTGTTGGAAATCATCAATCGATGCCCGAGTGAGCATTCGCTCGTAATGAGGCATGATGATCTCGTGGATCTTGCGGATCGTGACTTCGGTTCGGGCAATCCTTGTTCGCTGGCGTGCAACGTTGAGGCCTCCAAGCATCAGCGACGCCATCGTGCCAATGATCATGATCACGACCAGGAGTTCGATGAGCGTGAACGCTCGGCGAATACTCGCGGTGAGTTGGAGGCGGCGGATGGTGGAGGGTGAGCGTCGCATGTGAGCTTAATCTTGCAGGCTGTCGAGGTATTCCTTGCGGGTTGCCGGCCAGAAGTTGGAGAGGTCATCGTCGGTTCCCCACTCGCCGTCACGGCCTGCACAGAGAATCTGGCAGGTGTCTTCGTTGAAGAACTTTCCAGTGGAATCTGTGAGAGCGGAGTAGGTGGCTGAGCCGAGGTTGAAGGTATTAGGTGCTCCCGTGCCGGGATTGAGATACATCCCGGAGTTGATGTAGACGAACCCACTCTCCGGCTTGCCGGAGGGGTGGTAGACGCCCGCAGACGTCACCCGCGAGTTATCAAAGTCGTAGAGCTTCTGGCGGTCGCCAATAAGCGGGGATTGCGGGATGAGCGTAAAGCCGCTGAGCCAGTTGTAGATCGCGTTGCCTGGAGTGAGTTGCCCAGTGAAGCCCTGCTGCAACTGGACTGCCAACTGGGCTGGAGGCTGTACGCGAGGAAACAGCCGCCGAAGATGCATCGCCGCTGGCGACGCAGGGTCTAGCGTCGCGTCGTAGCACGGTGGCAGCGAACCATACTCCGCGTTGTAGTTCATCAAGGCCATGTGCAGCATGTCGATCTCTGCCTTGATGCCGGCATTGCGGGCGGTCGCGAGTGCTCGCATCACCACCGGGGTGAGAAGGCCTGCGAGCAGGCCCACGATCAGTATGACTACGAGGAGTTCCACCAGCGTGAAGCCGCTGCGGCGATGCCCGCCAACTGCAGGCGTGCAGCCGGCGGATGTCGTGCGTGGCCGAGCAGGCATCGATGACACCATCGCTGCGGCTCCCTGTTGTTCCCCTAGCATGATTCTACGCAGCCTCCCTCAAGGAAGTTCGTTCGATTGTGTGATTAAGACAGGTCGTTGATGAGTTGGATCAGCGGCAGGAAGAGGGCGATCACGATGAAGCCCACAGCACCGCCGAGGAAGATGATCAAGAGTGGTTCCATGAGGCTCGTGAGGCTCTCGGTGAGCACCGCGACTTCTTCGTCGTAGGTGTCGGCCACCTTGTAGAGCATCGTGTCGAGCTCACCAGACTCCTCGCCGACGTCGACCATGTTGACCACCAGGTCGTCGACGACCGGCTTCTTGTACTTCAGCATGTACATCAAGGCGCCAAAGCCTGGGATCGCACATGTCCAGAAGAACATCGACACCACGTTAAACGGAGGCGTGGAGTGGTCCTTGAGCGGCTTCGCAATGGCTTCACCGTCACGAATCGCGTTGGACACTCTGTCAAAGAGCCGCTCGAACATCATGTTGCCCGAGGTCTCTTTGGTGATGTTGAGCGCCTCAAGAATCGGCACGCCAGAGCTCAGCAGGGTGCCGAGCGTTCGCGTGGACCTGGAGAGGATGTTCTTCTCCACCAGCTGACCAAAAATGATCATCTTGAGGGTGAAGAGATCCCAGCCAAAGCGTCCGTACGGAATGAGCTTGATCGCTTTGATTAACAGGTTGATCCCAAAAGGCACCGCCGGAATGAGATACCAGTAGTTGACCACCCAGTTGGAAAACTCGATGAGGTACATCGTCATCGCCGGCAGTTCGCTACCGAAGTCGTCGAAGATCTTCTTAAACTGCGGCACGATCTTGATCATAATGAAGGTCAGAATGCCGACAGCCACGCTGACGACCACGACCGGGTAGACCATCGCACCTTTGACTTTTCTCTTCAGCGACTGGGCCCGTTCCATGAACTCAGACAAGCGGCGGAGGATAACTTCCAACGCACCGCCGGCTTCACCAGCACGGATCATGTTGCAGTAGAGCCGGTCAAACGCCTTGGGGCTCTTCGACATGGCCTCGGAGAGCGTGGCACCGCCTTCAATCTCGTCGCAGACGTCGAGCAGCGAGTTCTTCAGTCGGCCAGGCTTCTGCATCTCGGCAAGAATCTTCAGGCTCCGCAGGATGGGCAGGCCGGCGTCTTGCAGGATGGAGAGCTGCCGGGTGAAGAGGGTGAGATCCTTACTCTTCACGCCGCCAATAGCGAAGGTGCGGCCGGCCTTGCGGCTCGTGCCTTCTGCCGCCTTGGCCTGCTTCTTGGCCTTGAGCTTGGTGACCATGTAGCCCATCGAGCGGATCGTGGCCTGGGCTTCGGCCTCCGTGGTGGCGTCTACGGTGTCGCGGATTTCCTTACCGGTTGCCGCATCGATCGCTTCGAACTGGAAGGTAGGCATAGCCGTCAGGCCTCCAGGATGGTTTCGCGGATCACTTCTTCAGCGGTGGTGTAGCCGGCGAAAATGCCGTCCATTCCTGCTTCCCGCAGGGTCACCATGCCCGCCTTTCGGGCCGCTTCACGGAGATCCTCGGTGGAGGCATTCCGCATGATCAGATCCCGCATGTCGTCATTCACAATCATCAACTCAAACAGGCCAAGTCGGCCTTTGTAGCCAGTGTTGTTGCACTTGTCACAGCCCTTGCCACGGTAGAACTTCTTCGTAACCGCTTCGTCGGTGGAGATTTCGAGATCTGCCAGGATGTCGGCATCCGGCTGGATCTCTTCGATGCAGTTGGCACAGATTCGTCGCACGAGCCGCTGGGCAAGGATGGCTTCGACGGTGGCCGTGATCAAGAACGGAGGCACACCCATGTCGCGGAGCCGCGTGACCGTCGACGGAGCGTCGTTGGTGTGGAGCGTGGAGAACACCATGTGGCCGGTCAGCGACGCCTGAATGGCGATCTCAGCCGTTTCCACGTCTCGAATCTCACCGACGAGAATCCGGTCAGGGTCTTGTCGCAGAATCGCCCGCAGGCAGGCCGCGAAGGTGATGCCAATGCTGGAGTCGATCGGCACCTGCACGATCCCGTCGATGTCGTATTCCACCGGGTCTTCGGTGGTGATCAGCTTGTCTTCGATCGTGTTGAGCTCGGAGAGTGCGGAATAGAGCGTGGTTGTCTTTCCGCTGCCCGTGGGGCCGGTCACCAGCACGATGCCATTTGGCCGAACGATCACGTCGCGGAACTGCCGGAGCATCCGGTCGTCCATGCCAACCTTCGTGAGGTCGAGCGAAACAACGCCACGGTCGAGCACTCGCATGACGACGCTCTCGCCGAAGAGCGTGGGCAACACCGAGACACGAAGGTCAACCGGGTGGCCGCCGACCGTCAGTTCGATACGGCCGTCTTGAGGCAGGCGACGCTCGGCAATGTCGAGATTCGCCATCACCTTGATACGGGTGGTGATCGCCACCGCGAGATGCTTCGGTGGTGGCACCATCTCGAAGAGCACGCCATCTGCCTTGATGCGGATCCGGAACTCGTGCTCAAAAGGCTCGAAGTGGATGTCGCTGGCGCCGTCGCGAATGGCGAGCAGGAGCACCATGTTGAGCAGCTTGCGAACTGGGGCGCTTTCGGCGAGGGCTTCGATACCAGTCAGGTCAAAGGCGTTGCCACTGCTGGCTGCCGCTGCGGCCTGCGCTGCGAGCTCCGCATCCTTCTCCATGCCCTCGACGAGCGACTCGACCGTATCGATGTCGGACGAGTAGTACTTTTCCAGGGCCTTGTCGATTTCCGGGTCGGTGGCGACGACGATGTCGATCTCGTAGCCGAGCAGGGTGCGGAGCTCGTCCGCAATCTGAATCTTCTGCGGCGCTGCCGTGGCCACCGTCAGGCGGTTGCCACTCATCTTGATCGCGATCACGCGATAGAGCTGAGCCATTGGCTCGCTGAGGAGGCGGAGCGTGTCGGTCGGGATTTCCTGGTCGTAGAGCGTGATAAACGTGGTGTTCCACTGCTCCGCTAAGGCCTCGCCGAGCTGCTCGTCAGTGTAGAAGCCGAGCGAGAGCCCGATGCGGCCGAGCAAGTCGCCACCGCGAGCCTGTTGCTCCTCGAGCATCGTCTCTAGCTGTGTCTCATCAATAAGACCCAGGTCGACCAGGATTTGTCCGATTCGTTTGAGTGCCATAACTCAGTTCCGCCCCCCTCGCGGCTCTTCTTCATCTTCGTAGATGCCCCGCTTGGCCTGATCGATCCGCATCTGCAGATCGTCTGGTTGCTGAGCCTTGGCCATCACGTCTTCCTCGGTGACCTTCTTCTCATTCCAGAGGCGGAAGAGGTCGTCGTCGAGCAGTTTCATGCCCTTCTTAGCACCGGTCTGAATGGCCGAGTTGATTCGGAAGGTCTTGTTTTCACGGATCAGGTTGCCAATCGCGGAGTCAACAACGAGCACCTCGTAGGCGGCCACTCGCCCGCCCCCAATCTTGGGAAGCAGGGCCTGGCTGACCACGCCGAGGATGGCGGTGGAGAGCTGCGTGCGGATCTGCTCCTGCTGGTTGGTCGGGAAGGCGTCAATGATTCGATTGACCGTGCCCTGGGCGCCGGTCGTGTGGAGCGTTCCGAACACGACGTGACCGGTTTCAGCGGCAGAAATCGCAGCCTCGATCGTTTCCAGGTCGCGAAGCTCGCCGACGAGGATCACGTCAGGGTCTTGGCGGAGGGCTCGCCGCAGCGCCTCCGAGAAACTCGGCACGTCCGAGCCAACCTCGCGCTGGTTGACCGTGCTCTTCTTTGAATAGTGGTAGAACTCGATCGGGTCTTCGATCGTGATGATGTGGTGATCGTAGTTCTTGTTGATGAAGTCGATCAGGCTGGCGAGCGTGGTCGACTTGCCGGAGCCGGTTGGACCGGTGACTAAGAACAGGCCTCGCGGCCGAGTGACTAGCTTTTTACAGACGGCCGGGACGCCAAGCTGCTCAGGCGTGAGCATCTTGTTTGGAATCTGCCGAAGCACCATGGCGATCTGGCCACGCTGCTTGAACACGCTCACACGAAAACGAGCGGCATCACCGAAGGCAAAACCAAAGTCGGTGCCTCCCTTTTCCGCCAGCTCAATCTGACACCGCTCCGGCGTGATGCTCTTCATCAGTCCGTTGGTGTCGTCAGCCGTCAGCACTTTTGTCTTCTGGGGCCGCATGCCTCCGTCGATCCGGAAGACTGGCGGCAGACCCGTGGTGATATGGATGTCGCTGACGCCATTCTTCACCGCGGCATTGAGCAGTTTGTCGATGTGGATCGTGCCGGCAACGACTCGCGGTCCGTCTCGCGGCGAGCCGTCGGCATTCTTGCCGCCATCTTCGTCGTCGAGGGCGTCGGGATCGAGCTCTAGGTCGAGGTCGTCATCCTCGTCGTTCAAGAGAGGTGGATCAGGCTCAGGCAGCGGCTCGAGTACCAGCACCTTCGTGCCCTGAATGTCGAGCAGCTTGCCACGGCATTGCCCAACGCCACTGGTAAACGTGAAGTCGCTCAGTTCGCTCTCGGCAGGAGCAATGGCCCTGGCCATTGCCATGAGGTCGGCCTCGCTGATGGGGTTGACCTTCAGCGGTTTCATCTGTCCATCGATCTTGAGCATCGGCGCACCACCGCCCGAAAGCCGCAGCTCTGTGGCGTGATTGTCGACCGCAGCCTTGAGCAAACGATCAACCGGCGTGGCAGCCGCACGAGATGGAGGAACAGCACTCATGAAGACAGGTCCTGGTGGTGACGTGGTTCGAAGGTATTGTGCCCTCCGCGATCGCGTACGGGCACCCCATCGAAACTGCGGAGCTGAGCACCGCAAGCAATGCGGGGCAAGCAGCCGTGCGAATCCTTGATGCGGCATGCCATGGCAGGCGCCACCGAAAAGGACCGGAAGGAGCCCCTAACTCCCCACCCGATCGACCCGTCGTATTATGCATGGTTCTTCGGAAAAAGTCGCCAACAGTCGGTGAAAATTCCGTGAGTTCGCACAAACAGCCGGTTTTCCTGGTGAAAGCCGAGTGGGAAACCTGGGGAGGCTGTTCGCCTCCAGCATGCTTAGTGCTCAACCTTCTTGGCGACGCGGAAGACCTCATCAAAGGTCGTGATGCCGCGGAGAACCTTGTTGACGCCGTCGTCGAACATCATCCGCATGCCGAGGCCAGCCGCCGTTTTGCGGATGTCCTGCGTGGAGGCGCCCTGGAATGCCAGTTCGCGGATTTTGCTCGACATCGGCATCAGTTCGAAGATGCCGAGGCGGCCCTTGTAGCCAGACTTGTTGCAGTTGGCACAGCCGCGCCCCTTCATGAAGGTCGCCCCCTTGAGCATCTCCTCGGTGACGCCGGCGGCTTCGAGGTGGCTCTGCGGTGGCTCATAGGGCTGGCGACACTTCGGGCAGTTCACCCGGACGAGTCGCTGGGCCAACACGGCGATCACGCTTGAGGCCACGAGGTAGGCCGGCACGCCCATGTCAATCATGCGGGTGATCGCACCGGGAGCGTCATTGGTGTGGAGGGTGCTGAACACCAAGTGGCCCGTCAGTGAAGCCTGAATGCCCATCTGCGCAGTCTCGGTGTCTCGCATCTCACCCACGAGAATCACGTTCGGTGCCTGTCGCAGCATCGAACGGATGATGCGGGCGAAGTCGAGCCCGATCTGGTGCTTCACCTCCACCTGGTTGATGCCGGCGAGGTAGTACTCCACGGGGTCTTCGGCGGTGATGATCTTGGTGTCGGGGCGATTGAGTTCGTTGAGGGCCGCGTAGAGCGTGGTGGTCTTGCCCGAACCGGTCGGTCCGGTGACAAGGATGATCCCGTTGGGCCGCCGAATCAGGTTGCGGAAGAATCGGAAGTCGCCCTCGGACAGACCGAGCTGACGAATGCCGACGCGGATGCTGTCTTTGTCGAGGATTCGCATGACCACGCTCTGGCCGTGGTTTGTCGGCAGCACCGACACGCGGAGGTCGTAGTCTTTGCCATCGGCGGTGACCTTAATTCGACCGTCCTGTGGCCGCCGGCGTTCGGCAATGTCGAGCTTGGAGAGAATCTTGATGCGG
Organism: Pirellulales bacterium; assembly: GCA_016779265.1. GTDB lineage: Bacteria > Planctomycetota > Planctomycetia > Pirellulales > UBA1268 > M30B53. The sequence continues at coordinate 3,541 of JADHNY010000111.1, read as the reverse complement.
GAGAGCATCGCACCGAGCAGACGACGAGGCGGGTTGTCTCGCTCCACCAGATGGCCGTCGATGCGATAGCGGATCCGGATGCGGTCTTCAAACGGCTCAACGTGGATGTCGCTCGCTCGCAGCTGCACCGCCTCGGTGATGATCAGGTTCACCAGGCGGACCACCGGGGCGTCGGAGTCTTCGTCTTCGTCGGCCTCCGCGTCCTGCTCAACGGCGGTTTCGGTGAAGTCGATGGCGGTGTCGGTGAACTCCGTCAGCATCGAGTCGGCACTTTCGCCGTCGCTGTGGCCGTAGTGCTGATTGATCGCCTCGACGATCTGTTCGCGAACCGCGAGGGACTGTTCGATGTTGCGGTTCAGGATGAAGCGGAGCTTGTCCTGGGTGTCGATGTCGGTGGGGTCGCTCGTCGCGATCCGGATCATGCCGTCGTCGCCAGCAATCGGAAAAATCGTGTTTTCGCGAGCCACGCTTTCCGGCAGCAGTTCAACGAGTTCGGGCGAGATCGACAGCTCGTTGAAATTGACGTAGTCCAGGCCATGGGACTTCGCCAACATCCGCATCACATCGCCTGCGGGGGCGTAGCCGAGGCTGATCACTTCCTCGTGAATCTTCTTGCCCGAAGAGTCTGCCACACGGGTGGCTTCGGTGAGCTGGTCTTTACTGATCAGGCCTGTGCTGACGAGCTGATCGCCGAATCCGCTAGAGGCAACCATAGGGCGTTTACTAGATCTGCGGGAAAAGGTGGAAAAGACGACACGACGAAGAGGGCACTGCGAAAGGGCTGTGAAACATACCACGTGGCTGTCGCGGTCGAGAAACCGTAGTCGACGTTCAGCTGGCCGCAGGGGGGGCTTCGGCAGGCTCTAGGAAGGTGTCGTCATGCTCGTAGCCCGGAGCGCAGGTGCAGAGGAACACCAGTTCGTCAGTGCCGGTATTGCGGATTGTGTGCCGCTGGCCCGGCGGAATCGCGATCGCGTCACCCGCTCCTACGGGGCGGGTCTCCTGCTCGAGCGTCATGTCGGCGGTCCCGGAGAGGATGTAGTAGATCTCTTCAGTCTTGGCATGGTGGTGGGGTGTGGTGGCTGCACCAGGGGCAAGTCGGGCCTCTGCCAGGCTCTGGTGACGGATTGACGAGTTGCGGTGGGCGAGCAGTTCGCGGATGGTCGAGCCGTCGGCGGTCGTGAAAGGAACGGTGTCACGGTGATTCACAACATCCATGGGAGAGGCTCCTGTCGTGCGAAGGTAGAGCATGGCGGGCGGGAGTGGACGACAGGTCCACTGCTCGCGTTCGGGTAGGGCGGCGGCATCAAACGCGTCATCGGCTTCCACAGCGATCAGACTGCCGGCGGGCGCCGCTTTACGGCAGGCTTCGATCAAGGCCATCACCTCGCCTGTCCGCTCATGAAACATCGACCAGGGAGGTGAGACAAACACTACCCAGGGCCGTGAAGTGTCGAGCGATGGCATCCGTTTTGCCCAGAGCAGGACGTCGCCCGGGAAGACGGTGACCTGGTGCTCGATCCCGAGATCGCGACTGGTCTTCCGTAGCTGGTCGGCCGTGGGAAAGAACCGCTCCGCCATCACCGCGGCGGCAGCTCCACGGCTGACGGCTTCAAAGCCGAGAGCCCCCGTGCCGGCGAAGAGATCCACTGCCAGAATCCCCTTCACTTTGGGGCCGACAAGATCGAAGAGGACTTCACGAACCCGGTCTTTCATCGGCCGGGTCTGGCCGTCTGGGGTGAAGGCGAGACGTTTGCCGCGGAGTTCTCCGCCGATGATGCGGGGAGGCTGGGCGGCCTCTGGTGGCTCAGTCTGATCTGCTTTGGGGGGGCGACGGCGGGCGTTTCCACCGCGGGCATGGTGACGGGGCATAGCTGTTGGCTGCGGAAGGCCGCAGCGGTCATTCCCTGGAAAGGGGGGGGCAGGGCACCACTCGTCGCTGAGCGGAAAGTGGTATCGTATCAGTCGGAGCCGCCGACTGATGTCGGACACCCGCTGCCCAATCGCCCCGCCTGTTCTTCATCGAGAGAAACATCCTTTCCATGGTTGCCACGATCACTCTTCGTCGTTGCGTGTTCGGTCTGATCTCGTGCATGGCCACGCTGGTGGCCGCTGCTCTGCCCGCCGCATGTGCTCAGGCAGAGGAAGAAGTGGTTGGGGGCGTCACGATTCAACTGGGTGTCGATGCAGCCGAAGCGAAAACCGCGTTCACCGAGTCGCAGACGGCGATGCGTGACATTGTCACGGAACTGACGCGTCTGCAGGCGGAGTATCGCAAGGACGGCAGCGATAAGCGGGTGATCGAGGCGCAGTTCAACGAGACCAAGGTCAAGGGCATGGCAGCCGATAAGCTGCTGGAAAATGCTGCCTTTTCGTTGGCCATTGCTGACCCGAATGACCAGGAAGCACGCGAACACTGCGGAGCCGTGGTGGCTGCCGCAGTCGAATCGGACGACCCAATGAAGGCGTTTGCGCTCGTCACGAAGCTTGATGAAGCTGGGGCCGCCTCGCCAGACGTCTTGCTGCTGGGGGCGTCTGCAGCCCTCGTCGCCAGCCAACTCGATCAGGCAGAGGCCTGGATCGACGAGGCCAAAAAAGCGGGTGTTGAAGATGGTCGCGTGGAAGAACTTCAGTTGATGGTGGCTTCAGAGCGGCCGAAGGTTGCCGCGGAGATGAAAGTGCGAGCGGCTGAAGCTGCCGCTGATGACCTGCCTCGGGTCAAGATCGAGACGACCAAAGGACCGATCGTCGTGGAGCTGTTTGAGAACGAAGCTCCCAACACCGTGGCGAACTTCATCACGCTGGTGGAAAAAGGCTTCTACGACGGCACGCCGTTTCATCGCGTGATCGGCGGTTTTATGGCTCAGGGAGGCGACCCAACCGGCACTGGAACAGGTGGGCCTGGCCATGTAATCGCTTGTGAATGCTACGAGCCCAACGCCCGCAAGCACTTCCTCGGCACGCTGTCGATGGCCCACGCTGGCAAAGACACGGGAGGCTCGCAGTTTTTCCTCACCTTCCGTCCGACAGAGCACCTCGATGGCCGACACACGGTGTTTGGCCGGGTTGTGGAGGGCCTTGATGTGCTGCCGCAGCTGGTGCGGACAGAAGGCCCATTTGCGGGCGGTGCCCCGGATCAGATCGTGAAAGCGGAGGTGATCCGCAAGCGGGACCACGACTATACTCCAGAGACGATGCGCGACCCGCGGAAGCCCTAGTTTCGTATCGCTTGGTGAGATAGCGGTGTGGCCGATCGTGACCTGGGTGTTGGTCGTCTGGTGGTCCTACGGAATGACCGACGGCTGTTCGGACTGATGCGGAGAACGACACGATGAATCGCACACAAACATGGGCTGTCGTCGCGGTGCTTGCCGCGGGAGTTGGCGTCGGCATGAGGCCACCCGTCGGCATGCTGGCAGTCGCTGCGGATGAGGCTCCAGCCACCAGCGGTGAGGCATCTGGGAAGGATTCAAGCGATCGGCCAAGGCGGCTGACACCTCAGGAGGTGCTCGCGGCCCGCCAAAAGGCCCAACTCGAGAGG
>JADHNY010000110.1 GCA_016779265.1 Pirellulales bacterium | reverse complement strand
GTTTCACACTCCCTGCCTGGCCAGCTGAGACCATCGATGCTGCATCGCCAGACGGAATGCCGAGCCAGCCATCCCAATCGCTGCCGTATGAAAACGTTACCGTACTGCCTGCTGGCACCGACGCCGAGTTTATGCGGCTCTTCTGCGTGGAAGCTGAAGAACTGCTGCAAGACATTGAGCAGGGCGTGCTCACGCTGGAAACATCACCGAGCGACAGCGACACACTGGCCACGGTGTTTCGCGCCTTTCACACATTCAAAGGCAACGCCGGCGCGATGAAGCTCGTCACGCTGCAAGCGGTCGCCCATGAACTCGAGTCGCTACTCGATGCCGCCCGCCGCGGGAAGCGGTTGCTCGATCGGAATGCGATCGACACGGTGCTGGCCGGGGCAGACATTTTTTCCCGCTACGCAGCCGAGGCGGTTCATCAGCTTGATGGAAACGATGTCGGCCGGCCGTTGCCGCTCGCGATTCCGGCCGTGATCGCCAGCGTGCATGCCGTTCTCGCTTCCCCATCAAAGCCACCTCCTGCTGAGGTGGCGGCTGCGCCGGCAACCGGCCCGACCGCCACCGTGCCCAGCAAGGCAGGCACGCCACCGGCTCCAGATGCCGGTATTCCCGCCTCATCCACCGCTGCCACATCAGCAGCTGGCTCGAAGAGTTCGTCCACTCCACCCCTCCGGTCAGCCAGCAGCTCGGCTGCTTCGGTACGGGTGGATACCCGCAAGCTCGATGGTCTCGTGGATCTTGTTGGTGAACTGGTGATTGCCGAATCGATGGTGGCGCAGGCCTCACTGACATCGGCCGACGAGCACCTTGCTCGGTTGCTCGGTCATCTCCGCGGCATCACCCGCGACCTGCAGCGGACCGCCATGTCGATGCGGATGGTGCCGATCCGCGGGGCCTTTCAGAAGATGACCCGTCTCGTCCGCGATACTGCGCACGAACTCGGTAAGGACATTCGCCTCGAACTCAAGGGAGAGGAAACCGAACTCGACCGAACAGTCATTGAGGAGATCGGCGATCCCTTGGTGCATATGATCCGAAACGCCGCCGACCATGGCATCGAGCTACCTGACGAACGGAAAGCTGCCGGTAAGCCAGCGGCCGGCACGATTCGGCTGGAGGCTTTCCACGAAGGAGGCTTCGTGGTGATCCGGCTGCGTGACGATGGCCGCGGACTCGATCCCGCAAAGCTGCGGGCCAAGGCGATCGAGCGAGGCCTGATCACTGCTGATGCCCAGCTGACAGCCCGCGAGGCGTTCGACATGATCTTCGCCCCTGGCTTTTCCACTGCCAGCAGAGTGACTGATCTCTCCGGCCGCGGGGTGGGCATGGACGTGGTTCGGCGCAATATCGAACGTCTCCGGGGCAAGGTCGAGATCGACTCGGAGCCCGGTTCCGGCACGAGCTTCACGATCTTTATGCCACTGACACTGGCCATCATCGAGGGCCTGATCGTCGGCGTGGGAGAGCAGCGATTCGTGATCCCCACGCTCTCGGTTCGGGAATCGTTTCGGCCTCAGTCAGACCATGTAACGACGGTGCAGGGCCGCGGTGAACTTGTCGACGTGCGGGGCCGACTGGTGCCGCTGCTGCGGCTGGGTGACCACTTGGGAGTGGCCGCAGGGATTCGTGATCCACATCGCGGCATCGTGGTGGTAGTCGAGGCTGGCCACGAGCGGCGGTGCCTACTGGTGGATGAACTCCTTGGTAAGCAGGAGGTGGTGATCAAGTCGCTCGGTGAGACCTTTGTCAGCCAGAAGGTGTTTGCGGGCGCTGCGATCCTAGGGGATGGTCGTGTGGGCCTGATCCTTGATGCGACGGCATTGGTACGGCTGTCACGACGGAACACGGAGACGGCGGCCTGACGCCGTGGAGGCATTCATGAGTCCAACCGAAACCACGGCGAAGGCCTCTGGTCCTGATGCCGGAAAGTATCTGGTGTTCACGCTCTCCGGGGAACGGTATGCGGTGCCAGTACTGGCCGTTCGGGAGATCATCCGGCTCTGCCCAATCACACCCGTGGCCACAATGCCACCGCACATTCGTGGCGTGATCAACCTGCGTGGCCGCGTGATTCCACTGGTTGACCTGCGGGTGCGATTCAGCCTCTCGGCCCCTCCTGATCACGACCGGACCTGCATCATTGTCACGCAGGTGGCATCAGCGGCGGGAGGCAAACGACCCTATGCGGTGGTGGTCGACGGCGTTGAAGAAGTCGCCACCTACGACCAGAGCGATCTGCTACCAACGCCAGACTTTGGTGGCGCCGTGGATGTCCGCTTTATCACAGGCATGGCCCATGCCGCCGAACAGGTGATCACACTCATCGACCTCGACACCGTGGCGGCCCACGACCCGCTCGATGCCCTCGAGCCGAGCATCACTCCTCCCGATACAAGCGAGGACGCATGAGCCAGGCCCGCCCCATCCGCGTGCTGGTGATCGACGACTCGGCGCTGGTCCGAGAGGCGATCAGCCAGGCGCTTGCCCGCGACCCGGATCTGGAGGTGGTGGGCACGGCCTGCGATCCGCTGGTGGCGGAAGAGAAGATGCCGCGGCTTGATCCCGATGTACTGACGCTCGACCTCGAGATGCCCCGAATGGATGGGCTCACGTTCCTCCGCAAGCTGATGCACGAACGGCCGATGCCGGTTGTGGTCGTCAGCTCGCTTGCCCAGGCCGGCTCGCAAGCGGCACTCGATGCGATGGAGGCGGGCGCAGTTGATGTCTTGGCAAAGCCCGACGGCACGATGTCGATCGGCAGCCTCGCAGAGAAGTTGGCCTACCACGTGAAGGCGGCAGCGGCTGCGGGCCCTCGACTCACGACCCGTCGACCTCTGCCGAGCACGTTTTCTGCAGCCGTATCACCGGCCCCAACGAGGGCGTCGCGCAGCCACGACCTGATCGTTATCGGAGGCTCCACTGGAGGGATCGCTGCTCTGCGGCAGCTGATCCCCGCCCTGCCGAAGGGTCTCCCACCGATTGCAGTGGTGCAGCACATCGCGCCATTCTTCTCGAAGTCGGTGGCCAAGCGGATCGACGCGATCTCGACAGTTGACGTCAGTGAAGCCGCACATGATCAGCCGTTGGAGCCGGGCTGCTGCCTCCTGGCGCCCGGCGGTCACCATCTGGCGGTGGTGCGGCGCGGCGGCATGCTGCGAGCCAGGCTGGTCGATTCTCCACCTGTGCACCATTGCAAGCCAGCCGTCGACGTTCTCTTTCGTTCGGCAGCCGAGGTGACAGGCTGCCGAACGGTTGCGGTTCTGCTCACCGGGATGGGCTGCGACGGAGCTACGGGTATACGGCTGATCCGCGAGGCCGGCGGCACAACCCTGGCCGAACACGAGTCTTCCTGTGTTGTCTATGGCATGCCCAAGGCGGCAATCGAGCGGGGCGTGGTCGATCGCGTGGTCCCACTGCCGGAGATGGCCAACGCCATTCTGGCTGCAGCCCTCGGCCCACTCGCGCGGCCGACGGGCCGCCCCAGCGTTTGAGTCGTTCGCATTGCACAGCCCAAATGAGTTCCAAAATCCCGCTGGCCCCCGGGCCTGCTGCCTGTTCATACTCAGGACACATCGGGCCGCGATTTCGAGCGGTTCCAATCAACCTCTGCCGGAGCCACACGCCTGCCGGCACCGGTCGCCTACGGGGAGACGCACGATGAAGCCTGTGACTGACATGCCTAGAGCCCATTCCTTTAACGGCCTGCTGCTAGGACTGATGATTGCAGGCGGCGGCGTTGCCATGGGGTCACAAGCAAACGCCGACGTTCCTGAGAAACCAGCGACGCCGCCACCTGTCGGCAGCCTTCGGGCTGACGCCTCACCATCACAGCTGAATGTCCGGGTGTTTGAGTTGGCTGAGAACGGCAATCCACTAAGGCTTAAGGTCCTGGCGCAGCCTGTTGACGACAGCCGGGCTGCTTCTGCGAAAGCTCTGCAAGGGGCGAGGCTGGGCATCGCTCTTACAAAGGTGCCCGATGCGGTGCGGGCCCAGTTCAACACCGACGATCTGCCTGCTGGCTTTGGAGTCATGGTGCAGGAGGTGTCCGAGGAAAGCCCGGCCGCCAAGGCAGGCCTTGAGCCGTTTGACATCCTGGTGAAGTTCGATGATCAGAAGCTCGTCAGTGGGGAGCAACTCGTCGCGTTGGTAAATGCTGCGGAAGCCAAACGGCCTGTTGCGATCACGCTGCTTCGCAAAGGCCGCCGTAAGGTGGTCAAGGCCCGGCTTGCAGGAGTGGCCACCATGCCACAGCAGGGCGATGCGGACGCCGCAAAAGATGCCCCCGGAGCTGCGGCGATTCCAGGATTGCCCACCATTCCCGGCCTGCCTCCACAGGTCAACGACCTGCTCAAGCAGCTACCCGAAAGCGGGTTCCAGATCATTGGCAGCGACGGCCAGGCCTTCCAAGGCACGGTCGTGATGCAAGCCTCCACCGTGATGGCGACCGACGATGGCACCGTCACGATCACCGACAACGATGGCAACCGCAGTGTCACCATCACCGACAAGTCGGGGAAGGAGATTTACTCCGGCCCGCTCAACACCGCCGATGAATGGGCAAAGGTGCCCAAGGGCTTTCGGAACCAGATTCCGAAGCCGTAGCCGCTATGGCGTCTGTGGCTCACATTCAGCCGCCCAGACAAGTCCACGAACGATCAGCTCGAGAAACGTCTCGTCAGAGAACGTGTCGACGGAGTGGCCGTAGGTGGTGCCGAACACCCGCGCTTCGCCGTAGGTGTTGGTCCAGACAACCGGATGCGTCTCCTGTGTCTTCTCGCTGACCGACGTGGCGAGCACCGTGGTGTTTGGCCAGGTCTTCTCGATCACGTACAGCTCATCCATCGGCGTCTTGTAGCCATCGGGAATTGCCTGGGTGATCCAGTTGTCTTTGTCAGAGACCGAGACGCCATAGTGGCTCTGATGCTCGTGCCGGCGGCTGGTGACTCCGAGAAACTCTCGCCAGTCATCGATCTCGGCGGCTCGGTAGGTGTGCATCGCACAGTGGATCACAACCGCATTGACACCCGCGTGGTGGGCCTTGGTGATTGAGCGGATGTAGTCCGGATCGGCAGTGTTGGCGAAGCACTCGTTGTGGATCACCACGTCGTAGCCTTTCGCCCAGTCAGGGTTCTTGTAGAGATCAATCTCCGCAGAGGTTCCGGTGCCCCCTTCAATCAGCACCGTCCATTGCACATCGACGCCACGGTCTTTCGCCGCCTGCATGTACTGCCGGGTCTGGAAGGGATAGTCGTGGCAACAGCCTCCGGTCACGAGCAGCGCCTTGATCGGCCGACCGTTGTCCTCGGCGACGGCCTGCGTTCCAAAACCAAACACCGACTGCAGCACAAAGGCCAGAACAAGAAACAGAGCCGCGGACGCTTTCATGGAAATCCTCAAACAAGACAGCGGTGCAGGAATCGTTCACCCGGGGAAGAGTCTACCTCGATTCCGCAAGACACAACGATCCTCTCCCTCCACTCGCCACTCACAGGGCTACCGTCCGCCTAGAGGGTGCGTCCGCGTGGAAGAGCTCGTGCTGGCGGCTGCGGATTAGCAGGCCGAGGAAGACGCCGAGGAAGACTTTGTGCCTGCCTGCCAAAGCGGGCTCGAAAGGGGTGCTTGTCGAGCTCTGTGGGAAAATCGTATTCACCTGAGCCTGACTGGCTGAAAGAACTGCCGAGAGATCGCTCCGGAGGCATCGCGTATGACCCAGAGTCAAGATGGCGCAGACTATCTGTCAGGTTTTCGTAACGGCCCGAAGCAAGAGCATCTGGCGGCACCTCATAAGAGCCAGAAGCATCCCACTTCATCTGACCATTGCGATCAACGTTTTGGTAAGAGCCTGTCTCTATCAACTCCGGATGCTGCATGATGAGGCTGGACTCCATGGCATCTCTCGCAGCCTGAATCGACTGCTGATAGGTCGCTTCATTCGGGGCGTTTTCGCGACGGAGCCTATCCTGGTGGAAACGCGTGTTTCCTCTCAGTGCGAGGTTGATCAGCTTCGCAAGTTGCACCACCGCCAGACGGCGATCACTGCGAGGCTTTTGCGTGAGGTGGAAGTAGCACTGCTCTTGGATCAAGGCCATGTAGCTCAGCCAGCTCTTGGAGTCGCTGAGGAGATCCTCAGTGTCTTCGAAGTAGTTCTCATCATCGGCAGGGTTTTCGACCTGAGCCTGCCGTCGAGCAGCATGATAGAGCGGCAGCAAGCGGTCGATTTCCGCAATCTGATCGTGCCGACGGGCAAGCCCCGTCCGGAATGATGAGCGAACTCGGCTCATCTGTTTCCACTCATCGAGCGTTGGCAGTTCACACGCGCCCATGAAGTCGAACGGCTGAGGACCAACGTAGATGTTCACATGCCGCCATTCCTCGGACTGCATCAGGATCTTTCGCTGGTCATTGAGAAACCAGATCCTCTTGTTGGCTTGCTCAGCCCAACGGCGAAGCGTATTGATTCCCTGATACCAGACGTTTTTGGGAGGCGGTGCATAGCTGGCCAAGCCGCCTATATAGAGAGCCTTGGCTACCGTGGCACAGCAGTTTTTTGCCGTGTCGTGCATCTTGGCATGAAAGTTAAATCTCCGTTGTGGGGAGTCTGGCGGAAGCTTCAGCATTCGAATCCACCAGCGACACATGACATCACACTGCAGCCCCCACGCCGGACCATCGGCGCGAGCGTCAAGCAGATCCGCTCCCGCAATCGCAATATCCCAGTCGGGGGGAGCGTTACCGAAGTTACCCACCTCCTGGGCTCGCGTCAGCGGCCCGCGATGTGCCGGAGGCAGCAGCACCTGCCCCTGCTGGTTTCGCAGGCGACCCGGATCCTGTTCAAGAATCTGCTTGTTGACGTAACGATCGTTGGGTTTGATCTGTCCTGTCCGCTTGTCACGGATGTGCTCAAAACCGAGCTGCTGCGTCGCCTGCGTCGTGAGAGGCAGCGCCTGCTGGAGACACGTCACGCCGCCAGCAGGTGCCCAGGTGATGTAGACGTGATTACAGATGCCGTAGACGTCGAGTCCGGCATGACCGGTGCCAACCAAGTTGTCCAGCTTGCCGCGGAGCCCGTCGAGTCCGCTATTCCAGATCGCCAACTGTGCCTGAGGAGGGGAGGAGGGGGGCATCGCGTGTACTCCTTTCGGGAACCGACTCTTTCACCCCCCTCTACGCACGGTCGACTACGAGAGGTCAGCCGAACAAGCTTTCTTAAGGCATTGAAAGGCTGACAACAGACCCTTGACACGTCCTCACGACTCGCCGGGCTTGCTGCCAACGCTCTCCGGCAAAAAAGACGGCCCAGAGAGGAAAGACGGCCCAGAGAGGACTGAGCAACCGCTGTCATCAGCGTTTCTGAGGTCCGACCCAACGCTGAGGTCCCACCCAACGATGTCGGAACTGGAAACCGCAAACAGCCGTGGAGTCCAAGACCGCACCAAACGTAACTTCCCGGAACGCGAACGTTTCACGAAGTCGCCCGGCCACCCCGCAAACAAGCGTTGGAAAGCGGCAAAAAACCGGTGCCTGAAAGAAAAGTGGACAGAGCCGGGATCGAACCGGCGACACATGGATTTTCAGTCCATTGCTCTACCAACTGAGCTATCTGTCCCTCAACGAACACTTTCGTAGGGCGAAAATGGGTCTTTGTCAATGTCCGGTGCTGATGCCCCGGTTTCGAGGCACTCGTTTTTTCTCGCACCACCGTGTCGAGCCTCCTCCCCACGTATTTCCTCGCACACGACCGATCATCGGTTCTTCTGGCAGACCAGCTAGAGTCGGTCGTACGGACTCCGGTTTCGCAGCTTCAGCGCTCCGAGCACCTGCACGAGCAGCAAGGCCAGAAAAACGTAGCCTCCCACCTCTCTCGATGAGAGCGTGTTGAGGTCGGCTCCCTCCAAAACCTGGTCGAGCCAAGGCCCCCCCGCCTTGCGAAAGATGATCCAGCCGAGCGAGGCACAGAGGCCACCGAGCGAACTACTCACCACCGCCGCAGCCGAGGCACGCAGCCGTTCCCAGAGCCCCAGCACGCTCTCAGCAACGAATCGCACCACCGAACCGGGAAACGCTGACTCGTCGTCCCCCATGCTCATCCGCGGAATGCTGGTGGAATGATGCGTCTCCTCGGAAAAATTCCAGAACGCTTGCGTCGCTCGCTGGCCAGACGGCAGCGGAGGCGGTCCGCCATCGCGATGCCGGGTTCGCTTGACGCGAGACATTGGCACCAACGCACCCGTCAGCCACGGGTGCACTGCTTCAAGCACCTCCTCAGCAGTCTGATACCGATCCGCAACGTCTTTGGCCATCATTTTTTGGACCACTGCGGCAAACTCTTCACTCACTTTTGGGGCAAGGCTGCGGATGGGATCGGGCATTTCCTCAAGCTGACGTCGGCGTTTCTCGCTGCGTGTGCCGCCGGGAAATGGCACCCGTCCACACAGCGCAAAGTAGAGTGTGCAGCCGAGGCCATACATATCCGCTGCAGGCTGCACCCGGTCAGGTCGCAGGATCTGCTCAGGGGCCATGTAGTCCATCGTGCCTACAACACGCCCTGGCTTCATGCTCTCGGGATCGAGCACGGAGCCCGCGAGGCCGAGGTCAGAGACTTTCACCAGCCCATCTTCACGAACCAAGAGGTTGCCCGGCTTCACATCGCGATGGATGAAGCCGCGAGCATGGGCGTGGGCAAGCCCACGTGCCGCCTGGGCTACCACAGAGGCCGCCGCCACTTCATTCAAGGGGCCGTATCGCAGCACCTGCCTCCGCAGATCGATGCCATCGACGAGTTCGGTGACAAGAAAGTAGACCTTGCCGTCGTGACCTGCATCGAGAGCGTAGACGAGGTTGCGATGGTCAAGCGTTGCGATGTGCTGAATCTCACGTCGAAACGCCGCCTCGGTTTGCGGATTTGACTTCGCTCGCGGCAACACCTTTACGGCAACAATACGCCCCATGAGCAGGTGCTTCGCCCTGAAGACCTGGCCCATGCCCCCCTGCCCCACGGCGTCGAGGATGCGGTACTGGCCAAGGGTGAGCTTGCGTTTACCTGCGAGAAGCTGGTCTGCCTGAAAACGGGTCAGCCGGTCGTGGTCGACCAGAACATCTGCCAGGATGTCGTCTTCCGTCGACGTCGCCGCCGCATGCGACAGCCGACGCCGAACCTCGGCCGTGACCGCATCGAGATCTTCTGCGGTGACAAGCCCGCTTGCCACCGCGTTGCTTGAAAACGAACGCGGTAGTCGCCGGCGCGAAGAAGGACGCGGTGGCTTGGAAGATTCAGACATGAGAATCGGTAGCAGCGAGGGCCAGATATTCAGCAACCGACACGTTCCGCAATCTTACCTGGCCATTCAGGGGGATGCGGCTGCGGCAGGCAGGACCAGGCCCCGGGCTGCCTGCCGCCAGGTCGACGGCCAGTCTGCCCGAAAGGTGAGCCGCTCTCCTGTGGATGGGTGATCCAATGCCAGACCGCTGGAATGCAGCGCAATGCCCTGGGGAAATGGCAGCCGACTGCCGTAGAGGCGATCCCCCACGATTGGACATTTCCGCGAGCCGAGTTGGGCCCGAAGCTGGTGTCGCCGGCCAGTCTGCGGGAGCAGCTGCACCAGCGACACCTCCACTCCACGAGCGAGCAACGTTGCCTCCACCACAGCCTCCTGGGGGCGTGCGGCTTCTGCGACATCCCCTGAGCCAGCTGGCGGTCGCTCAAGCAGGTCGGTCCAGGTCGCAGTGCCACCGACAGGTCCTGGAAACCTCCCTTCAATCAAGGCGTGGTAGGTTTTCTGCACAGTACGCTCGCGAAACTGCTCGGAGAGCGAGGCCGCTGCCCTTCGTGAAGCCGCCACCACTACCACGCCTGAGACCGGCTGGTCGAGCCGGCTCACCACACCGAGAAACACCGGTGGTCCAGGGGCGCGTTCACCCGCTTTTTGGCCTGCCTTTCTGTTTTGCAACCAGGTCAACAGGCTTTCCTGACCACGTGGCACGTTGGCAGTGGCTAAGCCCGCCGGCTTGACCGTCACAATCAGATCGTCATCCTCGAAGAGAATGGTCGGGGTGACGACCGGCCCTGCTCCCGTCGGCTGACGACGCCGGCTGGGCTCGGACCGCCGAGGAGACGTCGGAGAATGCTGCCTACGCGGCTTACGTGAACTCATGCCCAAAGCGTCGCCTCCCATCATCGTGCTGGCAAGCCAGTCACCACGACGCCGCGAACTCGCAGAGGCCGAGGGCTGGCAGATTGAGGTCTGTCCTCCGCCAGAGACCGCTGAAGACGAGGCCACACCGCGGCAGCCGAGTGAAAGCCTGGAAGCCTGGGTTGCAAGGCTGGCCAAGACAAAAGCCGAAGCGGTCGTCACTCGGTTTCATCCCGCCCCCAGCGGCATGCCACGGATCGTCCTGGCCTGCGACACCGTCGGTGTTGTCGATGACACGCCCCTTGGCAAGCCCATCGATCGGGACGACGCGGCCCGCATGCTTCGCCAGCTCTCAGGGCGACTCCATCGGGTGCTCACCGGCAGCTGCCTGTGGCCACCTGGTCACCAGCCCACCCTCGCCGTCACGGAGAGTGTGTTGATCATGCCACCGCTCTCTGACGAGTTCATCGCCACCTACCTCGACAGTGGCCTCTGGCGTGGAAAGGCGGGAGCCTGTGGCTTCCAAGACGGCGTGATCCCGCTCGAGCTCCAGTCTGGCAGCGGATCAAATGTGATCGGCCTGCCGCTGGAGACGATCCGCAACGAGCTTGCCTGGCTGACATCTTCAACGACCGCCAGCTCGCCATCATCCAAGCGACTCGACGCACACGACGGACTCAGCTTCCACTGGTATCCCGCGGAAACGTGCTGAGCCCCTCTACCGAACACGAAAACCCCTCCGCGCACAAAAAAACCCGCAGCACGGAAACCCATGCTGCGGGCCTTTTGTATAAAACCGGCGATACCTACTCTCGCACTTGTGGCACTACCATCGGCTCTGAAAGCTTAACTACCGTGTTCGGGATGGGAACGGGTGTGACCTTTCAGATATGTTCACCGGAAAAGTTGCTCACTGCTCTCGCGAGCAGCGAATATTGTGGTTGTGGTAACCGGCATGCGCTACGGCGTCATGACTGACTCCGTCGCAAGCACTCGATTCGAGTGGTCAAGCATTCGTCCGTTAGTACCGGTTAGCTGAATGCATTACTGCACTTACACATCCGGCCTATCAACCTGGTCGTCTTCCAGGGGACTTTCGGGCGAACCCTACGAAACCTAATCTCGAGGCGGGCTTCACGCTTATATGCTTTCAGCGTTTATCCTTTCCGTTCGTAGCTATCCAGCCGTGCCGCTAGCGCGACAACTGGGACACCAGAGGAACGTCCTTCCAAATCCTCTCGTACTAAAGAAGAATCCCCTCAAGTTTCGTACGCCCACAGCAGATAGGGACCGACCTGTCTCACGACGGTCTGAACCCAGCTCACGTACCACTTTCATTGGCGAACAGCCAAACCCTTGGGAGCTTCTCCACCCCCAGGATGTGATGAGCCGACATCGA
>JADHNY010000016.1 GCA_016779265.1 Pirellulales bacterium | reverse complement strand
GCCACACTTTTTGGCTTGCTCGCCGTCTGGTGGACCGTTGATCGCGTATTGCTCGATCGCCAGCCGATTGTGGTTGGCATCCTGCACTCACAGACGGGGCCAATGGCGATCAGCGAGCTCTCGATGGTGGATGCGGAGGTTCTTGCGCTCGAAGAACTCAACGCCGACGGTGGCCTGCTCGGCCGCCCGATCCGCTGGGTGATTGCCGACGGTGCCTCAGACTGGCCGACGTTCGCTCGCAAGGCTCAGGAGCTGATAAATGATCAAAAAGTCGACGTGATCTTTGGATGCTGGACATCCGCGAGCCGCAAGACGGTCTTGCCGGTGGTGGAAGCAGCCAACCACCTCCTGGTCTACCCGATGGCCTACGAGGGCCTTGAACAGTCGCCCAACGTGATCTACGTCGGAGCCGCACCAAATCAGCAGATCATCCCGGCCGTGCAGTGGGCAGCCTCAAACCTGGAGGCGAAGCGATTCATGCTTGTGGGCTCTGACTACATCTGGCCGCGGTGCGTGAACGCGATCGCAGGCGACCAGATTCGTGGGCTCGGTGCCGAACTTGTCAGCGAAATGTATGTCCCCTTTGGCACCGACAGGGTCGATGCGGTGATCCAAGAGATTGTCCGTAGTCGGCCAGACGTCGTGCTCAGTTCGGTGGTGGGTGATTCCGCCGTCGCCTTCTTTCGTCGCCTCCGGCAGGCCGGAATCCGCAGCGAAGATGTGCCGGTGATCAGCTTTTCTGTGGCGGAGAACGAGCTGCAGAACATGTCAGGTGGCGACATGGTGGGTGACTACGCAGCGTGGAACTATTTCCAGAGCATCGACAGCCCAGCCAACCAGGCTTTTGTCAGCAACTTCAAGGCCCGCTACGGCCGCGACCACACGACGAGTGCCGTCACGGCATCGTCCTACACGGCGGTGAAGCTGTGGGCTCAGGCCGTTCGAGAGGCAGGCACGTCAGATGTGGTCCAAGTCCGCAGCAGCATGCGGAGCCAGAGCACACTCGCGCCGGAAGGTGTAGTCTCAATCGATCGCCAGACCAACCACGCCTGGCTGCCGGTCCGCATCGGGCAGATTCGGCCCGATGGCCAGTTTGAGATCGTCTGGGATAGCCAACGAGCAGTTCGACCTGTGCCGTTTCCTCTGACACGTTCGCGAGCAGACTGGGAACAGTTTGTGCGTGACCTTTACCAGTCTTGGGGACGTCGTTGGTCACGACCGGTGTCGGCGACGGAAGCCGCCCCTGCGGGGAGGCCGCGCGGATGAAGCCTGTACGCAGTAGCTTGTTCAGGCGATCGATTGCAGGCCGGCTCCTGTTTTGGTTCCTGGTCATTGCGCTCGTGCCGTGCGGACTGCTGACCGCGGTAACCGCACGCATCGCCTCCGACGCTCTCACTTCTTCCGTCCGCAACACGCTCTCGATGATTGCTGACGATAAAGCGTTAGCGATGGAACGGTATGCCGCAGAGCGACTCCGCGACGGTGCCGCGTTGGCACGTGGACCGACCTTCAGCAGCGCGATCGTGCAGCTCTCACAGGCTGTCAACGGGCCCGTGGCAGACGCGTCTTCTTCAAGCGGCGAGACAGAGGTGGTGGCGGAAGGGCCCAGGAGTTTGTCCAGCGGGATCATGTCGACAGCGCTGCGGGCGGCAGCGGAGGAGTTCAGCGAGTTTCTCGAGTATTCCGCCAGTGCCTTTGACTACTCGCAGCTCTTACTGATCGACCAAGATGGCCGGGTGCTCTTCGCGCTCGACGACAACACGATTGCGACGGGCCGCTCAGTGCTCTCAGGACAGTTCGCTTCGTCCGAGCTGACGGCAGGCTTTGAACGCTCACGAACCCTGCTTCAGTCTGAGCTGACCGGTTTTCAGTCATATGGCGGAAGCCGGCCGATCGCGTTTGTGACCTGTCCAATCCTTGATGACGAGCGGGTCATCGGTGTGCTCGCGCTCGGCTTTTACCCCGACCAGGTGTGGAACATCCTCGCCGACTATGCAGGCCTCGGCTCCACCGGCGAGATCGTGACTGGGGAACTTCGCGGTGACGCCGTTCTGGTCACAGCTCCTCTTCGTAACGCACGTGACGCCGCGTTTCGGATGCAGATTCCGCTTGGAGGCGACCAGGCCATTGCTGCTCAAGACGCCGCCCGCGGCAACCGAGGTTACGGGATCATCACTGACTACCGCACCGTAAGTTCAGTCGCTGCCTGGCGATACCTTCCCAGTTTTCGCTGGGGCTTGATCGTGAAGCAGGATGAGAGCGAGGCCTTTGCATTGGCGAGTTTCCAACGGACGGCCATCATTCTGCTGTCGCTCGCGACGATCGTGGGGGTCACGGTCGCGGCTTTCATCGTCGCTCGGACGATTTCAACGCCGATCCGCACAGCGGTCTCAGTCGCCTCGCAGGTGGCAGGAGGCGACCTCCGGGCAGACGTTACGGGTTCTGGGAACGACGAAACTGGCGTGCTGCTGGAAGCCATCCAGCGGATGACACTTGATCTGCGTGGCTTGATCGGCCGCATTCAGCAGTCCTCCGTTGCTTTGATCTCTACGGCCACAGCCATTCAGGCCACCTCTACCGAACAACAACAGGTGATCACCGACTACGGCGCTTCCACGAGCCAAGCAGTCGCTGCGGTGAAGCAGATCTCCGTCACCAGCCAGGAACTCGTGCGGACAATGACCGAGGTGAACGACATGGCCGCCCACACAGGCGACATGGCCGCCGAAGGTCGCGGCAATCTCGAAGGCATGGATACCATCATGCGTCAGCTGGCCGATTCCACGAGTTCGTTCGGTGCCAAGCTGGGTGTGATCAGTGAGCGAGCAGCCAACATCAATCTGGCGGTGACCACGATTACGAAGGTGGCTGACCAGACCAACCTGCTCTCGATCAACGCTGCGATCGAAGCGGAAAAGGCCGGCGAGTATGGCCTGGGCTTCCTCGTGGTGGCTCGCGAGATTCGTCGCCTTGCTGACCAGACCGCGGTCGCATCGCTCGATATCGAGCGAATGGTCAAGGAGATGCAGTACAGCGTGTCGGCAGGCGTGATGGAGATGGACAAGTTCGCTGAACAAGTTCGCGGAGGCGTTCAGGAGATTGGCCAGGTAGCCGAGAAGCTCAGTGAGATCATTGAGGCGGTGCAAGGCATTTCAGGTCGCTTCGGCCAGGTCACCGAAGGCATGCGTGCCCAGTCGCAGGGAGCTGAGCAGATCCGCGAAGCGATGGTCCGCCTGGCCGATGGTGCCTCCCGCACGGCCACCTCGCTTGGTGACTTCAACAAAGCCACGACACACCTCCGAGAAGCCGTTGGTGGCCTCAAGGAAGAAGTCTCTCGTTTCACGATCTGAAGGAGCCGCCTGAGTGCGGATGCATGCGATGCAGTTGCTGACCTTCACGATCGGTGGACAGGCCTACGCCATTGAGTCGAAAAAAGTGGTCGAGGTGCTGCCGCTGGTGTCGACCCGTCCGATCCCACATCTGCCCGACTATCTCCCTGGCATCTTCACCTACCGTGGCCGGTTCGTTCCGCTTGTCGATCTTGGCCTCCGCATCACCGGTACGCCTCTCACGCGTCGCCTGAGCACCCGAGTGATTGTTGTTGAAATCAATGCCTCCACGAGTGCGTTGTCAGAAGGGCCGCCGCATCTCGTCAGGTTTGGAATCATGGCTGAAAACGTGGTCACCATCCGTTCCACAGGAACCACTGCCGGCGAACTGGAGGGAAAAGAACTGGCAGCCGATGCGTATCTCGGCCTCCTGCTACGGCTTGAAGGCCAAGCCGTGCAGATGCTCCTCCCAGAGTTCGTGATTCCTCACGACCTGCTCCTCAGTCTCTTTCCGGATCGCCCCAAGGACGCCGATGCGAACGATCGACTCACCTCAGCCCGGTCCTAACCGAGCCACGGGTGGCGATGTTTCGCCAGACACCGGCTCACGCAGAGGACTTGAAGAACTCCTCGCCGAGTGGATAGGGCTGGATCCGTCCACGCTCGGGGCGGCTTCGCTGAGCCGGGCCTGCCAGCGACGACTCGAGGCGACGGGAGCCGCCGACTTCGCGGCGCTCCAGGCACTCGTTGAAAACGATCCACAGCAACGGGATCTGCTCGTCGAAGAGGTCGTTGTCTCCGAAAGCTGGTTTTTTCGTGACGAGCAGACCTTCGCCTTCCTGGAAACATTTGCCCGCACGCTCGCCGCGATGCCTGGTCGGCAGCCGCTGAGGATTCTGAGCATTCCTTGTGCCTGCGGCGAGGAACCCTACTCGATTGCCATGCGGTTGCTCGACGCAGGGATGCCTGCAGCATCCTTCACAATCGATGCCTACGACGTGAGTCATGCCTGCTTGGTGCGTGCCCAAGAAGGCCGTTACACAGCGAATGCGTTCCGCAATGCCGAACAGGGGTTTCGACGACGCTGGTTTCGCGAAGAAGGCAGTCGGGCAGTAATCGACCCCGAGATTCGCAAGCTGGTACGGTTCTCTTGGGGCAACCTGCTGGAGCAGGGTTTTGCCGCTGGCCAGGGAACCTACGACATTATCTTCTGTCGCAACCTGCTGATCTATCTCACCAGCGAGGCCCGTCGCCATGCCGAGGCCACCATCGACCGACTGCTCGCCACCGACGGAGCCTTGGTGCTCGGTGCTGCCGAACCTCCGATCATGAGCGGACGCTGGGCTCCTGCGGGTGCGACCTCGATGTTCGCCCTCCGCCGGCAGCCTTCCGGGGAACGTGCAGCAGCCTTTGGCCAACTGCCGAACACACCACGTCGCACGGGCACCCCCACACGGCCGCGTGCGGCCTCCCTCGCCGGAACAGCTCCCCCGTCGACTGCCGAACACCCCCGCACAGCCACCTCGACATCAGACTCAACAGCCACCACGCCACTAGCCGCACGAGAAGCGATCGCAGAGGAGCGGGCCACCCTGTTGACCAAGGCAGGTGAACTGGCCAACGCTGGCCGCCACATCGAAGCGATCGCAGCATGTGAAGCGTATGCCCGAGATACCGGTCCCTCTCCAGACCTGTTTTTTATGCTTGGCACGCTCTACCAAGCCCATGGCGACCTCGATCGAGCCGAAGGCTGCTTTCATAAGACACTCTATCTCGACCCAGTTCACGAGGAGGCTGCCCTTGCTCTCGCCCTCGTTGCCGGTTCTCGTGGAGATGAGCGGATGGCCGATTTCTACCGTGACACCGCCGCGCGGATCTTCGCACGAAAGGGCTCACGATGACCGCTCCAGACCAAAACCAGCACACCCCCGCCCTGATCGGGTCGGGCTTGCGCGATCCCCGGCGACACATCGAACCACCGATGGATGAGTGTTGGTCAAAGATCGGTGTCGCTGGAGACCGGAGTTGCCCTGAACTCGAAGGCTTTATTCACTGCCGCAACTGCCCTGTGCTCGCCGAAGCGGCCCGCAGTTTCTTCGACCGCGAGCCTCCGGAAGGGTATCTCGAGACCTGGAGCGAGATTCTCCAGACTCCAGAGGAAGAAACGGAGTCTGATGCCGTCAGCATGCTGATTTTCCGGGTTGGCCGGGAGTGGCTCTCGCTTGCCACACCGTTACTTGTGGAAGTCACCGAGATGAAGCCGCTGCACACGATCCCACACCGGCGGGGCGGGATGCTCGAAGGCATCGTCAATATCCGCGGTCAGCTCCAGCTGTGTGTGTCGCTTCCGAAACTGTTGGGCATCGACACCACACCCGACCTGAACATTCCGCAGCCTGCGGTCGCGTCGCTGTCTGGCGAGGGCTCTGCTCGTCGACTTCTCGTTCTCGAAGATGGCGACGAGCGTTGGGTGATTGCTGTGGACGAGGTCGCTGGCGTGCACGCCGTCCCGCGATCACATCTCCGCTCAGTTCCGTCGACCGTCGGCCACGCTGGCAGCAGGCATGCAGAGGCGTTGGTCGACTGGCGAGAAACGGTTGTCGGCTTCCTCGACGGCGATCGCTTGTTGGAACATCTCCGCGCAGAACTCTCGGCATAGGAAGGGCGGACGATGGCCGATGACCTGAGTGGATTCTCGATGCTTGAGCTGTTTCGGCTCGAGGCGGAAAGCCAGACCGCGATCCTGTCAGCGGGCATCCTGGCCGTTGAAGAGACACAGCGCTCTCCGGAGACGATTGAGGCCATGATGCGGGCTGCGCATTCGCTCAAAGGCGCGGCCCGTATCGTCGGTCTTGAGCCCGCCGTGCAAGTAGCACATGTCCTCGAAGACTGTTTCGTGCTGGCAGGAAAAGGAGAGTTTGTCGTCGGCCCGGAACATGTGGATGTGCTCCTCGCTGGCGTCGACTTCCTCAGCTCGATTGCCAAGGCTGACGATGCCCTCGATGCCGATGCTGCCTGGGGCGACCGTGCCAAGTCGCTTGTCCGCGACCTCGCCGCCCTTCCCACGCAAGGCGGATCCTCAAGCGGCCCACCGGCAGCAGACGAAGCGTCCCCGGCAGTCGTTGAACCGACCGAAGCCGCGAGCCCACCTCCTCCTCAACCACCACCGGTTTCCAAGCCCGAGCCAACTCCCTCATCGCCGCCGAGTACAGAGTCGACCGCCGCTCCGGCAGACGCTCCACGGGAGTCCACAGATGCACGAAGCGGCGCGGATGCGAAACCGGCCACCCGCCCAATCGACCAGACCGACCGGGTCGTGCGGGTGTCGGCCGAGAGCCTGACTCGGCTCGTCGCACTCGCAGGGGAATCGCTCGTTGAGGCACGCCAGCTTCGGCCATTCGTTGACTCCATGGTGCACCTACGCGGCCGCCAGACCGAGCTTTGCGATCAGCTCTCCGCCCTCGAGGAACGGCTCCGCACCGGAGAGGTGATTCTGCCTGCAGCGGATGTGGAACTCCTCGCGCGTGTCCGGTCTGCGTCGGAAGATCACCTCGCCCGATTCACTGACCGGGTGGAGGAGTTTGAAGCGTTTGCCCGGCGGAACGAAGACCTCTCGAATCGGCTCCACCACGAAGTCATCAAGAGCCGCATGCGGCCCCTCGCCGATGGCATCCGTGGGTTTCCTCGAATGGTCCGTGATCTGGCCCGCCAGTTGGGGAAGCAAATCCGCTTCGAGGTTCATGGCGACCAGACCGGTGTCGATCGCGACATTCTCGACAAACTGGAAGCTCCTCTCTCCCACCTGATCCGCAACGCCCTTGATCACGGGCTGGAGACACCACCGGAACGCGAAGCAGCAGGCAAGCCTCCCGTGGGCACGATCCGCCTGGAAGCCCGCCACCGCGCCGGCATGCTCAACATCACGCTGGTCGACGATGGACGGGGCATTGATGTTGATGCCCTGCGGAGTCGGGCCGTCGATCGCGGGCTTGTCGCTCACGCCGTTGCCGAGCAGCTCTCGGAAATGGAACTGCTCGAGTTCTTATTCCTACCGGGCTTCTCCACCAAAGACATGGTGACCGAGATCTCCGGGCGGGGTGTTGGGCTTGATGTAGTACAGAGCATGGTCAAGGCAGTTGGTGGGAATGTTCGCATCGCCACCCAGCCGGGCTGGCAGACCACCTTCACGCTTCAGCTGCCGATCACGATGTCGGTGATCCGTGCCCTGCTGGTTGAGATTGGTGGTGAGCCCTACGCATTTCCGCTGACCCGCATTGACCAGATCATCCACTGCCGTCACGACGAGCTACGAACGGTCGAAGGTCGGCAGTACTTCGATCGTGACGGGATCTCGATTGGGCTGGTTCTCGCCTCGCAGATCCTTGAGATCCCGGCAACGGGTGCACCGAGCGATCCGCTCCCGGTGGTGGTCGTCAGCGACCGAGGGCAACAGTTTGGGCTGATCGTTGACACCTATCTCGGCGAACGTGATCTCGAGGTGCGTCCGCTCGACCCGCGGCTCGGCAAAGTGCCAGACGTCAACAGTGCGTCACTGCTGGAGAATGGCAGCCCTGTGCTGATTGTCGACGTCGAAGACCTCGTTCGATCGATCGATAACGTGCTGGCGGGCCGACGCCTTTCCCGCGTCGAGTTTGAGCGACTCGCAGAACAGGAACGCCAGCGGAAACGGGTGCTGGTGGTCGATGACTCGATCACGGTCCGTGAGCTTGAGCGTCAGCTGCTTCAGTCACGTGGCTTCGCAGTCGATGTCGCGGTCGATGGCATGGATGGCTGGAATGCGATCCGTTCTGTCCACTACGATCTGATCGTGACGGATGTGGACATGCCCCGCATGGATGGCATCGGCCTGGTGTCACTGATCAAGGCCGACCCATCTCGAAAAGATATCCCGGTGGTCATCGTCTCCTACAAGGATCGTGAGGAAGATCGTCTGCGAGGGCTGGATGCCGGCGCAAATCGCTATCTCACCAAGAGCAGTTTCCATGACGAGACATTTCTCACCACCATCGTTGACCTGATAGGAGAGCCCACGCAGTGAGGATCGGCATCGTCAACGATATGCGGGCTGCCTGCGAGGCGCTTCGCCGGGTGGTCGATAGCATGCCTGACCATGAGCTGGCCTGGACGGCCGGTGACGGGGTTGAGGCCATCGCGATGGCCCGACGCGATCGACCAGATCTGATCCTGATGGATCTGCTGATGCCGCACGTCAATGGCGTGGAAGCCACCCGGCAGATCATGAAGGGCTCGCCCTGCGCGATTCTTGTCGTCACAGCCACTGTCAGTGGAAACATCTCACTCGTTTACGAGGCGATGGGCCACGGGGCTCTCGATGCGGTCGACACGCCGATCCTCGGAGCTGCCGGTGAAGTCAGCGGGGCTGGTGCACTCGTCGAGAAGATTCGCACGATCGCCAAGCTTATCGGTGCCACCGCTCGGCCTCAGGCCACCGTCACGACCAGTCACACGTCCCCGCCCCGTCTGCTGGTGATTGGTGCAAGCACCGGTGGGCCCAAGGCGCTCTCTGAGCTACTCACTCCTTTGCCACACGATTGGAATGTGGCTGTGGTTATCGTGCAGCATGTCGATGTCGCCTTTGCACCGGGGCTTGCAAAATGGCTTGGCGACCGCACAGGCCGGTCGGTGCGGGTTGCGGAGCATGGGCAGCCGCTGCATGCGGGCGACGTGCTCGTCGCCGGCACCAACGATCACATGATCTACTCCAAGCAGAAGACTCTTGAGTATTCCGATGAGCCTCGAGATGTTTTTTTTCGCCCGAGCGTCGATGTGTTCTTTTCCAGTGTGGCCGAACATGGCGGCCGCTCTGGGGTTGGCGTGCTGCTGACGGGCATGGGGAAGGATGGGGCGGCCGGGCTGGGTAAGCTCCGCAACCGAGGCTGGCACACAGTTGCCCAGGATGAGGCCTCGAGCGTGGTCTGGAGCATGCCCAAAGCGAGCATCGATGCGGGTGCTGCGTGCGAAGTGCTCCCGATCGATCGTATGGCGGAGTCGATCATCTCACGACTGGGTGGCTGAGCCACGCTCGATCGCAGCCATCACGCGAATGGCAGTCTGATCACGGCCATCGATCGCAATCACCTGCACACCGATCGGGAGGCCAGTGCTCCCCGCGTCGGTTGCCGCTGCCGCCTGCAAGACAGGATCGAGTGATACCCCGCGTCCCGTGGTCTCGCTCGCCCGCACACGGGTGACTGGAACGGTGGCCGTCGGCAGGTCCAGCAGCATCGCGAACAAGCAGGGAAACGCCGCCAGAATCAGCCGACCTGCCGTGCCATGCCGTAAGGCTGGGAGTGCGGAAACCGGACAGACCACCGCATCGATCCCGTGCGTCTGCCGCCAGCCCTTCACCAGGAGGGCAAGCGTTTCCCTCGCTCTGAGTAACACCTGCTGTTCCACCGGTGAGAGCGGCCCGGTCTTGCGGACAGCCGCCGCCTCAATCCTTCGCCCCACGAACGTGGCGACACCAGCCAAGAGTGGCCGCTGCCACCGTGGGAGACCGGCGAGACGGATCAGTTCGGCAACCTGTGGGATAGGCGGTGAGCCTTGGAGCAGCCGCTGGATCGCTGCCCCGCCATCACCGCTCACAAGGCCGAGATGCAGCCAGCCTGCAATCTCTGAGAGGCTCTCGTCCACTGGCCGGGTCGGCATTTTGGCAGCCTGCAGCGACGCGACTGCCTGTCGCACGCCGCGGACCACTGCTGGCGATGGGGGAACAGGGCCTGCGGTCTCCCACCAGCCAACCACAGGCGATCGGCCAGGCTCCATCTCACGCAGTGAGCAGCCTGCCACTGCCTCGACACCTGCCACCGCACCGGCAACCGTTCGTGCGAGCACGCCAGCTCGCGAGCTCAGTCCGCGGAGCGACGGCATCGTGTTGTAGGCACCGCCTGTTCCAAGCCGGCCGCGACTCGGGACGTAGCCCACGATCCCGCAGGCATGGGCTGGCTGACGAATGCTCCCCGCCAGATCGTTGCCGAAGGCCAAGGGCACCACGCCGGCCGCAACGGCAGCCGCATCGCCTCCACTGGAACCGCCCGGCCCACGCTGCCGATCGACTGGATTGACCGTTCGACCAAATACAGGGTTGTCACTCTCGTGCAGATAGAGGGCCTGAGGCACATTGGCCTTCCCCACGATCACTGCACCGCTCGCCCGGATCTGCTGCACAAGCTGGCAGTCTCGCTGATCGACCTGCTCTCGGCGTGGCTCAATGCCCAGCGTGGTCCGCAGTCCCGCCAGCGGAAAGCAGTCCTTGATACTTACAGGCACGCCGGCGAGCGGCCGTGGATCCGCAGCCGTGATCGCTTCCGCCTCCTTCTCCGCTGCTTCAAACCGCGGCTGCACCAGGGCATTAAGCCAGTCGTGGGTTGACTGCCACCGCGACGCCGCCCGCTCAACATGCTGCGTTGCGGTCGACTGTTCAGACTGCAACGCCCCGCGAACCGCTGCGACGGTGAAAGCCTCCTGTTCGTCAGCCATCATTCCTCCGTCACAGGCGGATCACTCAGTGGATCACTGGGAGTGGTCGTCAGATCGGCATCCGCCTCGAGCCCCCCCCATGCGGCCGCCCAGACCACAGTCTCGGAGATCACCACGCCAACAGCGACAACGCGGCTGCCCGCCGATGCCTGGAGCGGCTGCCGGCAGAGCACGGTGGTCGAAAGCGACTGTTCACCCTCTCCGGTCTGCAGCGTGACAGACCAGATCGCTCCCACACGCTCGACATCGCCCACAACTCCGGGCAGCACGACTCCTTGAGAATCTCGTTTGCTCGCCTGGAGCCACTGACGAGCCAACTCCTTAAGCTGCTCTGAGGCCTCCGTGTTTTCAGCAATGCGTCCAGTGGTGCGAGCGATCGACTGATCGATCCCATCGGTCGATCGCCCCTCCTCGACCAATCTTTGTTCAGCCGCGACAGCCTCTTCACCGACGGCTGCCAGGCTCTTGTACCAGTCCACAAGAGCTGTCTTCTGCATGGTTTCTGGTGCATCCGGCGGCAGCTCGAGCACACTCCCGAGCATCACATTCGCTCGGGCCGTCGCCATCTCAACGAGCGCAAGATCTGCAGCACTCAACAGAGGATCGTCGATCGGTGTCTGTGGCAGCACGTCAACGCTCTCTCCGATAACCGCAGGCAGCACCGGCATTGGAGGCAATGTCTGGCCTTCGGGCAGTTCAGGAAGTCGCGGAAGCCGAGGACGTTGCGGACGTTGCAGCTCCGCTGGCACAAGAAATGAGAGGTTCTCAGGCAGCATCTTCACGAGCCCGAAATCGTCTCGGCGAAAGCCCCAGAGAAGAATCACCAGGACAATCGGCACGGCCATCAGGCCTCCCACGATCACACCGACCACAGAACCGGCCGACTGCTTTTTTCGAAACTGCCGTGGCCGGAGACCGCCCGCCGGAGACCCGCGACGGCTCTCCACCGACCCGAACGCTTTCGTGTCGTCGTGGTCTGCTGATCCCTCACCCACGTCTGGAATGTCATCGCTTTCATCCCAGCTCCCCGGTAGTTCGTCCTGTGACGTCTCACCGATCAGATCGGCAGCCATCTCCGGGTTGTCGATGTCAGCAAACTCCGAGAACTCCGATCCGAGTTCCTCGCCATCAGCACTCTGGTCATCTGCCGCGGCGGCATCGACCGAACCGAAGTCGGCCTCGAGGTCAGGCACCAGCCCCTCGGGAATCTCAAATGCGCCGGCACTCGGCAGCTCTTCTCCATCGTCTCCAGCAACGTCGTCAACCTCGCCGGGAAGCGACCAGTCTTCCGAGACAATTCCCGACTGTCCGGTGCCAATCTGGATTGCAGAGGAGGAGGACTCTGTTGCCTCGGACTCCTGATCGGAAGCACCACTCTCGTGCCCCACATCGATCACATCGCTCGCGTCGTCGGCCTCGGCTGCGGGAGGGTCGCTCGGCAACTCGTTTCGCTCACCACCTCCGTGCTGTGGTGGCGTCTCATGCGATGCGTTCTCATTCTCTGGGAAGTCCTGCTCCGCCATCATGCATCCGAGTCACGAGGTTTTCGGCACACCACTGGTTGCTCTCGAGGAGCCCCAGGCTGAGCAAGCTCTGCTCATACAAAAGGTAGCTGAAGTTTATCAGTTCTCCATCGGTGGTAATCCACCGAATCCTGCGGCTCAGGCTGAACATCCCTCTCTTCAGATCAGGAGAGCCCGTAAGCAGGTCCATACCGCCGCCGGAGGCTCTCGAGTAACGCAGTTTCAGCTGGAGGCCGCCCGATCGCCTGTTCGACAAGCGCGTCAGATGTCTGCTGCCGACCATGCTTGTGCACCCGCTCTGAGAGCCAGTGCAGTAGCTCGGCAAACTGCCCGGCAGCAAAGCCCGCACGGAGATTGGGCAGATCGTGTTCAGCGGCAGCCATCAGTTCTGCCGCGTAGATGTTGCCAAGCGTGTACGTAGGAAAATATCCCACAAGGCCAGCGCTCCAGTGGATGTCCTGCAAGACGCCTTCCGCATCACTCGCTGGTACAAGCCCGAAATCGTGTTCAAAGCGTTCATTCCACGCAGCAGGGAGTTCGGCAAGTGTCAGGTCACCGCTGACAACCGCCCGCTCGAGATCAAACCGCATCATCACATGCAGGTTGTAGGTCACCTCATCAGCCTCAACACGAATCATCGACGGCTTTACTTCCAGCATCGCCTGATGCACTTGTTCTGTGCG
The DNA here is from genome assembly GCA_016779265.1 of Pirellulales bacterium. Lineage (GTDB taxonomy): Bacteria > Planctomycetota > Planctomycetia > Pirellulales > UBA1268 > M30B53. The sequence continues at coordinate 37,796 of JADHNY010000016.1, read as the reverse complement.
AACATCGGCAAACACCGTTGGGAAGAACTTCTGTGCGAGTGGAAAACACCACTGCCAAAACTCACTCGATCGGCCAACGAGGTTCTCCCAGAGACGCGACTGCGACTCATGGATCCCGAGTGACGCGGCTTCACCTGGCGGCAACCCAAACCAGTCGGCGGGAAGCCCCTGTTCGTAGAGGCCATGGCCTGCTTCATGCAGAACCCCGTAGAGCGATGTCACCAGGGCTTTTTCATCCCAACGTGTCGTAATCCGACAGTCACTCGGCCCCAGCGAACTGCAGAAGGGATGGGCTGCAGTGTCGAGCCGACCTCGCTCGAAATCGAACCCGATCTGCTCCGCCACATGCCGCACAAACAGTTCCTGCGCCGCCTGCGGATACGAGCCTTCGAGCACCGACATGTCTGGCCTGGTCGTCGCTGCAGCAACCTCACGAACCAGCGGCACAATGCCTTCTCGCAGGCGAGCGAACCGCTCAGCGATCTCCGCTGATCGTCCACCCGGCTCGTATTCGTCGAGCAACGCGTCGTACGGCTCCAGTTCTGGAGCTCGGCAGGCCGCCTGCTCACGCTTGAGCGCAAACATCTTCTCGAGCCAGGGCTGCAGCTGCGACCAGTCTCCGCAGCGTCGGGCCTCCACCCATGCCTGCTGCGCCGCCACTCCGACCGATGCCAGTTCTTCAACCAATCGCGGCGGCATCCGAAGCCTACGTTCACGATCTTCCCAGAGTTTGGCGATCGTGCACCGCACTGCGGGGTCATGGCTATTGCCTTGCATGCTCTCCCGCAGCGTGGCGAGCGATTCCCCAAAGCCAGGGTCAAGCCAACGGTGGTGTAGCAGTGACGCGAGAGCCGCAGCCTGCACGCCACGGTGTTCAGCGGCCCGCTTCGGAAGCATGGTCTGCTCATCCCAGCCCAAGACCGCCTCCACTGACCCGAGCACCGCAATCCCTCGAGCGTGCTCGCAGACCTCAGCAAACAAGGTGTCTTCTTTCATGATGTCGCTCCCTGTTCCGTTCACAGTGGCTCTCAAAAGCCCGCCCGGCTTTGCACCAGTGAGGATTGTGGGACACGATTGAACCGCATGGCAAACGGTCGCAGTCATGCGTCGCGTATCACCCGCAGAGAGCATTGGGTGTTTCGCATGCGACCACCGTGGAAAGTGATGGCATGGGACTCGATGCGCTGGTGATCGCACCACATCCTGATGACGCGGAACTCGGCATGGGAGGCACCATCTGTCGGATGCTCGACGATGGGCTTGTCGTCGGCGTGCTCGACCTTACGGATGGGGAGCCCACCCCGCGTGGCTCGGTCGAAATCCGAGCTCACGAAACGGCTGAGGCAACTGCCGCGTTAGGCCTCCCCTGGCGGGAGCAGCTTGGGCTGCCAAACCGTCGCTTGAGAGCCACACTGAAAGCCCGCGCATCTCTCGCAAATGTGATCAGGCGAGAGCGGCCCCGCTGGCTGTTCGCTCCTTACTGGGTGGACGCCCATCCTGATCACGTTGCTGCCACACGACTTACAGAAGCTGCGAGATTCTGGGCCAAGCTGACGAAATGCGAACTGACTGGCGCCCCCTTTCACCCAGAGCGTGTTTTCTACTACTCGTGCGTGCATCTTCGGGTGGTTCGGATGCCCGCATTCGTCGTTGATGTCTCCTCGACCTGGGACCGCAAATGGCGGTCTCTTGGCTGTTACGCCAGCCAACTACCGACGGAGGGTGTGAGGCCAACGGTGCTTGATCGTGTGGATGCTGCGGGAGCCTGGTGGGGCTCGACCATCAACACCGCCCGCGGCGAGCCCTTTTTTGTTCGCGAACCGATCGGGCTCCGCGGTTTTCGCGACCTTTTTTAAGAACCGCAAGGCTGCACGACAGGTGGCAAGATGTTCCGGTCGCACCGGCTGAAGAGGCGACCGACTCGGATCTGGCCCAGGTTTCCAACGAGGTCGATACCTCACGTGGTTGGCTTCACGCTAGCCGTGACCCTCTCGTCCACGTTCGGGGCCTTGTTGGATGGCTGCTCGCGACATCAATGTGATCGCCCTCGTGAAGGGCTCCGAACGTTACGTCTTCCTGTTCGATGACAACAGCCGGACGGAGACGCTCAAGATGCTGGGCCGCTACGCAGCGAATCCAGAGCTGAGTTTTTCCTGGTATGACGCCGCTGTACTCGGACAAAAGGTCCGTCAGTGCAGCAAGAAGGCCGCTCGCGGCCGGCTCGCTCCTCCAGCCGACCGTGCCGCGTAGCATGCCCGGATCGTCGCACACCACCGCTGAGATTGAGCCGAGACTCTCAGCAGCAGTGGAGCGATTCTTGACGTACATGACGGCAGAGAAGTCTGCCTCGCGTCACACGCTCAAGGGCTACCGCGAAGATCTTTTCCAGTGCTGTGAGTTTCTCACCTCTGCGGGCTGCCGCACCCCCGGAGATGCCTCAAGCGTGCTGCTGAGGCGTTACGCAGCAGCTCTCCACGCATCGGGCTACGCCGCCTCGACCGTCGCCCGCAAACTGGCCAGCATGCGGAGTTTCTACCGTTTCGGACAGCGGGAAGGCTGGGTGACTGCCAATCCTGCTAAACCAGTGAAGAGTCCTCGTCGCACACGTCCCCTGCCCTCCTTCTTAACGCACGAGGAGATCCTGCGGCTGCTTGAGGCACCACGAGGCACGAGCCTGGGGGACGTCCGAGATCGGGCAATCTTGGAACTGATGTATTCCTCGGGGGTTCGCGTCAGCGAACTCACTGGACTCGACGACAAGGATCTCGACCTCGCCGGCGGCACGATTCGCGTCCGCGGGAAAGGGCGGCGAGAACGGCTCGGCATCGTTGGCTCTCATGCTGCGGAGGCGCTGCGAGCCTGGCTACACGCTCGTGTTGGTCTGCCGCAGTCTCAAGGCACCGCTGGCCCTCAGCCACTCTTTCGCAATCGTTTCGGAAAGCGGCTCTCAGTGCGTGGGGTCGCCCGTCTGCTTGAGAAGCATCTGGCTGCCGCAGGGCTCACCGGCCGGGCCAGCCCACACACGCTCCGACACAGTTTTGCCACGCACCTTCTCGACAACGGCGCCGATATTCGCAGTGTTCAAGAACTGCTCGGCCACAAGAGCATTGTCACGACACAGATCTACACACATGTGACAACGGCACGACTGCTCGACGCCTTCAACAAGGCCCACCCACGTGCCCGCTGAACACCGCAAGGGCTGCTTGAGGTGACACTGCTTGAAGCGACACTGCCGGCGTGAAACCGCGTGAGAGTCAGGCCAACCACAAACCATGCCCGCTTCATAGGGGCGACACGTCGCTTGAGCAAGGCCACCTCAACCCTAGACAAGCCCGTGCCGAACTGCCCACACAGCGGCCTGCGTTCGGTCAGAAACCGCGAGCTTCCGGAGAATGTTTTGCACATGCTCCTTGACCGTCTCGACGCTGATCGTCAGCGACTGAGCGATCTCCTTGTTCGACAGCCCAAGCGCCATGTGACGCAACACCTGCGTCTCTCGCTGAGTCAGCGGGATATCTGGATCGGGGGCAGCAATCCGATTGGCCATCGTCGTGGCTACACGCCGCAGCTCGCCAGCCTTCATCGGCTGCTGACCCGCTGCTGCACCCGAGATGGAGTTGATCAACTCCGCACGGGTTGAGCCCTTGAGGATGTAATCATGGGCACCACCAGCAACCGCCCTGGCCACGTAGGTGGGATTATCAAACGTGGACAGCATGACAACACGCACAGCAGGCGCATCGGCTCGGACTTGTTCCAAGGTCGCCAGACCGTCCTTGCCCGGCATGCGAATGTCGAGCAAGAGAACGTCAGGCTTGAGTTTCTTCGTCAGCTTCAGCGCCTCGTCTCCGTTGGCAGCCTCACCAACGATTTTGACATCAGAGCCCGCGAGAAGTCCCGCAAGACCCTTGCGGACCACTTCGTGATCATCTGCAATCACTACCTTCACTGACATACGTGCCCCTTCTGTGGTGCGGAATCCTGCGCGGTGAGTATTAATCCTACTTCAATAAACTTGAACGAGAAAGGCAGGCCCACGTTTCGCCCCCGAACGTTTCGAGGCTCTACCCCGAACGCTCCCCCTGCAACTTTCGCATCCGCTCGAGCATCGCGTCTGCACCAGCCTGTCGCAGTTCATCCGCAACCTGTTGGCCAAGCTCTGCGGCAGCCTGCATCGCATGCTCAGCATCGGCCGCTTCCACCGACACCGAACGCGTCACGTCGATCCGCTCTACTCCCGTGGGGGTATTCTCCAGCACGCAGGCAGTAAGTTCCAACTTGTTGCCTTTCTCCCGTGCGTAGCCTCCAATTGGAGCGAGACACCCACCCGCCAGCGCGGCAAGGCAGGCTCGCTCCGCCTGGATAGCTCGATGCGAATGGGCATCGTCGATCAGTGCCAATGCTTCTCGTAGCGGCTCGTCGTCGGCCCGAATCTGAATCGCGAGAGCCCCCTGGGCGATTGCCGGCCAAAACCGGGGGGGCTCCAGAAGTTCCGCTCCTCGATCCGCCAATCCAACTCGTTCGAGGCCTGCGGCTGCCAGGATGATGCCGGCGTAGTCGCCCGATGTAACCCGCTGGAGCCTGGTGTCGATATTTCCCCGCAGGGGTGCGGTCTCGAGGTCGGGCCGCAGTTTCTTCAGCTGGGTCGCACGGCGAATGCTCGAGGTGCCGATCACCGCGCCGGCGGGCAGGTCCGCAAGCGGAACGCTGCCGGCAGTGACCAGCATGTCGAAGGGAGTCACCCGCTGTGGAATCGCCACGACCGTCAGCCCCTCCGTGTCAGAGGTCGGCAGGTCTTTGCAGCTGTGCACAGCTGCATTGACCCGACCCTCTTTCAAGGCTCGCTCCAGCTCGTGGACAAACACGCCCTCTCTTCCCAGGCTCGCGATCGGTGCATCTCTTTTTACGTCGCCCGTCGTCTGCACGACTTCGATAGTCACATCGCAGCCAACCGCACGGAGTTGATCAGCGACATGTCCTGTCTGCGTGCGAGCGAGCAGGCTACCGCGAGTGCCGAGAACGATGGCAGGCATGGATACCGGAAGGCTGAAGGCAAAGACGTCAAAGGCAGCTGAAGCTGCCAGCAATCATGGGCCGTCGCAGGCGAGCGGGGCTGAGCGATCCGCTTTTGCAACTGCTGCAACATACACGTCCTGGGCGCCAGCGGCGAGCAGTGCTCTGGAGCAGGCCGCTGCCGTTGCCCCCGTCGTGATCACGTCGTCGACCAGCAGGACACGTCGCCCCCGAACCTGGCGGCCGGCACGAAAGGCAGACTGCACATTCTGGTGGCGTTGTTCGGGAGGTAGCGAGTTCTGCACGGGAGTTGCTCGCACACGCCTCAGCCACCTCCGTGACGGAAGTCGAAGCGTGCTGGCAACCGCGGCAGCAAGCAGCACAGCGGCACTGGTGCCGCGAACGGCCCGTCGTCGCCAGTGCATCGGCACCGGCACAACAACATCCACCCGGACGGCCTCTCGGTGCTCCTCAACACGACGACCGAGGCGACTCCCCAACGCCATCGCTAGCGGCTCACCAGCCGGTCGCTTCGCTCGCAACACCGCATCGCGAACGCTCTCGCCATAGGCTGACAACACCACCACTCCGCGCCATGCCGGCACGGCTTCCTGACACTGACGACACCCTGACGGTCGCTCTCCCACCGTCTGCCCGACCGCGTCGGGAACATCCACAGACGCCCCGCAACGATGACACCGCGGCAGGTCAGCGAGCAGTCCTGCGAGGCAGGCGGCGCAGAAATCGCTGGCTCCATCACACCGCTGCTCCGCCTCCGCGACCAGGAGGCTCCGCTGGCAGAGCAGGCATTCCGGTGGGAACAGGAGATTTACAGTGGCTCGGGAGAGACTCCGGAATCGCTTCATTCCAATGAACTCCTCCCAGCTCCCACGGACCTCCGAAGATCGGTTGACCTTCTCGCCCAGTGCCCTCTATCGTCTCCGTCCTTCCTGACCATGCCCGTTGGTGTCAGTACGACATCGCGAGGCCCAGGCTGCCTCCCATCCCAGCAGCTCTTCGACGGGCAGCTCCGAGATGCCGCGATGCTCATCGACCGCTACATCACCAGAGCACAGGCGAACTCCTTTCTGATCGTCTTCGTCAGTCTCGCAGGGTTGACGTTCGTTGTCGACGCATTTAACAACATCGAAGAGTTCATCGCCCACGCCGATGAAGCCGGTGGTCTCTGGAGAGTTTTGGGGCGTTACTACGGCTTTCGGCTGATCTCGTTCTTCGATGCGACCAGTGGCGTGATCGCCTTAGCGAGCGCGATGTTTGCCCTCTCATGGCTGGAGCGACACAACGAGTTGACCGCACTCCTGGCAGCGGGAGTGACCCGTTGGCGGATTGCTCGGCCCGCAATCGTGTTTGCAGGCATGGTGGCCATTGTCGCCGCCACCAATCGCGAACTCGTCCTTCCACAGATTCGCGATGCCTTGGCTGGAAACGCACAAGACCTTTCGGGCGATGCCTGGCAGCAGTTTGAAGCCCGCTACGACCATCGCACCGAGATCCTCTATCGCGGTCAGCGTTGGCAGCGAAGCACGCACCTGATTCAGCAGCCGAGCCTTCTCCTTCCACCATCCATGGCCGGCTTCGCAGCGCAGATCGATGCAGCCGAGGCGGCCTGGCTCCCTGGTGACGCCTCGCACCCCGCAGGTTATCTACTCAGAGGCGTCAGTGAACCGGCTTCCATCGACGCGATGCCCGGTCTCACTCTCGGCGGCGTAACGGTGATTCACACCAAGCAGGAGGCTGATTGGCTCGCCCCGGGCAGCTGTTTCGTCGCCAGCGACGTGAGCTTTGAACAACTCGTCGGCTCGAGCACCTGGAGTCTCTATTCCTCAACACCCGACCTGGTCCGCGCTATTGGCAATCCGGCGATCGGCGTGACCGCAGATGTTCCACTCCGCGTACACGCCCGTATCGTGCAGCCTGTGCTCGACCTCTCCCTCGCGATTCTTGGGCTCCCTCTGGTAGTGGGCCCGAGCCGGAAAGGTGTATTTGTGGCAGTCGGCCTGTCCGTTGTGCTGACAGCCGTGTTTCTCCTGACGACGCTCGGGTGTCACGCGTTGGCCACCAGTTATGTCATCAGCCCGTCTCTCGGAGCCTGGCTTCCTGTGATGCTGCTCGCGCCTCTTGCTGCCTGGCAGGCTCAGCCAATGTGGCAGTAAACGCACACTTTGCAGTCAACACCGTGCCAGCAGGCACCGCAGCAAGACATGCGTGACTGTGAGCCCGGTCGCTGACCGCACGCACTCATCATCAACCTCCAGGCAAAATCACGCCGCTGGCCCCAGAGCCAATGGTCTGAAAACCTTCGGGTGAACTACCGCCAGCAGAGGATCCACCGTTCGGTGCAGATCCACTGCCGTACGAGTTCGGTGACTCGCTACTGCCACCCTCGGCCGGGGCCGCCTGTTCAGCAGCGTCACTGCTTCCGGCTGCAGCAGCTTTCGCCTGCCCGTTGACATAGTTCTGCACGCTCTGCTCATACGCAGACTCGTAGTCGGCGCACGACGCAAAGCTCAGGCAGAGCATGGCAACGACGAGGCCAAAGCCTGCCCGCGTTCGGAAAGGCCCGCGCAACCGGAAGTCTCGGCGCGACCGGAAACCATGATGGACATTCGCTCGATTCACCAATCGTTTTCGCTCCACGAGAACCTCCGAGTGATCCGATCAGGTTATGTGTGGAACGACCGTTCCACCGTTAAGGATATCTGTCGCCGTTCTTCCGAAGAAGTTCGAAGGGACACCGGTTTGACACCAGAGAATGCTTCTCTGCAAGAACCGGTGAGGGAGACCCGGCAAAGGAGTGCCACGACCCATGCGAATCAACACCACGCGGTTCGGCCGCATCGACATCGAAACGGGAGACCTCCTGCATTTTGCCAGCGGACTGCCCGGGCTGGAAGACTGCCAACGCTGGGCCCTGCTTGCCGACGCCGGCAACGATGCCCTCGGCTGGCTGCAATCGACATCGCGGAGTGACGTCGCCTTGGCAGTTGTGAGTCCGCGGCGATTTGTCCCGGACTACCAGGTGAGGATTCCGCGGAGTGAGCTGACACCGCTGGCAATGCGGAACCTGAAAGATGCCCAGCTGCTCGTCGTTGTCGCCCAACACAACGGCAGCCTCACGCTCAATCTGAAAGCACCAATCGTTATCAACGTTGAAGCCCGTACAGGCCGTCAAGTCGTTGCGAGTGGCGACCTTCCGATGCGATATGAGCTTGTTGGTCACCGATCACCCCTAAAAAAGAGTGCATAATACGGAGTGGTCGCTCGGTTTTACCGGCGTGCCGCTGCCAGGAAAGGTCAGGAAGGAACCACCGATGCTCGTACTCTCCAGACAACGCGACGAAAGCATCATGATTGGCGACAACATTGTTGTCACGATTGTTGACATCCGGGGAGATAAGGTCCGGCTGGGTATTAACGCGCCCGCGGAAGTTCCGGTGCATCGGCAGGAGGTGTACGAGGCGATCCAGCGTGAGAATCTCCGAGCCAGTCGGCTTGAACCAGGGGAAACCCAGGAGATCGGCAAACTCGCTGGCCGCGGGCCTGTGCCGAATGCCGGCAACGCCGGAGAACCCGGCCGCAGCTAACGAGCCCCAAGCAGTTTCCTAGTTAGACTCGAGAGTTTCAAAGCGGGCCCCTCTGCCAAACACCGCCTGTTGGGAAACATGCCGGCAAGGTCTTCACTGCCTTGGAACCTCAACCTGCCGGCGGGCACTTTAGCCGACCGGGAAGTAGTCAGGCTCGCTGCCCGCCTTCCATTTGATGTTGCATCCGATGCTCGGCGTCTGCTCTGCGGCAACCGACGTACCGGCGAGGACTGCATCGATTGCCCCCCGTAGGTCCCGAGCGGTCACCGGTATCCCACTGTCCGGACGGCTGTCATCAAGCTGGCCGCGATAGACCAGTTTCGCGTCTCGATCGAACAGATAAAAGTCCGGCGTGCAGGCAGCGCGATATTCCTTGGCCACCTCCTGCGTCTCATCGTAGAGATACGGGAAGGGATACCCCCGCTGCTCTGCCTCATGCACCATCTGCTCCGGAGAGTCAGCTGGATGCGTGGACACGTCGTTCGAGCTGATCGCGACGAGCCCGATTCCCCGTGGCATGTACTCGTGTCCGAGGCGGGCAAGCTCGTCGGCGACATGCTTCACAAACGGACAGTGGTTGCAGATAAACATCACCACCGTGCCGTGCTCCCCAGCCACGTCCTTCCAGTTCATGGTTCGGCCACTGACGTCCAGCAACGAAAAATCTGCAGCGTGAGTGCCGAGAGGCAGCATGGTGCTGGGCGTGCGAACCATTGGTGATTTCTCTCCAAAACGAAGGTGGCAGGGGTTCAAGTTTTTGAGCCTACCAGCCATCCCGGTGCCGACCAACGCGCTGTGAAAACCAGCCTGACAGACAGCCGTTCAACCGCCGACCCCGTGCACGTTAAGGAGGTATGCTTGCGAAGAGTTTGCGGGTGGAGGCGAGGAGGCCACATGCCCTGCCGCGGGAATCCTCACCGAGCGGCAACGCGGGAGCTTGGATGATGGACAACCAGGAGTTTGTACAGGAGTTCCTCGTTGAATCGAGCGAGAACCTCGATCAACTCGACCGCGACCTTGTCGCGTTGGAAGAGACTCCAGACGATCCGGATCGGTTAGCCAGCATCTTTCGCACGGTCCACACGATCAAAGGCACAAGCGGTTTCTTCGGATTCTCAAAACTCGGGGCGCTCGCCCACAGCGGTGAACACCTGCTCGGCAGACTTCGCGATGGCGCGATTCTTCTCAACGAAGAGATCGCCGGCACGCTGCTCTCAATGGTCGACGCCGTCCGGGCGATCCTGCGAAACATTGAGGAAACCGGTGTCGAAGGCACCGCCGACTTCCGTGAACTCTCCGATGCGCTCGCCGCGATGTCAGAAGGCCGGGAACCCGCTCCCCCCTCGGGGGCCCGGCCGCGGCCGGCAGGAAATCCTCCTGTTGATCAGAGCCTACCTGCCAGCGATGACAGTCCTCGCGTCTCGCCACAGCAGTTCAAGGCATCTGCAAGCGACGTCAAGATTGAGCGACTCTCTCAGCCAGCGGAGCCAGACGCCCAAGCGCCGCTCGCACCACCACCGGCAGAATCCACTGCCGCACTGCCAACGCCACCGCCCACCGCGCCGTGTGAAACCGATGCGGTCACTCCAACGCCGGAACAACCCGCGGCGGCCTCTCCTGCAGTCGTTTCTGACAACACCCCGCCCCCAGTCACCACGGCCGAAGTGGCTCCATCATCAGACGCCGCAGGCCCCCAGCGAAGCCAGCCGACTGCCGCAGAGTCGAGTGTCCGTGTTGACGTCGGGCTCCTCGGCTCCATCCTCGATCTCGTGGGTGAACTCGTGCTTGCCCGCAACCAGCTACGGCTGGCTGCGGCAGAGATTCCCCAGGTTCAAGACGCCGTTCGTCGCGTGCATGCGGTGACCTCGTCGCTCCAAGAAACCGCGATGAAGACGCGGATGCAGCCGATCGCTCAAGTCTTCAGTCGGTTTCCCCGCGTTGTCCGCGATCTCTCCGTGTCGTGCGGCAAAGACGTTCGGCTCGAGATTGATGGTGCGGAAACGGAACTCGATCGCACCTTGATCGAGAACATCCGGGATCCCCTCACCCACCTCGTCCGCAATGCGGTCGACCATGGGATCGAGCCTCCTCATGAGCGAATCCAAGCAGGCAAGCCCGAGACGGGTCTGCTGTCACTGCGGGCCTTTCATGAGAGCGGCCAAGTCACCGTTGAAGTCCGTGATGATGGCCGTGGCATTCCTGTCGATGCCATTCGCCGCAAGGCGGTCTCTCGCGGACTGATCGATGCTACTGCAGCCGACAAGCTCTCCGATGAGGAGACACTGCAGTACATCTTTGAGCCCGGCTTCTCCACCGCAGCAGCTGTCACCGACGTCTCGGGAAGAGGCGTCGGGATGGATGTGGTGAAGACCAACATCGAAGCGATCGGCGGCACAGTCGATGTCCGCAGCATGCCTGGCGAGGGCACCACCATCCGCGTGCGGATTCCTCTCACACTCGCCATCATCCCTGCTTTGATCGTCCGCTGCGGCCCGCAACGGCTCGCTATCCCACAGGCTTCCGTCTGCGAACTGGTGCCACTGGCCCGCGGCAACGACAACACCAAGGGCACGGATGGCAGCGATCGTCGAGGGGCGGTGATCGAAGGCCTCGAAACGGCTCCAGTGATTCGACTCCGCGGAGAACTTCTCCCGGTGGTCTCGCTAGCCTCGCTCTTAGGACTTGAGCCGACCGATGCCGCTCCCCACGGCCACCCCCGTCACGGCGGCACCGTCGTCAGGGTCCGTGTCGACGACCATGAGTTTGGCGTGATTGTCGATGACATGCAGTCTGCGGCGGGCACCGCGGAGGCTGCCGGGCTGACGACAATTGTCGTGAAGCCAGCAGGATCGTTGGTCGCGCCGATCGGGCTCTATGCTGGTGCGACCGTGATGGGCGACGGGGGAGTCACTCTGATTCTTGATCTCCGCGGGATCGCCAGAGTGGCGGATATTCCTGAGCGACTCGCACAGACCCGGCAGGCTGACGATCACGCCCACCAGCTCGGCGACATCGCCAGCGAGAACGTCGATGAAGCAATCCTCGCCCCCCTTGTGGTCTGTCGCTCACGCCACGGCCGCCGTGTGGCCCTGCCAGCACGTCGCGTCTCACGTCTGGAACGGTTTTCCGAAGCCGCCGTTGAGCAGACGACCGATCGCTCCGTTGTCCGACATGCAGGTAGTTTCCTGCCGCTCGTCGACCTGGATGACTTCCTTGGCGGCATGACACGGCCGCTTGCAGACGGCCGCGTCCAGGCCGTGGTGCTCAACACCCCAACAGGCCCGATCGGTCTCGTCGTGGATGAGATCGTGGACGTAGCAATTCCTGATGCCGCTCCGGTTTCCATCGAGAGCTTTGAGGACGACAGTCTCCCGCCACACTCGCTGAAACGATGGAAACGACAGATGGTGGACGTTGCCGGCCAGGCAGCCGAACTGCTCGACCTGCTCAGTGACTCCGCCGTCGAAACGTCCACCTCGCTCGCATCGTGAGTCTTGCTGATCAATGGCCACAGACCTCCACAGCACTGATCCAACACAGCCACTCCCTGGCGAGGGAGTCGGTCGCTACGCGGCCTTTCTCGTCGCCGGCCGACGCTTTGCGGTGCCTGCGGCAGATGTGGCAGAGGTACTCCGCGACGGCCGGGTCAACAAAGTCCCTCGGGCCCCGGAATCGTTGGCAGGTCTGCTCAATCTGCGGGGCCGAATCGTGCCGGTGATCGACCTGGAACGTCGTCTCGGACTTACGACAACTGATGCTGGAGAGCGAGACACCGTCACCCCAGCCCGCCCACCGGCAACCGTGCATCTCGTCCTCCAAGCCACACACGAGTGGTGCAGCCTCCTTGTCGATGAGATTCTTGATGTGGTCGAGATTCCCATCGCTGCTTTCCAGCCCGTCGTAGCCCAGCAGGCCACCGATGCAACTGATGCGACGACGGCTGTCTACGCGGGCGAGGATGGCCTGATGTACCTCCTCGACGTGCGGCAGGTGTTGCGTCCCGCCCCCCGTTCACGGCCTCCCTCTTCCACCTCACCGTCCACCTAGCCTTCCCTAGCGAGTCGGTGCCTGGAGGCACTGCCAAGCGAACCCGGAGAACCCTATCGTGCTCGATAACACCAACGACGACCTCGGCCGCAGCACTGTCGAATCCCGTTCGTCCTGGAAGAGCCTCCTGACCAACCGGCTCCTGCTGGCACTGCTAACGGTCTCGCTTGTGCCGCTGGCCTTCATGGGCATCAGCACCTACCGCTCAGCCTCCTCGGCACTTGAGTCACAAGCACTCAATCAGCTCGAAACCGTCCGTACCATCACCGCCAAGTCGGTGCAGCGATACTTCGTAACGCTCGAAGACCAACTCCGAGTGCTCTCAGAGGACCAGATGACGATCGCCGCCGTGAAGGAGTTCACCAGCGGGATGGCGGCAGTTGCTTCAGACGACGAGATGACGGCTGAGACCGTCGCCGATGCTCGGCAACAGCTGATCGGCTTCTACGAGGGCGACGTGGCCGCTGCCTACCGCGAACGTGGTCAGGAGCCTCCCCTCGCGCGAGATCTGGTCGACGGCCTTGATGAGGATGCCGCCCTTCTCCAGCACCTCTATCTCGCGAGCAACAAGAACCCGATCGGTTCCAAGGATCGCCTGGATAACCCCGATGACGGCTCTCGCTACTCGCAGTCGCATGCGAGCTACCACCCGATCTTCCGGAGTATCCAGCAGAAGTTTGGCCTCTACGACCTGTTTCTCGTCGATGCTGAGAGTGGTGACATTGTCTACTCAGTGTTTAAGGAGACGGACTTTGCGACCTCCCTTCGGACCGGCGCATTTGCCAGCAGTAGCATCGGCTCTGCATTCACCGAAGCCGTCAACCGTGGTCGCAAAGACACCGTGGCGTTTGCCGATTTCCGGCCATATCTGCCGAGCTACTCGGCCCCAGCGAGTTTCATCGCCTCCCCCATCTATGACGGACGCGAACTCGTTGGCACCGTCATCTTCCAACTCCCGATCGACCGGCTCAACGAGATCATTTCGGAAACGGTCGGGATGGGAGATACAGGCGAAACCTACGCGGTCGGTCCTGATGGTCTCTTCCGTACAGACTCGCGATTCCTCAGTGATCTCGGTGTCGAGACGACCATCATCAATCCTGAGGTTCGCGTCGATAGCCGGCCTGTCCAAGAGGTGTTTGACCACAACTCAGCCGGCACTGCCCGTGGACTCGACTACAGAGGAAGCCGTGTCCTTGCATCGTGGAGCCCCATCACCGTGCATCCGTCGAGCCAGGGAGAAAGCGAAGTTCGCTGGGCACTGATTTCTGAAATCGATGAAGCCGAAGTCTTTGGGCCCATCAACAACCTCCGCAACTTCGCACTGACGATTTTCATCATCACTACGATTGGCGTCGTGGGTGTGTCGACCGGAATCGCCCGGCGGTTCACGAAAGAGGCTGAACGGCAGGCAACGTTGGTCAACGGCATCGTCGACAACACCCATGCCCTCGCGAGTGCCTCAGAAGAACTGACGAGCGTTAGTCAGCAGATGAGTGCCGCTGCGGAAGAAACCACTGCTCAGGCAAACCTCGTCTCAGCAGCCGCTGAGCAGGTGAGCGGTAGCACCAAGGGTGTTTCGTCATCTGTTGAGAACCTTGGCCAGAGCATTCACGAGATCGCTGGCAGTGCACAGGAGGCCGCCCGTGTCGCACGTCAGGCTGTCGAGATGGCCGGGTCCACAACTCAGACCATGAATGCCCTTGGCATGTCGAGCCAGCAGATCGGCCAGGTTGTCAAGGTGATCACCACGATCGCCGAACAGACCAACCTGCTCGCCCTCAACGCCACCATCGAAGCGGCCCGTGCAGGAGAGGCAGGCAAAGGCTTCGCCGTGGTTGCCAACGAGGTCAAGGATTTGGCCCGTGAAACAGCGAAGGCGACAGAAGATATCGGCACTCGTATTGAAGCGATGCAGGCGGATGCCGACCGAGCCGTGACCGCGATTTCCGAGATCGGCTCTGTCATTGAGCGAATCGACAATCTGCAGACGACCATTGCGGCGGCCGTCGAGGAACAGTCGGTGACCACCGCTGAAATTAGCCGCAACATCGGCGAGGCCACCACCGGCACGGCCGAAATCGCAGAGAACATCGTGCAGGTCGCTCAGGCTGCCCAAAGCACATCCGAAGGGGCGTCGAACACACAGGTTTCCTCCCAGGAGCTCTCTCGGATGGCCCAAGGCCTGCAGAAACTGGTGAGCGAATATCGTTCCTGATCCCTGGGATGGCAGCAGACGATACGATGCAGCCGGTGGCAGATCATTTCCGCCGAGGAAGGAACCAGCGTGCGGGCACTTGTCGTCGATGATTCGAGACCGATTCGCAGCATCATCACCAGTGTGCTTCGATCACTGGGGTTCGAATGCCAGGAAGCGACCAACGGCCAGGAGGCACTTGAGACGCTCGCCGCAAGCGATCGTCCTGACCTTGTGACCGTCGACTTGCATATGCCGGTGCTGGACGGTCTGGAACTGCTTCGGCGTCTGAGGGCAGACTCGCGATACCGCTCCTGCAAACTCCTGGTGATCTCCACGGAGAATGATCCCCAGAGGGTCGCCGAGGCCGGTCAGGCAGGTGCCGACGGCTATCTCGCCAAACCCTTCACGACAGCCGCCCTTTCGCGCGAGCTGGCCTCGCTTGGCTTCACAGCCCAGGTAAAGACTGAGTCGGCGGCAGCCACGCGTGTCCTCGTCGTTGACGACTCCACAACTGTCCGCAACCTCCTCTCGAAGATCCTCTCGGAGGACCCGGCTATTGAGGTCGTTGCCAAAGCGGAAGATGGCAAGGCGGGTGTGGAAACAGTCCGTCGCCAGCCGCCCGATCTTGTGGTGCTGGATGTCGAGATGCCAGTCATGGACGGCATCACCGCCCTCCGCGAGATCCGTCGACTGCACCCACGACTGCCAGTGATCATGTTCTCCAGTCTGACGGAGAAGGGGGCTCGTGCCACACTCGACGCACTGCTGGCCGGGGCAAATGACTACGTCACCAAACCGACTGGTGGCCCAGATGAAGTGGCCAAGCGGATTCGTCAGGATCTGGCTGACCGCATCAAAGCTCTAGTCGGCCGCACACGGCCCTCTGCTCCAGCAGGATCAGTCCCCACAAAGGTAACGCCACTTCGTCCGCGGCCCTCATCTCGAGTGACCGGTGTAGTCATCGGCGTATCAACAGGAGGACCGACTGCCTTGGCTGAGGTTCTCCCCCTCTTCGCACCCCACGCATCCGTTCCGATTCTCATCGTGCAGCACATGCCAGCGTTCTTTACCACACAGCTCGCCGAACGGCTGACTCGGCTGGTGGGGTGTGCTGTGCGGGAAGCGGTGGATGGTCAGATCCTCGCCGCCGGTGATCTCCTTCTGGCACCCGGCGGCAAGCATATGGAGGTGGTTAAAGACGGCGCCTTCGGGCGGATCCGCCTGACAGAGGCCGCCCCCGAGAACTCGTGTCGCCCTGCCGCTGACGTGTTGTTTCGCACAGCAGCATCCATCTGGGGCAGCGGCACGCTAGGTGTTGTGCTCACAGGCATGGGAAGGGATGGCCTTGCCGGCTCGCGATCGATTGTCGAGGCTGGAGGCTCCGTGCTGGTGCAGGACGAGTTCACCAGCGTCGTGTGGGGAATGCCGGGAGAGGTGGCGCGAGCGGGCCTTGCCGAGAATGTGCTTCCGCTGACACAGCTGGGGACTGAAGTCGGCCTGCGGCTCCGTCGTCACACAAGTCGCTGACCCCATCACTCGCTCGAGGACACCGCATGAAGATCAGTTCGCCGCAGTTTGCCTTTCTGCGAACTCTCCTCAAACGCGTCTCGGGTGTTTCACTTGATGAGTCGAAGCAGTACCTCGTGGAGGCACGCCTGAGACCGGTAGCACGGCAGCGGGGTCTGGATGACATCGATGCTCTCGTCACACTCCTTCGCAACACCAGTGATCCACACCTGGTCGACGAAGTTGTCTGCGCGATGATGACCCACGAGACCTCATTCTTTCGCGACAAAGCGCCTTTCGAAACAATCGCTCGTATGCTGCCGGAGGTCATCAAACGCCGTGGCGTCATGAAGCAGCTCGTGATCTGGTCAGCAGCCTGCTCCACCGGCCAAGAGCCTTACAGCCTGGCCATGCTGCTCCACGAACGGTTTCCCACGATCCTCTCCGGCTGGCGAGTTCGGATCATTGCGTCCGATCTGTCGCAGATAGCCCTGAGCCGCGCCCGCGAGGGGCTCTACAGCGAACTTGAGACTTCCCGCGGGCTCACGCCTGTGTTGCGAAACAAATACTTTCGCCCACTCCAAGGTCGCTGGAGTATTGCTCAAAACTGCCGATCACTCGTGGAGTTTCGGCAGCTCAATCTGACACAGCCGTGGCAGACCATGCCCCCCTGCGATCTAATTCTGCTGCGAAACGTCTTGCTCTACTTTGACGTTCCCACCCGCATCGATGTCCTCACCAGAATGAAGCAGACGCTTCGGTCCGACGGCGGCCTGTTCCTCGGCGGCGCCGAGACAATGCTCGGCATGGACATTGGCTACGAGAGGAAATCGGGGACCGGCTGTAGCTATTACATCCCGCTCAAGACTCCCACCAGAGCCGCATGAACGGCAGCAGCAGCAGCCACAGCAGCCCTAACCGGGGCCGCCCCACTCCAAGCCAAGAATCGAGACGTCGTCGAGTGGACCATTGGGGACGCACCATGTTTCCACCGCCGAAAGCAGGGCGGCAACGGTGCCATCGAGAGCAGTCCCCTGTCCCTTCGACAACACGTCCTTCATCGCCTCATCGCCAAACTGTTCTCGCTCTGCGTTCATCGCCTCCGGCACCCCATCAGAGTAGAGGTAAAGCCGATCACCCGGCGAGAGCGTCAACGCATCTTCATCAAACTCCACATCGGGCACGAAACCGACCGGGAAGCCGGCCATCTCGTGGAGCGTTGCAGTTCCATCAGCACTAACCTGGGCCAGGGGAGTGTGTCCCGCGGAGACATATCGCAACCTGCCCGAGGGCACATGCAGCACGCCGTAGAGCATGGTGAAATAGAGCCCAGAGAACTCATCCGCCTGGAAGAGTTCGTTGAGTTGGAAGGCGACTTCTGACGGCGTGGCGAGCTTGCTGCCCCCGTTGCCATCCGGGCGGACGAGCAGAGACGAGTCCGACACCTTTGGCGACAGAAACCGGCCAACCGTGACGGCCATCAATGAGGATGGCACCCCATGCCCACTGACGTCGACCACATACAGCCCAAGATGCTCCGCATCCAACTGAAACACATTGAGAAAGTCACCGGCAAGGCTCTGGCAGGGCACATACCGCCACGCCAGTTCTACCTGCGGCACCTTCACTTCGTCGTCAGGCAGCAGCGACTGTTGCACACGAGCCGCAGCTTCGAGATCTCTCGTCATCTGCTTATTGATTCGCGAGATCTTCTCGTTGAGGGTCGTCAGCTCCTGGTTTGATCGCTGCAGTTCGTCACGAGCCAATGACAGATCGCGATTGGCGACCACCAACTCCTGGTTCTTGGTCACCGCGTTTTCAAACGTCGAGACGAGCAGATTCAGCACCTGCTGTCGCCCAGCTTTCACCTGAAAAGTCTGCCCGGCGAGCGTGACATCAAGCGTTGCCGCGCCGGCGGAATCTAGCTCCAAAGGTGTGGCGAGCAGGTCGCCCATTCTGGCGAGCAGATAGCCGGGGTCGTAGGGCTTCGTGACGTAGTTGTCGGCCCCCGCGTCGAGTCCGCGGATGATGTCCACGGGATCGGACAGCGTGGAGAGCAGAATCAGCGGAACTGAACGCAGTTCCGGATCAGACTTCACCGCCTTACAGAAGGTGTAGCCATCCATCTCCGGCATCTCAATGTCGGAGATGATCACATCGGGCCGCCGCTCGCGAACCATTTCGAGGGCGACCCCGCCATGCTCAGCGAGCCGCACCGAATGGCCCGCATCCACCAAGACCTTCTGAAGCATCCGGGCCTGGATGCGGCTGTCTTCAGCGACGACGATGTCGACCGCGTTCATGTCGGCTCCTTCCCGCCAAGACCTGCTCGCTGCTCACCTACAACCGGCGGCCTACTCAAAGGCCTTCATCGCCTCACCGGCATCTGCGGTGATGCTGAAGAGCTTGTCGAGGTTGGTCAGCTTAAAGACCGTAAAGATCTCTGGGCGGATCGAGCACATCTTCAGTCGGCCGTCGGCCTTCTTCATCTTGCGATGCACAACACCGAGAAGACCGAGCATGGCACTCGACATAAACTCGACGTTGGAGAAGTCGAGCAACACATCAGGTGCAGGCCGATTTCCAACAACCGCCAGCAGTTCGGTTCGCAGTTCGTCGAGCAGTTCCTCGTCGAGAATCTTGCTGTCCTTGAAGATCACAACGTCGACGTCTTTGACCCGGGAGACGTTGAGCTTGCGAAAAGTCGTCATCGACACCATCCGTCAGAGTGCAGGAAGCGGCCTACGCCAAAGCAGGCCAGAAGGCTTTACACTACCAGATTTTTCCGATGAGTGACGGCTGCCAATTCCACCGATTTCCCCCACTGCAGCCGGCCGACCGAGATTATGAGCGGCAGAATAGTCGTTGTGCATTGGCCGTGGTCGCCGCGGCGAGCTCCTCAAGCGTCTCGCCTCGAGCGAGCGCAAGGCACCGAGCCGTGTGCACCACGTGTGCTGGCTCATTTCGTCGGCCTCGAAGGGGCTCTGGCGAAAGAAACGGGCTGTCTGTCTCGACGAGGAGTCGGTCGAGCGGCACGCTGACAGCCACGTCACGAACGGGTCCCCCAGAACGGAAGGTGGCCATACCTGCAAAGCCGAGAAAGCACCCGAGCGCCACAGCCTCAGCCGCCTGCTCCGCGGTTCCGGTAAATGAATGAAGAACCGCCGTCAGAGGCCCTCGCTGCATCGCCTCACGGAGCATGGCCAGCACATCGTCTGTGCTTTCACGCGTGTGGATCACCAGCGGAAGTCCCACCCGCTGTGCCAAACGTATATGACGGTCGAAGAACTCGCGTTGCCGCTCTGGTGGCGCTGAATCGCGATACCAGTCGAGTCCTGTTTCACCGACCGACTGCACCCGCCCCGATTCGACAAGTCGCACCACCGCGTCCCACTCGTCGTCATCCGCATCAGCAGCATCATTTGGATGGATGCCGGCAGCAGCGGTAACGCCCTCTTCTTTCTCAGCGAGCATCGCTGCAGACACGCTGTCCGCCGCACGAGTGCCGATCACGTTCAGAAACTGGACGCCCGCTGCACGAGCCCGCTGGAGGACAGCTGGCAGGTCTTCCCCATACCGCATGGGATCCAGATGGCAGTGGCTGTCAAAGAACTGCATCGAGAAAACGGCCGCGAGGGAGGCGAAGAATCGGCAGCAGAAAAACGGTTTAGGACGCAGCCGCAGGCTTGTTCGCTGCAGCCAGCTTGGCTGCCAGCTGATCAACCGCATCGAGGTGGGTCTTGAGCGTGCTCTGGACCTCGCGGAGTAGGTCTCCGAGATCCCCAGTTCGGTCACCCCAGGATTCCACCGTCGCAATCTGGTTGCGTGTCTCGAGCTGCACCTGAGGCAACAGGTAGCTGAGATTCACGTCATGCAACGCCGTGTAGCGGATGGGATACTCAACCTGGGGTGCCGGAATGTCTTCGGCATCCAACAACGTGCCCGCCCGCTCAAAAAGACTCCGCAGATCAGTGCAGAGATCGGCGATCGCAAGTTTGATCTCCTCAGCTCCGGGCCGTGACCAGATTCCAGAATCGTCAACAAACAGAGCGAGCGATGGCCCAAGCAGCTGCATCAAGCGGCTCAACAGGTCGCTCGTCCCATCTTTGGCGGAATGAACTGGCATTGTTCTGAAGTCTCCCACTGTTCGTCAGGCATGGCCTCTCAGAGCCTGCCAGCGATCACACCGTTTCCCTAGGACACAATGCCACCGGCCAGATGAGCCAGCGTGTAAAGGCCCGACCAGAACACACCAAAGATCACAATCGGCACGACGAATGCGGTGATGGCAGCACCGGAAAGCGACACCAAGCCCACACTCTGCTGCGGCCGGTCAGATGGTGGCGGGTCGAAGGTCATCACCTTGAGAACACGTAGGTAGTAGAACAGGCTGAGCACGGTGTTCACGCCGCCAACGATCAGCAACGCCGACAGAATGCTGCCTTCTGCAGGCAACGAACTTGCCTCCACGAGCGAAGCAAAAATCAGGAACTTGCCCACAAAGCCTGCGAGTGGTGGAAGCCCAATCAGGCTGACCAGCACAACGCCCATCAGCACGACCAGACCAGGGCTCGTCTTCACAAGGCCTGCGTAGCTGGCGATCTCTTCACTTCGCAGGCGGTTTCGCAGCACGGCCACGATCAAGAACGCCGAGACGTTCATAAACACGTACGTTGCGAGGTAGAAAGCCACAGCTGCCACAGCAGACACGGCCATGGACGGGTTGCTGCCCGCGAGTGCAACCGCAGCCGCGACCCCCATCATCAGGTAGCCTGCATGGGCGATAGTCGAGTAGGCGAGCAAACGCTTGATATTGGTCTGACCGTAGGCACCGAGGTTGCCCAGTGTGCAGGTCACCGCTGCCATGAAGGCGATGAGTGCAACGATAAAATAGCGAGGCAACGCCAAGCCGATTCGCTGCTCATCAACCGACATCACCGCTGCTGAAGTCGCCCCAGCCACGATCTCTGTTGCTGCGGCCTCCGTGGCCGGCTTCTCGCTGTTTGAGGCATCGCCTTCCTGGCCATCACCGTCCTGCTTCAGAGAAGCAAACTGGGCCGCCACACGGCGCTGAGACGCAGAAGCCTGAGTCACAGAAGATCCGGCCTCAGCGGTCTCGGCTGCTGCTTCGTCAGCGTGATGGAGCACAACGCTCGCCGCAGGCACCATGTCAGCCTCAAGGGCGACAGGCGAGCTCAAGCCCAGAGCGACCCGAACTAGCAACGCAACCGCCGCCGCCTTACTGGCAACGGACAGAAACCCACCTACTTCAGCCGATGCCCCTTCAAACACGTCTGGAGCCCAGAAGTGAAACGGCACTGCTGACAGCTTAAACGCAAGCCCCACGCCAACCATCAGCCCGCCGAGTGCCAGCACAAGAGCGGCACCTTCAGGGAAGCCGACGATCCCCATTTCAGCCAAACGAGCCGCCGCCGTAGGCAGGTGAAAGGTCCCGAGGGAACCTGCCAACAGGCTGATGCCGTAGAGCATCACACCGGCAGCTCCCGCCCCATACACGGCATACTTCAAGGCGGCCTCAGAACTTGTGCGACGCCCCTTAAGCAGTCCAGCCAAGGCATAACTCGGCACACTGGCCATCTCAACGGCCATAAACACCGCCAGCAGATGGTTCGCCGAGGCCATCAGACACATGCCGAGCGTGGCCCCCAGCACGAGCACGTTGAAGTCCGCAGAATCTTCCCGGTCAGGAATCCCCGTGATCCGCGTGAACACTGCGAACAACACGAGAAAACCGGTCAGCAGAAACCGCAGAAAAGCCGTCAATGGGTCGAAGACGAGCAGGCCAGTGAAGAGCTCCACGCGTTCGGGTCCGACGGCGTCGGGCATCCAGGGCGAGCCCGGCAGGCCACGCAAGTCACTCCAGGCATACCAAGCCGCGAAGAGGATGCCACCAAGCGCGACAACGCCCGAGTCGAGCCGACGCAGTCCTGGCAGCATCCGCACCAGCAAGACCAGCACGACCGTCACCGCCAAGGCAAGTTCCGTACGGAACAGCGGCAGCGACACCTGCAGGGTGTCGTGAAGAACCGGCGTTAAGAACGAGGCTGGATTCACGGTGTCGTTACCCCCGAGTTGTCAGCCACGTGGTCAACAGCAGCCTGATGAGCCGTCTGCTCGATGTCTGACTCACCATTCGCATCGCGAACATCGGCATCGTGAACATCGCGTGTCCACGCAGCCAACGTCTCCACCTGATGATTCACCGATGGAGTGACGTAATCGAAGAGCGACTGGGGATAGACACCAAACACGATTGCCAGGAACACCAGAGGCGTGGCGATCGCCAGTTCACGGCTGTTCATTGGCGTCAGAGCCTCTTCGTGTGGGCCACGATACTCAGCCCCGAGGTAAACCCGCTGGATGGCCCAGAGGATGTACCCTGCGGTGAGAATCACAGTAAACGCAGAGATGGCCGCCAACGTGTAGCTGTAGTTCCAGGCAGAAAGGGTGACCAGGACCTCGCCGATAAAGCCGCACAGCCCGGGAAGCCCCAGCCCTGCAAAGAACACGGCCACAGCCATGCCCGCATAGACAGGCATCCGGCCAAAGATGCCGCCAAACTCTTCCAGGTTGCGGTGATGCACCCGGTCGTAGAGCACACCGACCATGAAGAACATGCCGGCGGACGAAATACCGTGGGCGAGCATCTGGAACATCGCACCGTTCACACCCTGAGCCCATGACTCCCAGGCATATTCACGTCCAGCAACCGCGCTCCAGACGCCGAGACCGAGCATGACATAGCCCATGTGGCTCACCGAGCTGTAGGCCACCATCCGCTTGAAGTCCTTCTGCGCGAGGGCGGCAAACGCTCCGTACACCATGGAGACCACACCCAGGCCACAGACGAGCCAGGCGAGTTCCAGCCCACCACCAGGGCAGATCGGATAGCAGATCCGAATGATGCCGTAGCCACCGAGCTTCAGCAGCACGCCAGCCAGGATCATCGAGATCGGGGTGGGGGCCTCGACGTGGGCGTCGGGCAGCCAGGTATGCACAGGCACCACCGGCACCTTGATTACAAAGCCGATCAACAACAGCAGGAACGCCAGCACCTCCAAACGGGTGCCAAACACTTCAACCTGCGAGAACGGCGAGTCTGGGAGCTGCCCAATCGCAGCCAACGCCATCAGATTAAACGTGTGCACCGCGGAGTCGGCCGCCTTGATTTCCGCAATCGCCTCAGCCTGACCTGCTTCATCCAGCAGTGGGCTGACCACCTGCGTAGCGATCAGCTGATCGTCGCTGAGCAGCTTCACATCGCTGTTGAAGTAGAGCATCAGGATCGCCAAGAGCATCAACACGCTCCCGAGCAGCGTGTAGAGGAAGAACTTGATGGCAGCGTATTCACGACGAGGACCACCCCAGATGCCGATCAGGAAGTACATCGGCAGGAGCATCACCTCCCAGAACACGTAGAAGAGGAAGAAGTCCAAGGAGATGAACACGCCGATCATTCCCGTCTCCAGCAGGAGAAAGAGAACGAAGTAGGCCTTCACATGCTTGGAGATATTCCAGCTCGCCCCACAGGCCAGCACCGAGAGAAACGTCGTCAACACCACCAGCGGCATGCTGATGCCATCGACCCCCAGCAGGTATTCGATTCCAAAGGCATCAATCCATGGCATCTTCACGACCATCTGCATCGCGGGGTCACCCACGGCAAACTGCGAACCGCCAAAACCACCCAGCGCAGGCACCGCCAGCATCAGCGAAATGACGAACACCACTGCTGTGGTCGCCAGAGCAATCCAACGGATCAACTCTTCGCGAGCCTTGGGGATGATCGGCAACGAGAGAACGAAGGCCACAATCGCTGGCAGGAAGAGAATCAGCGTGAGTGGCCAGAAGGCTGGTTGCGACATGGAAAAGTTCCGAACAGGCGGGCCTCAGGAATGGCAAGCGGCTGGGGCTTCCAGCCAGTGTGTGGATGCCAGTGTGTAGATCGATGCCAGTGTGTAGATCGATGATTGCGTGTGGATGATTAGGTCAAGGAATCGCGACGGTCGCGCTGAGCATCATGCTTGCCAGGAGGAAGATGGCCACCGTCCCGACAACGATGAACATCACGTATTGGCGGAGTCGACCGGTCTGGACGTGCCTCAGTCGCAGGCCCATCGTCCAGGTGACATTCGCAAGGGTGTTGATCAGCCCGTCGACCAGGAAGCGGTCAATCCAGGCGTCAATCGCAGCCAGTTGACGAGACAACCAGGCTGCGAGATGCAAAATCGAGTCGATAATCCCACGGTCATTGGCCGAAGCCAGCATGGCGATTCCGTGGGCGGGTTTCACGAAGATCCAGTTGTAGATTTCGTCGAAGTACCACTTGTTTTCCAGAAAGACATACACAGGCCGTAGCGTTGTCGCGATCACCGCGGGGTTCACCACACGCCAGACATAGAACGCAGCTGCCAGCAGCACGCCCAGACCGGCAGTGGCAAATGCCGTCCAGGTGGCGGTCACGTGGATCGCTTCAGCATGGCTTGCCGCCTCAGCCGGAACCGTCACGGCAGCGGTCAGCAGACCACCGCCGGTCATGCCCGCTGCCGTGCCGAGCGGCCGGGCCTGCTCCAGCAGATTCACAACCCCGAGCGAACCGAGCGACCAGCCAGCTGCGACGGCCATCACCGAGAGCACGACCAGCGGCGTTGTCATCACCGACGGCGACTCATGCACGTGGGCGGCGACCTCCTGATCCCGGGGCTCGCCGATAAACGTCATAAACCACAGCCGGAACATGTAGAAGGCGGTCAGCGCAGCACCGCCAGCGGCGGCATACCAGAGGATGGCGTGCGACGGGTTGATCTGCCGAAACAGGAGAGCTTGAGCGAGGATCGAGTCCTTCGAGTAATAGCCCGAGAATCCGATCACAAAGGGCACACCGGCACCAATGATCGCCAGGCAGCCCACGAGCATCGTCCAACCTGTATAGGGCATCTTCTTCAGAAGGCCGCCCATGCGACGCATGTCATTGGTGTGACAGGCGTGAATCACAGAGCCCGAGCACATAAACAACAGGCTCTTGAAGAAGGCGTGTGTCACCAGATGAAACAGGCCAGCCACCCATCCACCAACGCCGAGGGCGAGCATCATGTAGCCGAGTTGGCTCACCGTTGAGTAGGCGAGCACCCGTTTAATATCCGTGCAGACCAGGGCGATCGTCGCAGCGATAAACAGCGTGATGGCACCGATGTAAGCGATCACCACAAGCACATCCGGCGTCAGCACCGGATAGAAACGGCCTGTGAGGTAGACACCCGCAGCCACCATGGTTGCCGAATGCACAAGGGCAGAAACAGGGGTCGGCCCTTCCATGGCGTCAGGCAGCCAGACGTGTAGCGGCACCTGGGCACTCTTTCCCATGCAGCCACAAAAGATACCCAGCCCCGCAACCACGAGCAGCCAGTTGCCCATTCCCATCGCTCGCCAGCCCGACACCTGCTCGGCAATCACAGCACGAGCGTCTTCCGGGCTGACCACCGATGCGATATTGCCGACTCGGCTGGCAGCTGCGGCAACCACCATCCCATCAGGCACCTGAAGGGCGTGGCCGTTTTCAGCGGGCCGCACGAGGCTAAACAGGCCTGGCTCAACGACCTGATGTCCCTCCGCATCAACCGAAACCGTGTCGCCGAAGTGCAGCGTGCCGAGCGCACCCCACAAGGCCATCAGGCCGATCAGCATCCCGAAGTCACCGACGCGATTGACGATGAACGCCTTATTTGCCGCCGTTGACGCACTCTTCCGTTCAAAATAGAAGCCGATCAGAAACCAAGAGCAGATGCCGACAAGCTCCCAGAAGATGAACACCATCGCCAGATTTCCGGCAATGACGATGCCCAGCATGCTGAAACAGAAGAGAGACAGGGCCTGAAAGAAGCGTGGAAAACGGCCAGGGCGATGCAGGTGACCACCGGCAGCGAGTGTCACCTCGTGATCGGTCACATCGTGCAGTTCATCGTGCATGTAGCCGGTGGCGTAGACGTGAATGCAGGTTGCAATGAACGTCACAACCACAAACAGCAGGACCGTCAGACTATCGATGTACCAGCCAATCGAGAGCACGAGGCTGGGGCTGCGATAGAGGGCATACCAGTCGCCTGAGTAGGCAATCTTTTCGCCATGCCCGGTATCACCATGCTCTACCGAGTCTGCGTGCTGGCCTTCATCACCGTGGCCTTCATCACCGTGGCCCTCATCACTGTGTTCGTGACCATCGTGTTCGTGATCACCGTGCTCCCGATCACCGTGACCGCCCTCCGCAGCCTGCTCTTCCGCAAAACGCACGAGCCTGGCAGCCACACGATTCGTCGCCTCCGCGGAATGGTTGTTGGCGTGTGAGTCGTCGTGCTCTTTGCCGTGCTCCTCACCATGGTCCTCGCCGTGGACGTCGCCATGATCTCCATGGTGGGCCACTGCAGGCGGATGGTTGACCATCCAGGTGCCGAAGGCAAACAACGACAGAGCCAGCGAAGTACCGATCGCACCGGTCGCCACCCATGCCGAGTTGCGGCCATGCGGCCCCATCTTCGGACCAAAAAAGAGAATCGCCGCAAACGACGCCAGGGGGATCAGCCACGCCAAACCCAGCAGGGTCGACAGTGTCGCGCCGAGATCTGTTTCCACCAGTTCCACGTCAGCCCCGCGTTTGTCTGCACGCCGCCCTTCGGCCTCGCGCTACCCTTAGCCCTTCAGATCGTCTGCGCGGTCAACGTCGACCGTCGCATGGTTGTTGTAGAAGTTGAGCGTAATCGCCAACGCGACAGCCGCCTCAGCAGCCGCCAGCAGGATTACAAACAACGCCATGGCCTGACCATCCAGACCCAGAATCGATGCCTGCTCGCCCCGCAACACCGGCGAACCGAATGCCACAAAGTTGACGTTGGCGCCATTGAGCACGAGTTCGATACCCATCAACACCCCTAACGCATTCCGCTTGACCACCATGCAGACGACACCTGTCGTAAACAGGATTGCGCCCACAACCAGGTAGTGGCTCACGCCGACAGGATCGGACAGCAGATTCATCGCACCCCTCCCGTCGTACTTTCATCACGCGCAATCGCGACCGCCTTGCGACGCTTGGTTCGCGCCAAGTAGGCCGCACCCACCAGCACCACCAGCAGGTGCACCGAAACGATTTCAAACGGCAGCAGATAGCCAGAACGGACATTGCCATCAGCCGGTGATCGCTCACCGCTGGCCACGTCACCATCCACACGCACGCCAACCAGCGCCATGCCGAGCGGTGTTGCCGAGGGCTGTGTCACCTGGCCGAGCGTTCGCTCTGCCATGTCGGCAGGGGCCTCAGACCATGCTGGCCCCGTGAACGCTGCCTGCAGCAACACAGCCAACAGGCCGCCACCAACGATGCCAGCCAAAACCTTATCGCGAGCGGGCGTCTTGATGGCAACGAACGGCTCTTGGGCAGTCAGCATCACGCCGAAGATCAGCAGCACAAGCGTGCCACCAACGTAGATCATCAACTGCATGGCGCCCACAAACTCGGCACCGGCCAGGAAGAACAGTCCGGCCGTCGCTCCGAGTGAGAGCACAAGATAGAAAGCCATCCGGACGACATTGTCTGCGAGCACGACCGCCACGGCGAGGCCACAGGCGAGCAGGGCAAACAGCAGAAAGAAAAAGCTGTGCCAGTTGATGCCCCCTGACGTCGCGGCAAGCAGCGAACTCACCCCAAACAAGGTCCCGATCATTCCGCCACCTCCGCAACTGCCGCATTATTCGGGACAGACGAAGGCGTCGAAACGGCCGCTGCACCACGCCCACCGGGACCGTCCAGCCAGCCTTCACGAATCTCACCAGGCCGCCGCGATCCTGTGTCGATGTCGAGAACGCCGCCAGGAAACACCCAAAGCCAGGTCATCGCGCCAGCAAACATTACCGCGGCAATCGGCGTGCAGTACTTCAGGCAGGTGGTCATCACCTGGTCGATACGTAGCCGTGGAAGTGTCCAACGAATCCACATCATGATCAGCACACCGAGCGTTGCCTTTCCAAGCAGATTCCCGAGACCAACCAGCCGCACCAGCACGCCGGTCGTGTCTCCGGTGCCGTCGCTGAGCCCCAACAAAGACGCGACTGGAATCGGACCGTTCCAACCGCCCAGAAACAGCACTGCCGCAAGGCCACTCACCAGAAACATCGAGCTGTACTCGGCCATGAAGAAGAAACTCCACCGCAGACCCGAGTATTCGGTGTGGAAGCCTGCTACCAGTTCGCTTTCAGCCTCAGCGAGGTCAAACGGGGCTCGGTTCACGCTGGCCACCGCACAGGTCACGTAGACCCAGAAAATCACAAACGTGAACGGATCATGAAAGACGTACCAGTTGGTGAACCAACCGGCCTGTTTCTCACCAATCGTCACGAGATCCATCGTGCCAGCCAGCATGACTGGCACCACGATGCACATGCCTAAGGGAACCTCGTAACTAACCACCTGTGCTGCTTCACGCATCGCCCCGAAGAGCGACCACTTCGAGGCCGAGGCGTAGCCGGCAAGGATCACCCCAAACACCTCCAAGCCGAGCACCGCGACGACATAGAACACGCCGACATTCAGCCGCAGGCCGACCATGTCAAAGGCGAATGGCAGGCCGATAAAGGCCGCAAATGAGGCACAAAAGCTGACGTACGGGGCCACCCGGAACAGCATCCCGTCGGCCCCCGCGGGCATCAGGTCTTCCTTCGCGAGAAGCTTGATGCCATCAGCGAGAGACTGCAGCCAGCCAAAACTGCCACCAGTGCGTGTAGGCCCCAGACGGTCTTGGATTCGGGCTGAAACCTTTCTCTCAGCCCAGATGAAGACCAAGGCCCCACCGGCCATCAGGTTGAGGATCAGCACGGCCGAGAGCCCCGCCATCAGCGACCATGCCAGCCACTCCGGCAGTCCCACAGTCTGAATCAGGTACTCGGCCATCTCGGCTCACCAGCCTCCACACGCGTCACACAGCGGCCACAATTCATGGCCAACATCCGTCTCTGAGCGACTTCGTGAAAATTTGCACGAAGTCTGCACCAACTCGTCTCTGTTCTCAAGTGGGGGCCGGGAAACCGGGGCCGCACCTCTGTCGTCGTTACCGGTCAATCTCACCCATCACGATGTCGAGGCTGCCCACGATGGCCGGCACATCGGCAATCAAGCAGCCGTGGCAGAGCTCAGCCAGCACCGAGAGGTTGGAAAACGAACTGGAGCGAGCACGAACTCGCCACGGAATCGCCGTTCCATCGCCGACAAGGTAGAAGCCCATCTGCCCCTTAGGACATTCCGTCTCGAGATAGACATCTCCCTTCGGCAGCTTCTCAGCAACCTTCACCGGCTCGCCAAGCGGCCCGGAGCATGCCGAGTAGCGGTCAATCGCCTGGCGAACCAGGTCCATTGACTGCACCACCTCGAGCATTCGCACAAAGAAGCGATGCCAGCAGTCTCCCAGCACCGCGTCGGCTGGAACCGCCGGGTATACATGGTCCTGTGGATAGTGACCGTTCTTCATCACTGCGACTTCAAAGGCATAGCCGTCGTACATCGCCGTGTAGATCGACTCTCCATCCCGCCTCATGTCTTGGTCGACACCACTGCCCCGGAGCACTGGCCCCGAGCAGCCATAGTTGATCGCCATCTCCGGCGAGAGCACACCGATTCCTGCGGTCCGCTTCACGAAAATCGCATTGGTGGTCAGCAGCGTGTGGTATTCACGAATGACCGGCTCAAACTGATCCAAAAATGCCTCGCAGCGAGCCAACCAGCCGGGTGGCAGATCTGCCGTCAGACCACCGACGGTGATGTAGCTGTACGTCAGACGTGCACCACAGGCTTCCTCAAACAGGTCGAGGATCTTTTCACGTTCGCGGAACGCGTAGAGAAATGGGCTGAACGTTCCAAGGTCGAGGCCATACGCGCCCATGCCGACCAAATGGCTGGCGATCCGACTGAACTCTGAGATCAGCACCCGCAGATGGCGGGCCTTCTCAGTGACTTGCAAGCCCATCAGTTTCTCAACTGCAAGCGACCAGCCGAGATTCATGTTCATCGCGGCCAGATAGTCCATCCGGTCGGTGTATGGGATGAACTGGCGGGCGGAGACATTCTCGCCAATCTTCTCCGCGCAGCGATGCAGGTAGCCGATATGCGGCTCAATTTCCGAGACGATCTCGCCATCAGTCCGCAACACAAGCCGCAGCACGCCGTGCGTGCTTGGATGCTGCGGACCCATGTTGACGAGCATCTCATCCGTACGAACGTCGAACTCGATGATCCGCGGGTCGTCGTCGATGACCTGTGACATAGCGTTTGATCCTTTGCTTACCGCCCACGAATACCGTGATAGTCCAGCGGCATCTCATAGTCCTTGCGAAGCGGGTAGCCTTCCCAGTCTTCCGGACAAAGGATTCGCCGCAGATCCGGGTGTCCCACAAACACCACTCCCGAGAGATCGAACACCTCTCGTTCATGCCAGTCTGCCGTCCGCCAGACGCCAACAACGCTCGGCACCTCTGGGGGCTGCCCTTGCACCTCATCTTTCCAGCGAGGCAGTTTGGACTTGAGCACCAGGCTCACCCGGGCAGCGGTGCTCCAGAGGTGGTAGACCAGTTCCAGGTGAGGCTCCCACCCAGCCTTCGCGGCCTTTTTCGGATCTGCCTCAAACCAGTCGACGGCCGTGATGCACTGGAGCGAGTCAAAGCCTGTCTCTGGCGCGTCGTGCAGCCAGCGGCAGACATCGGCAATCGCCCCAGGAGCAACCTCCACCCAAGGGTCGAGTGCCTCAAGATTGGTTCCGACCACTCCACCCGGGACGGCAGCCTCCAGCGATTCAAGGAAGGCAGGGCCTCGCATGTTTCTCTCCACTCACAATGCGGTGTTCGTTTCAGTACTCACATCCCGCAGACCACGACGCGGTCATATGGGAGGCAGGCAGATGCCCTAGGCAGAAAGCACCGAGGTGCCAGACGTCCCTTCAGTCCGCTGAGCAGGCGGTAACGGCACTGGCGTACGAGCACGAGCCGCCGACACCGCACGCACCCAGTCCAAGTCTCCCCGATACCAGACGTAAGCAAATCCGGTGAGCAGCACGGCATAGAAGACCACCATGTCGGAGATCGCCGTCCGTGCGAGCAGGCTGCCAAACCGTTGCACGGCCCACTGACCTTCCCGTTCTGGCACACCACGCAGCGACTCCTGCAGCAGGGCCGCGTCATTCGAGGGGACCGAAAACACGGGTACTGTGGGATTCTGAAAGCCGAGTTCGCGATACAGTCCCATACCCGCCGCAGAAAGCTCGAGATCGCCAGGAGTTCCCGGGATGGCACGCACGCCCTCCGGCAGGATGGTTGGTTCGGCAGTTACAGCAGCATCCGCGTGATCACGAGCCATCACCACCACCGTCTCGAGCCCAGGGTCGGAGAGCTGCGTCGCCTTTCCAAAGACGGTGGCCCACGGGAAAAACAGGGCCACCTCGACATCAAAAATGATGAAGAGCAGAGCCACCACGTAAAAGCGAAGGTCGAACTGCACGAAGCTCGAGCCGATTGCCGGCTCACCGCACTCATACACCTCGAGTTTTTCAGTGTTCGGCATGCGGGGACGAACCAGCCAGCCGACAATCAGGTTGACGGCCAGAAAAACCGCCCCAACGGCCACGAAGAGTGCGAGATAGCCCGCAATCAAAACCGGATCCAACACGCCTTTAATCTCCCTCGTACAACCGCGGCCGCTGCCACGCCATCGCCGTCACGCACCTACTGATTCGGACCACCATGCACTGGATCGACGATCACCTTCGCCGCCGCGACAGCCGTTGGATTCAGGGTTGAGCGGCCCCAGGCCACGTCAACGGGCAGTCGGGCGAAGTCCACAATCGTTCCGTCGCGGCTGTAGCAACTGAGGTCGTGCGATGACCCCATGAAGATGCAGTCCACGGGGCATGGCTCAACGCACAACGCGCAAAACATGCACTTCGAGTAGTCGATCGTGAACCCACTCACCTGAAAACCTTTGCCACCCTGGACTCGCTCTTTGCCGATGTAGATGCAGTCGACAGGACAGGCCTTGGAGCACTGATCGCAGGCGATACAGGTCGTCAGGTCGTACCGATGAAAACCCCGGTAGCGGGCCGTCACCGGCACCGGCAGTTCCGGGTATTCGAAATGCTCGGTGAACGTCCGCCGATCGCGGTCATAGGTTCGTCCAAAGACCCGCAACGTGACGAAGAGCCCCTCTGCCACGGTGGAAATGGCCGAAAACAAGTTGCGAAACCAGACCCTCATGCGTTCGCGACCGTATTAGAGACGTGGTGGACGTGAGATTCGGAGAGAGCTGTCACCCTGTCCCGGGAATCACGCCGAGTCAGGGAAAAGCCGTCACTGTTTTGGCCGTCGTGCTGCTCGTGAGCCCTTCTGCTCATGAGCTCAAAAGCACTACCCGCCAGTGGCATCGACCTCCAATGAGCATCGCTCACAGACGGCTGCCGAGGCGTTGAGACAACTTCCCGGGGGCAGTATAGCGCACGGACGCCAGGTCACAAGCGGCCTCAACCAGACGTGGATGAACCGCCCCCCTGACAGGACGCGAGCTCACCTGAAGCCATCTCGACGGGCGTGCGAACAAGCGTGGGCTGCCCAAGTCCACCGCAGCAGGCATCCCCACGAACACCCACGCACACACTGAGACATCACTCTCCGGAGGGGTCTCTCCGTTGACGACGCACGGTAAATCCGTACATTGGTATCAGGATCCTCGGACGAATATCATGCTTGTTCTTTCCAGAAAAAAAGACGAAAGCATTGTCATCAACAACGACATCACGATCGTGGTGGTCGAGATCCGTGGTGACAAAGTGCGGCTCGGCATCGAGGCACCCAAGGAGGTACCAGTCCACCGACAGGAGGTCTTTCAGTCGATCGTCGAAGTTCCGCTGACGGCGAGTCTGCCTGGGGCCGAGACCGCTCCAGCCGTCGTAGATACCGCCGACAGCACCGTCGCCGACAGCACCATCACCGGCACCTCTCGAGAGGCGAGTGGCACATCGGGCGAAAAAACGACAAGCACGTCGGTGGCTTCGCAGCCCACTCACATGCCGCTGCCGAGCGATGCACGTGACAACTCATCCCTCAACCGTTCAGCCCTGCAGAGCGTCGATCCTGACGCCGAGGAATCGAGAGAACTCAAGACGCCACGCGTGCGACCTCGCTAGTCGACCGTCGGCGAGAGATGAACCTTCTCGAAAAGCCCCTCTTCTTCTTTCCATTCCGTCGGCTACTATTACGGGTGCGGCCCCGTCGTCTAGTGGTTAGGACACCGCCCTTTCAAGGCGGTAACACGGGTTCGAGTCCCGTCGGGGTCATGGCCGCTCACTTCCAACGTCCGCCACTCTCGGTCGCTTTTGCTTGAGTGGCGGAACCGTTTTCTTTGTGTGAGGTGTGCAATGTCACAGCCGTTGAGGGCGCCGGAGCCAGCTTCGCAATCGTCAGCTTCGCAGCCAGACGCTGTTGGAGTCGGCGACGGGCGGAAAACTTCCTACGACGCTATTCTGCTCGTCTCATTCGGTGGCCCTGAAGGGCCTGACGAGGTGATGCCATTTCTGGAAAACGTGCTGCGGGGCCGGAATGTCCCCCGCGAGCGAATGCTGGAAGTTGCTGAACACTACCAGCACTTTGGTGGTGTCAGCCCAATCAATGAGCAAAACCGGGCTCTTCTCGAAGCGCTCCAGGCCGAGCTAGAGGCACACGGCCCGAAACTGCCTGTGTACTGGGGCAATCGCAACTGGCACCCGCTTCTCACCGATACCCTTCAGGAGATGGCAGACGCAGGCGTTCAGCGGGCGATCGCTTTCGTGACCAGCGGATTCAGCTGCTACTCAGGCTGCAGGCAGTATCGCGAGAATATTGCTGCCGCGTGTGAGCCGCTGGGCGACAAGGCGCCCACGGTCGATAAGATTCGTGTGTTCTTCAATCATCCCGGCTTTGTGCATCCGATGGCGCGAAACCTTCTCGCCGCCCTCGGCACCTTTGGTGCTGATGTCGATCGGGACCAGGTGACAGTTCTCTTCACAGCCCACAGCATCCCGCTGTCGATGGCTGACACCTCTCACTACGTCATCCAACTGCAAGAGGCGTCGCGGCTGGTTGCCGAGCGGGCAGGTGTGAAAAACTGGCAGCTTGTCTATCAGAGCCGGAGCGGCCCTCCGACCCAGCCCTGGCTCGAGCCAGATGTCTGCGACGCGATCCGCGAGCGGGCGGCGGCAGGCTCTCGTCATGTGGTGCTCGTGCCGATCGGTTTCATCTCTGACCACATGGAAGTGCTGTTCGACCTCGACGAGGAAGCAGCCACGCTCTGCCGTGAACTTGGTGTGGAAATGCATCGCGCATCGACCGTTGGCACTGATCCCGAGTTTGTGAGCATGGTGCGAGAACTGATTGCTGAGCGGGTCTGGAGCCTTCCAGATCGGGCTGCAATCGGGGCGATGCCGGCCAATCACGACGTCTGCCCGCTCGATTGCTGTCCGGCGCCGCCTCCGAGGCGGCCGCCAGCGTCTGGAGCTCCAACCGCCCCCCGAGCATGACCAGCGACACGACGGACCGTCCGAGAATATCGCAACGCTCCCGCGAACTCGTGGTGCTCACGCACGGCTTCATGGCGAACCGCTGGCTGCTCACGCCGCTTGCTCGGCGGCTCCGCAAGCGGGGCTGGCAGACCTCCCTGTGGGGTTACCAGAGCCTCACGCCCTCCGTGCTCACGCACGCCGCACGATTCGCAGACGAGCTTGCGCGAGTAGCCCAGACGCCCGGAATCGACACCCTGCACGTGGTCGCCCACAGCATGGGTGGCATTGTCACCCGTGCCGCCTTGTCGCGTCACACCCCTGAGAAACTCGGCCGGCTTGTGATGCTCGCTCCGCCGAACCGAGGGTCGTTCGTGGCCACAGCGACAGCCGGACTGATGGGGAGACTCTTCCGACCGGTTTCGGAACTGACGACCGCTCCCGAGAGCCTTGTCAACAGGCTTGCAGAGCCGATCGGTGTCGAAACGGGCGTGATTGCCGCAGGTTTTGACCAGCTCGTCTCGCTCGAGAGCACACGGCTGGCAATGCCACATCAGCACATCACACTCCCCTGCATGCATTCAAGCCTGCTTTTTCGTCGTGATGCCGCGAGGCTGACCGCCGAGTTCCTCGAGCGTGGCGTGTTCAACACCGTCACTCCAGCCACCGCATCCGAACAGTCCGCAGGATCGTGACATGAACGCCCCCGCCTCCCGAATGCCTCTGTCCCGCATGAGTCGCCTGGCCCTTGGCTGCTGGCCGCTTGCCGGCATGACCCGCGACGGCGTCGATCGCGATGATGCGATTGCCACGGTAAACGCTGCTCTCGACGCCGGCATCACGCATCTCGACACGGCCTACTGCTACGGCGAGGCCGGTGAGAGCGAAACCGCCATCCGCGAGGCCATCAAAAACCGCCCACGAGAGAGCATCTTCCTGGCCAGCAAGTGCGGCATTCACTGGGAACCGGGTCGCCAGCAGGCTGTTGATGGCGCTCCCGCACGCCTGCAGGCTGAGGTCAACGAAAGCCTTCATCGGCTCGGAGTCGATTCGCTCGACCTCCTCTATCTCCACGCCCCTGATCCGAAGACGCCGATCGAAGCGTCTGCCGAAGCACTGCTGACGCTCCTTGAATCTGGAAAGACGCGGGCTGTTGGCTGCTCCAATGTATCGCTGGAAGAGCTGCAACGTTTCTCAGCGGTCTGCCCTACAGCGGCTTGCCAGATGCCTTACAACATGCTGCAACGCGAACTCGAGACCTCATTTCTGCCGTGGTGCAGAGAGCATGCGATCGGCATGGTTGTCTACTGGCCTCTCATGAAGGGCCTGCTCGCGGGCAGCATGGGCCGAGACCGGCAGTTCCCTACCAGCGACAGTCGGCACAAATACCCGATGTTTCAGGGCGAGGAGTTCCAGAGAAATCTCGACTTTGTCGACGCGTTACGGCCGATTGCCGCACGTCTCGAGTCTACTGTTCCGGCGTTGGTCCTGGCATGGACCATGGAACGTCCCGGTATTTCCAGCGTCCTCTTTGGAGCCACGACACCGGCTCAAGTGGCCGCCAACGTCCCTGCCCTCGACTGCAGACTGGACGATGAGGCGAGAACGGCCATCGACGAGGCACACCGGCTGCGAGGGCCTGTCGCGGGAAGGCGAGCGGTAAAAACCTGACGCCCGTCCTGTGAAACCAGCGGTCACACGCTCGCGGCAACGCTCATATACGACTGCTGCACCTTCAAGCACGCCTGCCGAAACACTTCAGGCCGCCGAACGCCCGCAAGCCGGAAGGTTTCCGTTGTTCCGCGCCGAAAAACCAGATCGCCTGAGTGATACCAGTCTTGCCCAGGGCGGACCTGCACCTCAACCGAGTCAAACCTGTCGAAGTCGACGTACTGCTCAACCTTCCAGGAAATCCCACGGTCGATCGTCACGCGACGATTGGTCAGGCGGTATCGCGTGATCGCCCAGGGGAGCCGCATGGTCAGATAGAGCATCAGCATCAGCGGAATGCTCGCAAGTGCGATCAGATTCCCGATAGTCACCGGCCACATGCCGATGTCAATCAGGAAAAGACCGCCAAAAAACTGCCCCGCTCCCGTACTTGCCACCGATGGCCACACCGACATGATCGTCGTCTCAGCGGTTGCAGGAGGCACAACACCCGCAATCGAACTTCGGTCGTGCGGTCGGCCTGAACTGGCGGGGGGAGCAAGCGTGGCGGTGGACATTCTGTTTTCTCCAGCAGCAATCCGCGGCCAGTACCGCGTGCACTCAACTCGACTTCCCGTCGGGAAGTGACTTTTTGACGCGACGCAGAGCCGCCTTGAGCAATGTACCGTGCGGCCTGCGAAGTGAAAGTCCGTACGTCTCTCACAGCCCAAATCCGCGCATAAAAAAACCCTGGCGAGGCCTTGTCCAAGCCCCGCCAGGGTCACATGTTCTTCGAATCCGGTAGCCTGTCTACGCATCCTTACGGACACGAAAACTGATCTCTTTCAGGGCACGGGATCGTCTCCACATTCTTTTGGTCCAAACTTGCCGTCCCCCTGCTGAGCTTCCCAAAAGGAAACCAACAAAGGCAAACAAGTAAGGCGTCCTATTCGCAGCCCCCAAGAGGGCATTGAACGGGATCAATATCCTTTAGAAAGGAGGTGATCCAGCCGCAGGTTCCCCTACGGCTACCTTGTTACGACTTAGTCCCAATCGCGGAGTTCATCTTCGGCGCCTGGCTCCTTGCGGTTACCTCAGCGACTTCGGATGCCCCCCACTTTCGTGGCTTGACGGGCGGTGTGTACAAGGCTCAGGAACACATTCACCGCGGTATGCTGACCCGCGATTACTAGCGAT